>JAUYKM010000004.1 GCA_030699125.1 Candidatus Daviesbacteria bacterium | reverse complement strand
TGCTTGGGCTTCGCCCCCAAAACTTTTCGGCGGACGGACGGCGGGACTAAAAATGGGTGAATTTTGAAAACTTACTGATTTACCTTATTTTGAATAATAACAAATTTATCTATATGTGTCATCAATTCCGAAAGTGCCGACGGATTTTCTTTGTCTGCATGCAAAAGATTTGAATGATTGCAGTATTTATGAATATTTGCCATTACTTCCAAATCACTGTCCTCTAGTTTTTGAATTTTACTTTTGCTTTTTGATAAATTTGCTATTATTTCTTTTTCAAAATTGCTTTCCTTATTCCACATCAATAATTCGTGCTTGATAAATTTTTCAACCGCAAGACGCAAAAGTTGTCCGTATTTCAAGGCAATTTCTTCTGGTTTTAAATTTCCGTTTTGGGCGTTTTGTTTGATTTCTTCGTTGCACTTTTGCACCTCTGCCGTCAAATCAAAGCCAGGATCAAAGAAAATAAAGCTTCCACCAAAAGCATCATGATTTTTTAAAACGCCAAATTTGCACGGGTTGGGATTTTCGCATTTAGCCACATATTTATAAAATAAAGGATGGTGAGTAAAAATAATCACTTGCGAAAATTCCTGTGTTTTTTCATGAACCAAATCAGCAAGTATTTTTAAATTTGGCGAATCTAAACTAGTTATTGGATCATCAAAAATCAAAACGGTATTGGCTTTATCTGGCAAACTCTCGTTGATAGAGAAGAAAAAAGCCAAAGAAATTAACTGTCGCTCGCCCTCTGAAAGTCCGTCCTTAAAATCTCTCTCGTGCCCTTTTTGGTCTTTAATTTTAAATGAAAAAGAATAGTCCTTTGTGTTTGGTGCTGGTTTGATATGTTCAAGCGTAAAACTTAAATTAAACTTTCCTAAAATATCAATCATTTTTATGATAACGCTTTCGGGTATACTGTTGGCGAGATGATTTTTCAGATCTTCTTGGGCTTTTTTCAATACTTCAACCAAAGCTTTTTGGTTTATAACCGCCGAGTTTTGATTTTTGATCGACTGGATTTTGTCATTTATTAAAAACAAAGCTATTTCTTGCCGTTCTACTTGATTTTTAGTTTTTTCCTGAATTTCGTTAGTAATTTTATTTTGATCGGAATATTTACCTTTGAAAGCGGAAATGGCTTTGTTTTTATCGTCAATCAGTTTATTCAAACATTCAATTTTATTTACTATTCCCTTTACTCCTTCCGTTATTTTGTCATAAACTTCTGAAAGTTTTATTTCTTTTCGCTCAATACTTTTCAACGCTTCTAGGTTTAAAATAAGTTCATCAATTTGGACGATAGAAATTTCACCAAATTTTTCAGTATATTCCGTTTTTTCTTCAAGTTTATAAATATCCTGAATTTCAAAATCAGTTTTTATTTTTTCTAAAGAATTAAAAATCCCAAGCACTTTTGTTGGCAAAAGATTGATAGAGGATTTTAATATTTCCAATTCGTTTTTTAAATTCTGTATGTCCGCTAAAAATTTTCTTTTTTCGTTTTCATATGTCTGATCAAAAGCGACTCTGTAATATTCAATAAATTTTGAAGCGTTAGCGAGAGGTTGCATACACAGCGGGCAATCGGATTTTTGATAATCCTTAGGTATTTGATCTTTGGCTGTCTCAATAAATCTTTTGTGTTTTTCAAAATGTGCTTTTATTTTTTCATCCGCCTGATCTTGTGCTTTTTCCTTTAGCTGTCTTAAAACTAATTCAGAGTAGATTGCTTTTGTTGATATAGAAGTGGAAAAAGAAAGCTGGTTGATTATGGGTAACTGACTTATTTCTGAATATTTTTTGTTTATCTTTTGCAGTGCTGATAAATCCTGCTCAATTTTTTTGGTTTCTTCCTGTTTTTTGGAAATTTCATCCTTTATTTCTTGTTCGTTTTTATCTTTATAAATAGCGAAAAACTCTTTGTCTTTGTCGGTAAAAATTTTGTTTAATATATCGGT
>JAUYKM010000016.1 GCA_030699125.1 Candidatus Daviesbacteria bacterium | reverse complement strand
TCTCTATTAATTCCCAGCTTGGAGGCTATGTGAGCCTTTGGAATACCAGACTCAAACATTTCCCAGGCTATTGTTATTTTAGTCAGATTTAACACATCCATATTTTACCTGATGTGTCGGATATTAAACTTTAATTAAGCGTCAAGTTGAGGGACTTGACAAGAAGGTGTTATAATAATCGTTTGAAGTGAGAGCACCGGAGGAGGGTGCTTCTTTTTTTGCCATGCTAAAAAGATTTATCAATAATCCGGCACTTTTCTTCATCTACCTGACTATTTTTGTCAATCTAATTGGATTTGGCATGGTTTTTCCCCTGCTGCCTTTTTATGCCAAAGAGTTTCAAGCAACCGAGGCTGTGATTGGACTTTTGGCCTCCTCTTTTGCCATTGCCCAGTTCCTATTCGCTCCTTTTTGGGGAAGATTATCTGATAGATATGGCAGAAAGCCGATCATCTCCATGGCTCTGGCGGGATTGTCCATATCATATTTTATCTTTGCCATTTCTCAATCCTTAAATTGGCTTTTTGTCTCCCGCTTCCTGCAGGGGCTTTTCTCAGCAGCAGCCCTGCCTACAGCCACTGCTTATGTGGCTGATGTGACTACCAAGGAGGAGAGGATTAAGGGAATGAGTAGACTGGGAGCCTCTTTGGCACTAGGCTTTATTTTTGGACCTGCCATTGGCGGACTGCTTTCTGTTCAAGGATTGCAATTGCCCTTTTTTATAGCCTCAGCTTTAGCTCTGATTAATCTTTTATCAGTTCAGCTGTTTTTGCCTGAATCTTTGGCAAAAAGAAGTGAAAAATTGGTATTAAAGGAAGGGTTTTTAAATATTGGCAAGATGTACCATGGTTTAAGGGGAGAATTAGGATCACTTTTTATTCTGGTATTTTTATGGTCTTATGGATTGTCTAACAATCAGGTCAGCGTGCCCTTGCTGGGGGCAGAAATTTTACATCTTGAGGCTACCACAATTGGCATATTTTTCAGCTTAATGGGGTTGGTATCTGCTTTTATGCAATGGTTTTTGGTAGATAAAATTTCTCAAAAAATTGGGGAACACAAAGTTGTCATTTTAGGTTTGACTATTATGGCTATAGCACTATTTTTGATGTCTTTCTCCACTATCCCTTTGATGATGGCCGGCTTTATGATGGGTGTGGGTCTGGGATCAGCTCTTTCCAGGCCTAATATTAACTCCCTGATCTCCAAACAAACACATGAAGGTCAGGGTACCACCATGGGAATTGCCACCTCTTTTGAATCATTGGGCAGAATCTTAGGCCCGCTGTTGGGTGGGATACTGTTCTACCAATTTGGCTATCATACCCCATTTAGCACTGTGGCTATTTTGATTGGAATGGTGCTAATTTATGTGGTTGTTTTTAAAAAGTTCCTAAAAGCCCAGTAAAATTCTGGTTAAGGTTCTGACTATGGTAAAAATTATTCCTAAAAGTCCGGTAAAAAGCAGAATCAACAGGATTAAAAAACCATATGGCTCTATTTTTTGAAATTGTTTGGCCAAATTGTAGGGAAGCTGGGAAAGTAGAATTTTTGAGCCGTCAAGCGGGGGAATAGGCAGAAGATTAAAGATTCCCAAAATTAAATTAATCATGATGGTAAATTGCAGGAGTGATCCCACAATGGCGGGAAAAGTCTGAGGTAGGCCATTTAGTATGTGGTAGATGATTACTGCCAAGGCTGCCAATCCAAAGTTGGAGAGTATCCCGGCAGCTGAAACCATCAGTTCCCCCCGCTTTAAATTAGAAAAATTTAAAGGGTTCACCGGTACCGGTTTGGCCCAGCCAAAAAGAATAGGGGAACCGGTTAATATTAAAAGAGCTGGTAAAAGGAGGGTACCAATAGGATCGATATGGGGGATGGGATTTAGAGTAAGCCTGCCTGCTCTTTGAGCTGTACTATCCCCAAACTTTAAAGCCATAACCCCGTGCATGACCTCATGGATGATGACAGAAAAAAGCAGGATGACTATGGAAAGGGCTATGAATTCAGGAGACATTATGATATATTACCACATATGTTAATCTGTACAAGATGTGGCAAAGGAAAAAATATTCAAGCCTTCTCCAGGCACAAGAAAGGTTCATCCGGAGCCGGAGGTGTCTGGGCCTTGCGTGCACCAATTCATTCAAGAGTGCAAAAAGTTAACCTTCATATATATAATGGTAAAAAATACTGTACCAAGTGTTTAAGAATAATAAAAACTCCTTACTTCCCTCAAAAACCCTCTATTAGTACACCTATAATATAATAGTGGTATTATTCAGGTAATATGCCAGAAAAAAATTTAGGTTTTAAAGAATCGCCACAAGTTTCTCCTCCAGTTACAAATATTGTCTCTATGGAAGAGCAAATAGTAGATCCCACTCTTGAAATAGTTGGCTACTTAACCAATCTGCTTGTTTTAAGAAGACAACCTATTACACAAGCTGTATTAAATAGGGATCATCAGATGTATAGAAGAATTGGCCAATACGAGGAAGCTTTAGGAGGATTTTTAAAAGAAGAGCCCGAAGTTTTAGCTCTCGGAGATGATATGCATAAAAGGGAAATGTATATGGAGGTTTTATCAACCTCTTATCAAACAGAAATAGATAATTTGGATGAGAAAAGCTTACCATTTCAAATACGCCAAGAAGAATTAGGAATTTATATCCAGCAGTTACAAGATGGGATCTCTGGGATTGGTAGAAATAGATTGAGACCAGGAGATTTAGAACTACTTGTTGGGAAAGTGCAAGTTGAGCTTGGTAAGCTTAAGGCAAGAGGTAGGTTATCTTTTTTGGGCAAATTTGCAGAGAAATTGATTGGTACAAGGGAATTTCATCCTGCAGTTCAGCCTTATCAGAGAGAATTAACAGAAGTTGATTATGAATTAATGAAGTTAGGAGAAAAAAGAAAAACTCTAGCAGCAGAGCATTTTAAAGAGGAAAATGAACAGAAACGTCGCCTGGAAACTGATCAAGATGATCTATTTCACAAAGTAGATGATTGGGTATTACCTAGAGCTCCTGATTCTTTTTTGGTTCACTACCTTTATTACCAAAAGCCATCTTTAGGAAAATACTTAAAAAGTCATCATTTAATGAATTCAGATTTGGGGATTTTTGACCAGCATGGTTTGCTGCAAAAAGAAAAACATCCACAAAAGCAACCTAAGGTTTCCTCTTCAGAAACTCTTAGTGATGATGTAACAGAGCTGCCTATGCCAATTAAAATAAAAGGAGAGGTATTTAGAGATATAGGTTCTGCTTGGAAAGCTTTCTTAAGGTTAAAAGAAGGTGTACCACAAAGAAAAATGAGGCATTTTTTTAATAGAAGTTTAATGGCTTTACTATATGAGAAACAGGGTTCACACCATCCAGATGGTAAGATCTTTACAGCTGACGATCCAATAATTGGAAAAGTCGGAGGGAACTGGCGATTAAGAATAGGTAGGTATAGAGTGATAGGTAATTTGGATAATATGGAGAATGAACAAAGGGTACCAGAATTTGTAAGTATCCTGCAGCATGATGATCCAAATTATCAGTAATAAATACCCTTTAAGGGAGCCAGATAGGATTAATGGCTACAGTTTTAATAAAAGGTTCCAATTTGCCTTCAGTAAAACGATTTCGGTATAAAGTAATACTATCCTGAAACTGTTGCCATTCAGAACTGGTGGTGATTGGCCTTGTCAACATTTGCATTGTTCTGTATGGATCCTTTTGATAAGATTCATAAATGGCAGCAACATTGGAAGAAAGATTTATTCCTACAATTTGCTTAGGGGAAGTATTCAGAGTTATAGTAGGTGGTTGCTTTTCGATTTTGAGTTCCAATCTAAAGTTATTAATACCTGAGATATTTGGTGCTGGAGTCTGCTGATCACTTATGATAAAAGCAAGTGTTTCTTTTGTTTTTTCATTCTCTCGTAAAAAACTATCTAAAGCTTTTTTATCAACTGCCAACACAGCCATATTAGATGATTGATAGAAGAAGGTATTACCTTGTGAATAAATACGAATACCAAGTTTATTTAATCCTAATACTTTTAGGTTGGGATCCTCGTTCGCCTTTTTTATAGCCAGTTGTACATCAGGAGAACTTTGCCAACTGATTCCATAATAATCTTCCCTTTCTTTTAATGCTTGTAAGTAAGCATCTCTTTTTCGGGCAATTTGTTCATTCTGATAATGCTCCCATATAAATCTTAAAGCTGTTCCAGCAATGGCTGCTGTTCCGACTAGCAAGAAACTTCCACCCACTTCCTGTAAAAGTTGTCTTCTTTCTGCCCAGTCAACTGGGGGAGAAGGTTTCTTCTCAAGATGGTCTTCTAAAAATAATAGCCCTTTAACCGCTACTCTTTCTAAAAAATTTGGTTTTTGTTCAGCTTGCATGATTTAAATTATAATAAATTTTATTAGGAAAGAGAAATCAAAGGAAAATTGGGGTAGCCGGTTAGGAAGTTTAAGATTGAAATTAAGCCTCTATCTGGTATAGAATAACAACGAAATGGTTGATAGATTAGAAACTAGGAATACCAACGGAGATAAATCGGGATTTATAAAAATCCTTCCCGACGGCCATATTTTTAGAGACATAGAACCTATCTTACAAGTTTTATCTGAGGAGGAAACTACGAGACTACTACCGTACTATTTGTCTGGTCCTTCAACAAGAAAGAGAAGGCAGCCAATGGGTTATCAAGGTATAGTAAATGTAGATGGTAGGTCAAAAATTTTCAGGTTGGATCAGCTGGGTATGTCAGAAGATAATGGAAAATCGTAGAATCGGTTTAAGTATGAGATAATTTATTATTTAATTGGTTGATTAAGGATAAGTTGCCTCGTAAAGATTTTCTTAGTTGAAGGACTTGCGGTCGGGGTATTTCATCTTTAATTGCCTGAATAAGTATTTCTCTGTCTGGCTCTGTTTGTAGTTTAGTGAGAATAAAACCGGCCAAAAGTATAATTTTCTCGTTTACTAAAGAATCTCCTTTTCCTCGCTCCCACCTATTATAGGTTTCACGGCGTATGTCGATTACCTTGGCTATGGTTTTTTGTTCAACTCCTACTCTTTGACGAAGCTGTTTAAATTTATCTCTAAAATCCATTGATTGCGTTGATTCAGGATGACCAGACATAATATAAGTTAGGATTATACAATTTAATTGCAAAAATTCAATTATGAGTATTATTCATAGGGAAATTAGGATAGCCGTTTAAGAAGTCCTTTTTGGATATTGGCCTTTTGCCTTCCATTTGGATTCTATCTTCTGGGAGGAATTTGACTATTTTCCCGTTCCATTTAGTCCAAACTCCCGGCCAAGGATAGTAGGCTCTGATCATTTTCTCCAATTTATCCGTGGACGGGGGATGATCAATAGCAAAATAGCCGCTTTCCCTGGTTAGTTTGTCACAATATGTAGCTTGATTGTGATTTTGTGGTATGGTTTTTATCCTTCCTGTACTAAAATCCTCAATAATTTTGGGTAAAATCTCAGCTGAACGTTGAAACACTTTCTTACTCAAAGTAGCAAAATTATCAATGTCAGCAAGCTCTAATTGCTCTTGATAAATAATGGGTCCGTGATCTACTCTATCATCCATTTTGATAATGGTAATGCCGGTTACTTTATCTCCATTTAAAATGGTTTGCTGGATAGGTGAAGGGCCTCTATATTTGGGTAAGAGCGATGGATGAACATTAATACAGCCAAATTTTGGGGTTTCCAGCTCATCTTTGGTTAAAATCTTGCCATAGGCTGCAACTACTGCCAGATCTGCTTCGTTTAATGATTCTGCTGAGGTAAAGTATTTTGCCAATTCTTTTTTAATTGGCTGAACGAATAATGGTGTGCCCAAGAAAGCAACTTTTAATTTCTTCATAATGTCATGACCTTAAATGGTCACCTCCTCAAATATATCCGTTCCTGCTTTATCTTTACCAGTATATTTATAAAACTTACCCTTTTGTTCCAAAACCCGATCCTGGAAGAGAATACCATTAAGATGATCAACTTCGTGTTGAAATATCCAGGCAGAAACCCCTTTTAAGGATTTGTTGATAGTTTTGCCGTTTATATCTTGGTATAAAATCCTAATGTTAGTATATCTTTTGACCTCACCCCAAATATTGGGGGTAGACAAACAACCCTCAAAATATTTTTTGGTTCTTTTTCCCCATTTTAGGATTTTGGGATTTATTACAGAGAGAAATCCCCCAGATCTTCCTTTGGCATTCACATTTTTGGCTACAAAAAAGGCCGCATCCATTCCTATTTGAGTGGAGGCTAAACCCACTCCTTCAGGATCATGAAAGGTTTTGGTAAGTTTAATCATCTCTTTTAAAGTTTGCAAAAGGGCAGGGGTAATTTTTTTAACTTTTTTAGCTTGAATTCTCAGCCTGGGATCAGGTGCATAAACTATTTGCATAGGGGAATTGTAGCATTTAGGCTAAATTGGAGCAATTAAAAAGGTCGCTCACCTTTTAAATGTCTTTGTGCCATTGATACTGACTTTTCTAATGGGGCACCCTCTACTCTAAAAAAACCAATATAACCAGCTAATTCCGCTCCATCATGGGCAAAAAAAGATCGTTTGTTCTTTTTCTGAATCATTTCGTCAGGGATAAAACCGCTTTTTACCCATTTATAAAGATCATACCTACTTATGTAGGGAAGACGTTTCATGATCCAATTTGGTCGAATATAATCTGGTGTTTCCGGCGAGTTTAATTCTTCTAGGAATGAATCCAATTTATGAGAAGCCTCGGCAAATATTGTTCCTTCGATTTCAGTATTATCCATCCCCCTATATTTTACAACTTTTGCAATCTTAATTCCTTAAGCTTCCACATAAATACTTTGGCTTTATTTTTGGCTCCATAATAACCTTTGGTGAAGTTTAAGGCTTCTTCCAGTATTGGCCTGGGCAATTCCTTGGCCATTTTAATGTAGAGACTATAACGTTTGGTATCATTCAAGCTTTCTGCTAAAAAGACTCCAAACTCTTGAAACTCATAAGCAATATTTTTAGGACGGTCCTTAAAGTGAGTCTCGGCAATGATTTTGCCAATTTTCTTCATGGTCTGGCTGAGGCAGTGGCTTCATTTAGTTGATCAATAGCCTGGACATAATTTGGTTTAAGCTCAATGGCTTTCTGTAAAGTCTCAATGGCCTCTGCATCCTTTCCATTCAGCTGTAAGATCAAGGCCTTATTGTAATAAAGCTTTGGATCAGTGGGAGCAAGCTGAATCGCCTGGTCGATGACCGTAAGTGTATCATCAATAAAACTTTCATCTATGCTTGAGAGCTCAAAATAGGTTCTAATACCAGCTCGCATATATGAGACATTATTAGGATTGTTTTTTAGAACATGTTCAATAGTAGAAATAGCTTCATTTTTTAATGTGGCTGAGGAGGAAGCATCACCTATTTCGGCTAAAGCCACGGCAGCCGAAGCAGCAGCAAGGCTAAGTTCAGATTGATAAAAAGGCTCATCACCTCTTATCTCATGAGCAGTGGTGAGAAGATTATATGCCCTACCAGGATTGCCGGCATCAGAGGCTCTTTGTCCTTGGGCAAATAAGGTATCTGTATACCAAAGTTGGAAGATGGAGAATAGAAGATAGAAGATGGAAACGACAATAATAACTTGAGTTGCTTTTGTATAGGCAGGACGACGGTATATAAAAGAAGTGAAAAGTTTTTTTGGAAACTTCAGTTGTTTTGTGGAATCAGTTGCCACAAAAGCAATGGCAGGAAAAATATAGAAAAAGAGAGCAATAATGACAACGGAAAAAAGGAAGAAGTTGTAAATTAGGTAGGAGATGTAGGAGGCAAATAGAGCGGTAAGAATTAAGAATGATGAATTAAGCTTAATTCTTAATTCTTTATTCATTATTCCCTTAACACACCATATTACAAAAGTTCCGATTACTCCCATGTAAGTCAAAAATCCTATTAAACCAGTAGTAGCCAAGTAATTTAAATACTCATTATGAGCTTTGTTATAAAGAAAATCCCACTCCGAAGTTAGGTTATGCTCAACCGGTCTAAACTGGTAGTAAGCATAGGCAAAGGTTTCTAATCCTGAGCCAAAGATGGGGTAATGGCGGAAAATATCCAAAGCTCCCCGCCAGACAATAAATCTAATTTGTCCTGATTCTGTGCCTCCTTGTTCCAGCTGAGTTACGGAAGATGGTGGTAAAGAGATAGTGGGTCTTGTGGGTGCTGCAAACTGGGAGACCAATTTGAAGTTTGTGAGGGCAGAACCAAAAAGGAGATTTATGGCTAGAAAGGATAACAAAATAACTATTATCCCTTTTGTCATTCCTGCGAATGCAGGAATCCAATTAAAGTAGCTAGATTCGGAATTGGATCCCCGCCTACGCGGGGATGACAGTAGAATAAAAACAATAAATCCTCCAATCAGACCCAATGTGGGACCCCGGGAGTAGGTGAAGGTGAAAGCCAGATAGAAAGTAACAAGTAACAAGTAACTGCTAACTTGTTGAACCTTAGTTTTGGCAGTGAGCAAAAAGTACAGAGCAGGGAAGATTAGCATGGCTAAATATCCAGCCATCCAATTGGGTTGACCTAAGGTGGCAAAAACTCTTGCTTGAACATCTTGCACCCAACAGGAGGCATTGAGTTCTCCTCTTAAAATAATACAGGAAGGGGAGACACCAAAATGCTCCAAAATTCCCCAGAGGGAAATGATGGTACCGGAGGCAAAAGCAAAATAAAATAATTTTTTGATATTTTTGCCATCAAAATTGGAACAATAGGCCCAGTATAATAATAGGTAGGAAATGATGGATATGAGTCCGCCGTTTAATCTGGAATAATAGCCCCAAATTGAGACATGTTTATCAATGGAAAAAATAGTTGCTAAAATGTTCGCTAATAAAAATAAAAGCAGAGGAAGATCCAGGGGAGTTCTTTTAAAAATAAAGGATTTTTGCTGGATCATTTTGAGAATCCATACACCCACAATTATTACCGTAAAACTATAAACCAAAAGCATTTTATTAAACTCAAAAAGTTCATAATTTTTCGAAGTCCAAAAAAGAGGGGTCAGAAAAAATAGGACATAAAAGCAGTAAGGAATAATTCTCTCAAGCATAAGTTGTTCTTATTTTAACATTGGGGAAAAGATATTGTATAGGTCAGAATGTCATTGGAATTGACGCTTCAATTTGTTTTTTCTTTTCCAAAGCCTCTGCCATTAGGTATTGGAGTAGTTCTTCACCTTTATGTTCATTAGAATAAGCGTCACTCCATTTAATTCTTTTTTCCTTTGCGTGTATATCTAATTTATATCCAAAATTAATATTTTTAAAGCTTGAATCCCCTAATCTTTGTAAAGAAATTATTCCATCCTCAATTTCATATAAGGATTCAGCTTCAGCAATCAAATCGACTAAATTTGCAATAAAACTCCGACTATACCAATAATTGGTATATTTATCACCTATTTGTTGCCAGATATCCCTAGCTTTAGTAGTTCTAAGTTTTAGGAAAAAATTATTATCTTTTTGTTGCTTTGGTTCAGGGAGAAGTAAAGTTTCATCTGGAACGTCCTCTCCTAAGATTAGTCTATCAATTGACCTGTTAGCTAGTTGTTTAAAATCCGTATCTTTTATACCAATTATCATTAAAATTCTTCTGACAAAGCTGGCCCAAGCAGGTGTATTCACATCCGGCAAATGTGAATTTAAAAATTCCTGATATCGCGGTTGGTGCAATCTGGCAGCCAGCCTGGTATTGGCAATAACTTGGGTCCTAAAAAGCTCTTCCCTGACTTCTATGCCGCCAAAATCATACAAACCATCTTTCAAACCAAAATCAAAAGCATGTAAAGATTGCGCTTGCAAAGGATATCGAGGGGTATCAATAAATTCTTTGTTTAAGTTTCTAAGAAAAGAATATAATCCTGCCACAGAATCAAATCCTGTAGTAGGGTCAGTATCAGGATGCATAAAAAAAACTAAACCCGATTTTTTATCCTGTGTATCTTTGTCAACCACCAAAGCATTTTCTTCTGTTAAACTGGCTCCGGAAAAAACAGCAATTCCACCTGCCTCACCTGTAAAAATTCTTAATAATTCTTCCTCATCTACATTAACAATTTCTTCCTGATTAGTCATGGGATTTTGGGTATGCATTCTGACTATCACTGAGGGTAGGGTACGAATTGATCGATAGGTATTTATATCAGCACCACCAAAAGTGACTTGTGCTACTTTTAATTCATGGTAATCACTCAAATCTATAATTCTGTTTTTTCCATCAATTACCAGACTTGGATCAAATCCTTCAGGGGTGTCTTGATAGCTACAAACTAAAGCTCCCTTAAACTTTTCATTAGTGCGGGAACCAATTAGTACCATTTTACTTTTGTCAGCATAAAGAATAATACCAACCGGGCTGATTCCTTCTCTTTTTTCTTCATCAATCTGCAGATTAGCAGTCATAAATTCTGATAAAGAAGTTAAAGGGGTAAGTTGTAATGATTCAGGATTTTGGTTACTAGTCATAGGGTGGATTATATTAACAGTTAAGCTGATTTACAAGTGTCGTGGTTAGGGTTAAGTTTACACAGAAAAGCCTGATTAGGCCAATTGACATTTTTACTACGGCCGTAGTAAAAATGTCTATATGAGGACAAAAAAGAGTATAGGGAATTTTATCCTTTTAGCCTTAGAAAAAAGTGTAGATGGATATGTTAGATTTGAAGATTTTGCTTATCATCATTATCGTTACCATTATGGTTATCCGGATCTTAAAAAATCATCTTTATCTCAAACCTTAAAAAGACTTAGGGAAAGAGGTTTAATTGATTTTGTAGATGATAAAAGATTAGCATACAGATTAACTGACAAAGGAAGACAGAAAGCGGTTTGGGAGAGTATCAAGTTAGATAACAAAAAATGGGATGGAAAATGGAGGGTGGTTGTTTTTGATGTTCCGGAAAAAAGAAGAGTGCTTAGGAATTTACTAAGGGCAAGTCTTAAAAATTGGGGTTTTGTCCCTTGGCAGCAAAGCGTTTGGGCCACCAAAAAAGATTGCGTAGAATCTTTAAGGAATTTTATTAAAAGCGTAGGGATAGAGGATTGGGTGATAGTTTTGGAATCAGAAAATTTAGGAAGATAGAAGTTAGTATACAAAAATATAACGGCCGTAGGCAAATTGTATAGAGGTATGGAGTTTATATACATGGGGATTGCAAAAGGATTGCAAAAATTTAGACGGCAATTTATACAGCTAAAATATCTGCAGGGGGTCTGAAGGTTTTTATTCTACGGGCGGCAGCTCTTATAAGATCCAAACCCACATGAATTGCAGCGTTGGCAGCAAGTTTTACAAGAATAGCTTCAGCTGGATGACCATAGCTCAAAAAAATAACAGCAGGAATTGTTGACAAAGTATCAACTGCACCTGTACCCATAAGCACAAGAGGTAGAGTGTCCATATTAGCAAATCGTTTAAAGCCTTCATAAGTTATAGGTGCTGAAATCTGAGTCAAGAAACCTACAGTTAAACCTGTAAGCACAGCTTGACTTTGATTGTGCTTTATCTCTACTGGGGATGATTGATTGGTAATGGGATGAGAAATAGATTCTAAATGATGCTCTCTTTGATAGCCAGCCCACCCTACAGTTCTTTCTACAACTGAACCTAAATAATTTCTTGCTGTTTCTAATCCGTTTGTCATATTTTGTTTATACTCTTATCTTAATTTTAAATCAAGAGTATGTTAAACTCCCATCATGTTTGGAAAGCTCTGGCAAATATTCTCTCATGATATTGGTATAGATTTAGGTACTGTTAACACTCTGGTCCTAGTCAAAGGTAAAGGGATTTTAATTAGGGAACCCACTGTTGTAGCTCTTCATAAAAAAACCAGACAAATTCTGGCAATTGGAACTGAGGCCAAAAGGATGATAGGAAGAACCCCTGCGGCTATTGAGGCTGTCAGACCCCTAAGAGATGGGGTCATCTCTGATTTTGAAACCACCGAGGCCATGCTTCGCTACTTTATCCATAAAGTTCACGAGACTCCTTCCCAGGGAACCTTTTCCTTACCAAAAATCCCCCGACCCAGAATTGTGATAGGGATTCCCTCCGGAGTGACTGAGGTGGAAAGACGGGCTGTCCAGGATGCCTGCATTTCAGCAGGAGCAAGGGAAGCTTATCTTATTGAAGAGCCAATGGCTGCCGCGATTGGAGCAAAACTGCCCATTGAGGATCCGGAAGGAGTAATGGTAGTTGATATAGGCGGAGGGACAACTGAGATTGCAGTTATATCACTGGGGGGTATGGTGATTAATAAATCTTTAAGGGTGGCAGGGGATGAGTTAGATGAGGCAGTTATCTCTTATATGAGGATGAGATATGGCATGCTTATTGGAGAAAAAACTGCCGAGGATGTCAAAATTGAAATCGGATCAGCCTTTCCCTTAGGTGAAGGTAAGGAGGATAATCTAGCCACAGTAGTTAGAGGAAGGGATTTATCAACCGGATTACCTAAGTCTCTAAAAGTGACTACAGCGGAAATTAGAGAAGCTATATCACCTACGATTTCAGAAATAATTAATGTTATTCATGAAGTATTAGAAGAAACTCCACCGGAGCTTTTAACAGATATTGTAGAAAGAGGTATTTATTTGGCAGGGGGTGGTAGTTTGATTCGGGGCCTGGATAGAAAGATTGCGGAAGAAACTAAAATTCCGGTTTATATCTCAGATGATCCGCTCACCACAGTGGTCAGAGGCTGTGGGGAGGTATTGGAAAATTTGGATTTATTAGGAAAAGTAAAAGTGACAGGAGGGTTACGATAATATGTTAAAATATCTGTCATGAATAAGCCTTTTTATGATCCTGAAAAAAGTTATGATGAAAATTATGAACAAGGTCCTTTTGGTGATTTGGCAGATGGAGTGGATTTAAGAGAGTCCTTCGACTACGCTCAGGACAGGCCTAAATATAATTTTTTGGGATTTAAAATTAATACTCCTTTTGGCATCCCATCCGGACCGCTACTTAACTCCAAATTTTGTAAAGCTGCCTTTGAAAAAGGTTTTGATGTAATCCACTATAAAACCAGAAGATCAATAGAGTTTCCTTCCAATAAACACCCCAATGTTTTATTTGTTGATGTGGAGGGAGATCTAACTTTGCAAAGAGCAAAAAAACCTTTAATAGCCAGTAAAAATACTGAAAAGGATGCTAAGGATTTTAGTATCACTAACTCGTTTGGTAATCCCTCACCCCAAGCGCAAGTTTGGATGGAAGATATGAAAAAGGCCATCGAGTCAGCAGGCAATGGTCAACTTCTGATTGCCTCTGTGGTAGGAACTATCCAGGCAGGATTTAGAGATGATGATTATCATAAAGATTTTGCTAAAACAGCACAATTTGCTATGGAAGCTGGAGCAAAGGTAATTGAGTTAAATTTGTCTTGTCCAAATGTGGCAAATGAGGGAATTGTCTGTTATTCCCCGGGTGCAGTTTTAAATATTTGTAAAAAAACAAAAGAGAAGATAGGTGAGATACCGCTTTTAATCAAGATTGGTTACTTTTCAAAAGAACAACAAGAACTTCTGGAGGGCATTATCAAAAGTATTTTGCCCTACATTTCCGGTATTTCTGCCATAAACACCATTCCTGCTAAAGTTTTAGATGCGGATGGTAATCAGGCTTTGCCGGGAGAAGGCAGGCTAACTGCAGGAATTTGTGGAGCATCTATAAAATGGGCAGGACTGGATATGGTTAAAAGGTTAAAACAAATTAAGAAAAAACTTAATGCTGATTTTGCCATAATTGGAGTAGGCGGAGTAATGGATGTGGAAGATTATCTGGAGTATAGGGCAGCAGGTGCTGATGTGGTCCAATCAGCAACAGGAGCAATGTGGAATCCTAAACTTGCGCAACAGATTAGACAAAAGGAAAAAACCAAAGAAGAAATCATATCTCAATTTAGTCCGGCTGCTGTTTAATTTTTTCAGGATAGATGACATTACCCTTAGGGGGATTAACAATTTCCGTATTTTCAAAAACTACTTGTCCCCTTAAGACAACCCTTTTAATTTTTCCTGTAACTTTCATTTCTTCAAATGGGGTCCAGCCGCATTTAGTATATAAGCGTCTAGCGTCTAGTGTATAGTGTTTAGTTGGGTCAACTTCCACTACAGTATCAAATTGCTGAGGGACATTAAAAATTTTTCTTACGTTGGTGTTGGTTAATTCAATTACTTTTTCGACAGTTATTTTCCCTTCATTAACAGCTGTTAATAATAATGGAAGAGTAGTTTCCAAACCAGGAATACCATTTGGGATTGATCCGCCTGCTGGCGGATTTTTTTCTTCTTTGGTATGGGGAGCATGATCAGAGGCAATTGTATCCACTGTGCCATCTGAAATTCCATTCCACAAAGCTTGCTGATCTTCTTTGTTAGGTAATGGTGGTCTCATCATTCCGAATGGGCCCAATTTTTTTGCATCCTCATCTGTTAAAAAAAGATGATGACAGGTAACCTCACAGGTAATAGGTAAACCATCTGATTTTGCCTTTTTAATCATGGTTACTTCTTGGGCCAAGCTGACATGACAAACATGAAGCCTATTACCGTTATTCTTAGCAAGTTGGATAGCCTTTTCTAAAGTTGGTCCTTCTGCGTGAACCATTAATACTTTATCTTTGGGCCAAGACTCAAAGATAGTCTGCAAAATTTGCGGATCTTCTTGGAGTAAGGTACCAGTGGTATGGTTCATATAAACTTTTAATCCAAAAATTTTATCGCGAAGCGACAAGCTTTGCTTATCCTTAGCCTGTTTAAAATGTTGAGTGGAATCTAAAGTAGCCCCAAAATGAAATCCAACGTCACAATAAATTCTTTCCTCTGCCAACGAGATTTTTTTATCGAGTGCTTCAGGTGTTATAGTAGGCTCAGGGTTGTTAGGCATATCCAAAATGCAAGTATATCCTCCGGCAATAGCAGCCTTAGTCCCTGTTTCAAAATCCTCCTTTTGAGTTGCCCCAGGTTCTCTTAAATGGACATGGGTATCAATTAAACCTGGAAGTGTAATCATTCAAATCCCTGATTTTTACCCCAGGTAGGCGGGTCTTTGGTCCATTCTAAAATAATGGGCATTTCTTCCTTATTTATATAACCCATTTTCTGGGCCACTTCCACTACATCCTGAAAAGTGGTCAAAGTAATTAATTTGAGTTTATTGGCTGTAAAATTATTTTGTGATTTTTTCATGCCATAAGTAATAATGGCAATAATGTGGGAAATTTTTGCGCCGGCACCCCTGGTGGCGTTAGCCGTGGTTGCTGCGCTTTCTCCAGTGGAAATGAGATCTTCTACCACAACTGCTTTCTGTCCTTTTTTGACAATTCCCTCTATTTGATTTCCCTTCCCGTGATCTTTGGCAGAGCCTCTGACATAAACCATGGGCAGGTTGAGTTTATCCGCAATCCAAGCAGCATGGGGAATACCGGCTGTGGCGGTGGCGGCAATAAGGTCTATACTGCCCAATTTTGCAATTTCTTTGATATATAAATCCCTGATAATTTTTCTTTCTTTAGGATATGCCATCAAAATTCTACAATCTGTATAAACAGGGGACAAAATACCGGATGAATATTTAAATGGTTTTTTGGGGCTTAAAGAAACTGCTTTTATAGAAAGTAAAATTTTAGCTACTTTCTGAGATGTTTTATCCATTTTTAGCACGAAGCTCTGTAATCTGATTATGGAGTTTTAAAGTAGCTGCTCTGGCTGCTTCCGCAAAATCTTCACCAGATGAGGCGTAGATAATAGCGCTACCTGAGTTGATAATCACCCCTTGACCTTTGCTGTCCGGAGCATATTTTAAGGTCTTTTCCAGATCTCCCCCTTGTTTCCCAATACCCGGAATTAAGAAGGGTAAATCAGGTGCTAATTTTCTCACCGGTGCAAAAGCCTCCGGATGAGTTGCCCCGACCACCAGTCCAATATTGGGGTTTTCCTTTGCCAGCGTGGCAGTCCTTAAGGCCACCAAATAGTATAGAGGGAGTACGATATCTCTTTTAGCAACCTGGCGGGCCAACTCATATTCCTCATCTGAAAGAGGGATACCATTGAGTTTTTCTGTTTCTTGATAATCTGGGAGATTAACTGGTGCATCTTGATACATGCCGGCATCTCTATTGGTGGTTTTACAAAGTATAAGTAAACCTCTACCAGGATATTTTAAAAATGGTTCATATGTATCATGGCCGAAATATGGGTTGGTGGTGACGGCATCAAATTCATATCTTTCAAAAGCCATTTTGGCATAACCTCTATTACTATCGCCAATATCTGCTCTTTTAACATCACCAATTACTGGTACTCCTGGAAAACGCAAATGGATATGTTCGATAATTTCAGCTAAAGCCTCCTCCCCTTCAGGACTATCTTCAAAAAAAGCACTGTTTGGTTTAAATGCGCTGACTAAATCTCCTGTGGCATTCACAATCTCTTTCAAAAAGGTGACCCGCGAAAAAACTTCTATCTGCTCGCGGCTATAAAGAGTCTCTCGTGACTTTGCAACTATATGTTGGGGTATTTTTTCATAATCAGCATCAAGACCCACGCAGACGAATTTTCCCTCATCCCATTTGGCCTTGAGTTGTTCTATAAATGGTGGTCTTTCCGGCATTTTCTTTTTGGGCACAATTTCCTAAGAATATAATCCCTATTCAAATCTTTGTCAATAACTGAATCCTATGATATATTGGTGCGGATGATAAAGTCCACTCCTCATTTACAGCTTTTCCTGATTTTAGTATTGTTTTCCCTGGTAATTCTTCTTTTGGACTCCTTCAGATTATTTGCTATCCCTCAAAGAATGGTATCTTTTGTAACCAATCCCATTTCATTTGGGATTTATAGGAGTTATCAGAATATTGACAGGCAATTTTATTTTATTTTCTCTGCCAGAGAAGCAGGACAGCAAAATTTGGCCCTTAAAGAACAAATTGGACAACTACTTTCAGAAAATGCATCTCTTAGAAAAGAATTGGCAGAATCCAAAGCGCTTCTAACTCAGCAGGAAAGTATTGATCGTAGAACTTATAATCTTCTGCCTGCCAGACCCATTGGATTAGGTAGATATCTTAAAATAGATCAGGGATTAAATGCCGGACTAAATTTAGGACAACCAGTTATTTTTAAAGATAATTATATTGGTAAAATTATTCAGATTAATCAAAATAGCTCAAATATAGAGCTTCTATCCGACCCGGATTCCAAAGTAGCAGCCTTTACCCAAAGCTTGGAAGGAAAAGCTAAAGGGGTCTTATTGGGACAATTTGGTACAGAGCTTATTTTGGATAAAATTTTACATGAAGAACCAGTTAAAATAGGTGACCTGGTTTATTCGGAAGGGACAGAAAGTTTTATTCCCAGAGGGTTAATTTTGGGCCAGGTGACCCAAATTTTGGAAAACGAAAATGAAGTTTTTAAACAAGCTAAGGTGAAGTATGTTTTTGACATCGGAGATCTGGAGTTGGTTTTTGTAATTAATCAATAAAGATGAAAATTTTAGTAAGTGTTTTATTATTCTTATCGTTTTTGCAAACAACAATTGTGCCGTTTAACCTAGTTCTAATAATACTGATTGCCAGGGCTTTTATAAAAGAGGAGAGAAATAATCTCTATTTAGGATTTATCTTTGGTTTATTGATTTCTCACTTGAGCCTTTTGCCATTGGGGCTTTTGAGTATTGTTTATTTAGTCATTATTGAATTGGTTCATTTGCTATCTCACAGCCGATTAGCCAAACATTTTTTATTAATCATTCCCTTAACTTTGACGATGCTTTTATTTGAGCAGATATTAATCTCCCTAATTACTAATAAGGCAATTTCTCTATCATGGATAATTATTATAGAAACTGCCGTTACCTTACCTGTTTATTTTGTTTTAAGAATATGGGAAGAAAGATTTATAGTTAAAAAAGAAATTAAGCTTAAAATTAATCCATGAAAAGAAAAAAAAGATCTTTGGGATTTGTTTTTTCTGATTCAGTCCAAAAGATTAATCTAAAAACTAAATCTTATAAGAACGATCAGGAAGATGACTGGAAAGAGCAGTTAATTCCCAATTTTGATTCCGAGCATTCTCAGGAAGGTTCAGAAATCAATCCCTGGAAAATTACCACAGTTCAGACTGTATTGCTTGTTATTTTCTTTATGCTTTTTGTGAGAATTTTTCATCTGCAAATAGTTTCTGGCAAAATAAATAAAGAATTGGCAGATGGTAATAGAATTCAAATTAAAATTACCCATGCTCCCAGGGGGGTGATTTTTGATCGAAATGGCAAAATTCTGGCAGCCGCCTCACCTGCCTTTAGATTGATTGATGAGGATCCGCCCGCCGACGGAAAAAAATCAAGATTAATTTCCAGGGAGCAAGCTTTGGAGTTGGAAGTCAAAAATGATCCCAGAGCTCAGCATTTGGAGGTAGATAATGTCAGAACATATCCGATGAGTGAGATGATGGCCCATGTCATAGGCTATGTGGGAGAAATTTCTCCCCAGCAGCTATTAAGTGAAAGTTATTCAGATTATCGATTGGGAGACAGAGTTGGGCAGGAGGGCATTGAAGCACAGTACGAGAGATACCTAAGAGGCAAAGATGGCGGCGAAATTATTGAAGTTGATTCAACAGGGAAAAAGGTGAGAACCTTGAGGAAAAATTCTCCCATCCCCGGTCAAAATATTTACCTCACAATTGATAGCGATTTGCAAAAAAAAATTTATGAGCTGATGGATAATTATTTAAAAGAATCAGGGGGCTGTTGTGGTGCGGTTGTAGTTTCTGATCCCAATAGCGGTCAGATTCTGGCTTTGGCTTCATTTCCCTCTTTCAATCCCAATTTTTTTACAAAGTCTGAATATGAAGATAAGATTGCCGGAGTTCTGAGTGACCCAAATTTTCCCATTCTAAATAGAGTCACTGGCGGTACCTATCCGCCCGGATCTACTTTTAAGATTGTCTCTTCATTGGCAGCACTGGATTCAGGCAAAATTACACCGGAGACCACATTTTTGGATAACGGAGTATTATATTTAGGAACCTTTAAATTTTCCAATTGGTATTTTAATCAGTACGGTAGGACCGAGGGAGCAGTTAATTTGGTTAAGGCACTAAGGCGCTCTAACGACATTTATTTTTATGAAGCCAGCATAAAGATTGGTAAAGAGCCAATTATAGATTGGGCCAAAAAATTATATTTGGGAAAGAAATTGGGAATAGATTTGCCGACAGAGGTAGAAGGATTGGTGCCGGATGAGGAGTGGAAAATAAAAACTTTTGATACTATCTGGTATCCAGGAGATACCCTGCATATGGCAATTGGACAGGGTTTTGTCTTGAGTACCCCGCTGCAGATTTTGGGAATAACATCATATATCGCTGCCAATGGTGAGCTTTATAAACCCCAACTGCTTGATAAAATTGAAAGTAGAGACTTCTTAGCCAGAGATTTTGACCCGCAAATTTTGACGTCCAAATTAATTTCAGAAAATCACATTAAAACTATTCAAGAAGGATTGGAGCAAGTACCAGCCTCAGGCGGTACTGCCTGGCCCTTTTTCACTTTTCCAATTGCCACAGCAGGTAAAACAGGAACTGCAGAATATGGAGATCCTGATGATAAAACTCATGCCTGGTATACAGCTTATGGACCTTCAGACAATCCGAAAATTGCTATGACAGTTTTAATAGAGGGCGGAGGAGAAGGGTCCTCTGTGGCAGCTCCAATAGTGAAAGAAGCTTTCAGGTGGTATTTTTCTGAAGATAAAAATAATTTAATAAAGGATGTTTATACCCCAGCCACAGATTCAGGGAGGACTTTAGGAGAATGAATAATATTCCATACCTGATGGCTTTACATAGCATCGATGGCCTGGGGCCGATTAGGCTAAAAGCAATTTTGGATTATTTTAAAGATCCAAAATTGGCTTGGGAAGCGGATATTGGGGAAATAAGAAAGATTGGGATTCCCCAAAATGTGGCGGAATTGTTGGTTCAAACGCGTCAGAAATTAGACCTGGAAACTTATGCAGATTCAATCCAAAAATCAGGTATTAAATGGCTGACCATTTATGATGAAAGCTACCCTAGACTTTTAAAAGAGATTTACGATCCGCCAATTGTTTTATATTACAAAGGAGAGATTAAACCCCAAGATGAAAATGCCATCGGGGTGGTGGGAACCAGAAAGATTACCGGTTATGGTCGGGCCGTGACCAAACAATTTGTTCAAGATTTGGTCTCAGCCGGATTAACAATTGTATCAGGTCTGGCCAGAGGCGTAGATGGAATGGCACACCAGACTGCCATTGAAAATCGTGGCAGGACTCTGGCAGTTTTAGGAGGGGGGTTAAACAACATTTTTCCTCCGGAAAATCGTGATTTGGCCAGAAAAATCAGTGAAGGTTTTGGGGCAGTGATGTCTGAATTTCCTCCTTCTTACCCCTCCCTCCCGGGTAATTTTCCCTCCAGGAATAGAATTATCGCCGGTTTATCGAAGGCAATTCTGGTCACCGAGGCAGCCTCCGATTCAGGATCATTAATCACTGCCAGATTAGCAGTTGAGGGGGGCAAGGAAGTTTTTGCCGTGCCTGGCCCGGTTACCTCTAGTTTATCAAGAGGGCCGATAGATTTAATAAAAACAGGGGCAAAGGCGGTTTTTGATGCCGGTGAGATTTTGGATGAGATGGGATTAAAGAAAGAATTAAGAATTAAGAATCAAGAATTAAGGGAAATAACAGAAGAAGAAAAAAGAATCTTGGAATGTTTGGAAAATGAAACGTTGCATATTGATGAAATTTCAAGAATGCTAAATCTGTCGGCAGCCACAATCTCTGCCAACCTCCTGAAAATGGAGATCTTCGGTCTGGTCCAAAACTTGGGTAGCGGCAACTATTGTCGAGTGTGAGGATTGATGAGATAATGTTTATGATGAAGACAATTCCCAAATTTGTGTTTTTAATCTTAACCTTAACCTTTGTAATACTCGTGGCAGCCTTAACCTTAATACTTAATGTAGATTTTCAAAAAGACTATATTACCAAAGATGAAATTAGTACGGCCGTAAATCAGGCCAGGTATTTATATCAACTAAGAAAAGAAGAAGGGCTAAATTTTTCTGAGGGACCTTGCTTAACAAATGCTCTGATGCCAGACTGGGTGGTGGATATGGTCCACGAGCCTCGTCAGGACATAGATGATTTAGATCAAAATCAGTGCGCGGCTTTTCGAGAAGGCAGAGCTGAACATTTTGTTGAATTAGACCTGAATGGAAATTTAGTAAGAGTGAGATAGCTATCAGTCATCAGCTATAAGAAAAATTATAAATTGTCTGACGACTGAAAGCTGACAGCTGACGACTAACATGAAATACTTATACCTGCCAATTCACCTTGTACGTTTCTGGTATATAGAGGGCTTGGATACTTTTATCAGAACTTGGAGGAATCTCATCCTGCTTTTGGAGGAAGATTTGACCGTAGGACTGATGTGGAGATTGATATTTACTCCTCTTTTTCATGACTCCTCAATTGTGGGAAGAATTTTAAGTTTTCTGTTTAGGTTCACAAGAATTATCATTGGGCTATTTGCTTATCTTTTGGCAACTGTGCTGATTTTGGCGATATCCATTTACTGGTTTTTGCTACCAATCCTAGCAATTATAAATATTCCGTTTATTGTTAGTGCTGTTTTATTTTTGGCAGGAGTGGGGTTATTTATTCTCCATGTTTCTTTACATCCTCACAAAAAAGTCTGGCAAATAAAGTCAAGAGAGGAATTTTGGCAATGTGCGGAAATTAAAAAAAAGGATCTAAATTTTAATAAACTTTTAAAAAGTTCTCAGATTAATTATTTCTTAACTTTTCTGGAAATAAAACCAGAAATGATCTCGAATTCTGATATTGAGGATTGGCAAGGGGTGGGGTATCTGGCATATCAGTTGGCTAAGGATGGAGGAAGTGAATATATCAGGGCTTCACATTTTTTTGTGGCAGCGCTTTTTAATATTCCTCATATTGAAAATGAGTTAATAAAATATAATCTTGCCTTGGAGGATTTCCGCCAAACTCTCTTTTATCTGGAGAAAAAAAGAAATCAATGGAAAAAGGTGTGGATTTGGAATGATGATTTCTTCATACATCATCTCAAAGGTATTAATCGAGGTTGGTTGGGAACACCAACTCCCAATTTGGATAGGTCTGGGGAAGATTTGACCAAAACCGCTGCCACTCAAGGAAGTATCAATTTCATCAGAACCAATGGGGTGGTGGAACACATTGTAAATATCTTATCTCAACAAACTGGTAAAAATGTAGTGGTGGTGGCAGAACCTGGAGCAGGTAAATCCGCCCTGGTGAGACACCTGGCCAGACTAATTGTCAGAGGGGATGCGCCGGAGGCTCTAGCTATTAAAAGGTTAATGCTTTTGGATTTAACCAAACTCTTATCCGGTATTAAAACTCAGGGAGAATTGGCTGAAAAGATTAAAGATATTTTTGAGGAGGTGGAGTTTGCTCAAAATGTCATCCTGGCTGTGGAGGAAATTCACAATTTAGGGATGGGAGAAGCAGGATTAAGCTTAAATCTTTACTCATTAATTCTTCCATATCTGGAATCCGACAAATTTCAATTTATTGGCACCACTGAGCCGGAAAACTACAGCAAAATTTTGGAAAAAAATGGGGCTTTTGCCAGACTATTTATTAAAGTTGAATTATCTCCTGCATCAATAGATGATACCATTAATATTTTGGAATCCAGATCGATTAATTTTGCTAAGAATAGTAAGATCAAAACCACATACCTTGCCATAAAAAGTGTAGCTGAACTATCCGCCAAAATGGTCCATGATCGAGTTCTGCCTGATTCAGCTATGAGCATTTTAAAAGAGGCTCAGACTCAAGCTCAAAATGGCTGGATCACAAAAAAGGTGGTGACTAAAATTATTTCTGAGCGGGTCAAAGTGCCCATTGTAGAAATAGGTAATGCGGATAATAGCAAACTGCTTAATTTGGAGCAGGATTTACATCAAAAGATTATAGATCAGGAGCAGGCAGTTAAAGTTATTTCTGATAGTTTAAGAAGATCAGCCACAGGATTAAGGGAAGAAAAAAGACCAATCGGGTCATTTTTATTTGTGGGTCCAACCGGTGTAGGGAAAACTGAGGTAGCTAAAGCATTATCCGAAGTTTACTTTAAAACAGAAGGAGCTTTTATCCGTTTTGATATGTCGGAATATCAATCCAGTGAGTCGGTGAGTCGGTTAATCGGTGGATCGGAAGGAGGTGGATTATTAACGGAGGCCATTAGAAGTAAACCATATGCATTGCTTCTTTTGGATGAGTTTGAGAAAGCAGACCCTAAAATTTTAACTTTATTTTTACAAGTTTTGGAAGATGGCAGATTAACTGATGGGGCAGGTAGGACAATTGATTTTACCAATACCATTATTATTGCCACCTCTAATGCGGCTTCTTTAACAATTGCCAAAGGTTTGGAAACAGGACAAACCTTAGAAAGTTTGGATAAACAGGTAAATGATGAGATATTGCAAGTTTTCAAACCGGAACTGATAAATCGCTTTGATGATGTGGTGTTGTTTAAACCGCTTTCACAAGAAGATTTGCAAAAAATTGTCAGACTGAAACTGAATCAATTGCAAAATCAGATGAAAGAAAAAGGATATTTGATGGAATTTTCTCCTGAGTTGGTGGGAGAATTGGCAAAAAGAGGTTTTGACCCAGTACTTGGAGCAAGACCTCTTCGAAGATTGATTCAAGATACTTTAGAAGCCAATCTTTCTAGGATGATTTTGGAAAATAAATTAGTTAAAGGTCAGACATTTAAAGTTGGGGTGGAGTTGGTAGTTTCATAAACGTCATTCCTGCAAATGCAGGAATCTAATTATCAATCGTCGGGATGACAAAGTGTGGTAATGTCAGTCAGTCAATTGTGGTAAAGTTTTAATAATGAGAGGTTTAATTTTTGCACTTTCTTTATTAGCGGTATTTTTCCCTATTACGGTTTATGCGGTACCATCTTTAGGTGAGGTGAATCAGAAGATTTGCACTAGGTTTGAGGAGGATGTTTCCCGGATGGCTGCAATAATGGAGGAATTAAGAACAAGGCAGGGAATACAGGAAACTAGGGTGGCTTTTGGCAACGTGGATACAACTATTGAAACTGCTGATTATTGGATCACCTATACTGCTGAGGCAATTGCCTTCCAGCGGGCGCAAAATTTTTCTTCTGAAAATAAATTAAGAAATAGTTTGGTAGTTTTAAAGGGAAAAGTGTTAAGAGCTAAAGGGGAAGTGGAAAAAGCATTGGAGAACTAGGAACTAGGAGCTAAGATTAAGGATGAAAAAGATAATAATTATAAGTATTATAATAATAGTAGGAATAGGGTTAGTTGTATTTGGGCCTTTGCGAAATCAAGCTAAACAATTAGTTAGTCCTGAAAGTTCTTCAAATAATCAAAGTGAAATAAATTCTAATCCTACGCCAATCCCCACCCCGAATGCTCCCAAAACTTTTCAGTTTGACTCATCAACTGATTTAAAGCAAGAGTTAGAAAAAGTTAATCCCCAGGTTTTGGATTCGGATTTTGAATGACTAAAAAATTTGACTTCTTCTGTATAATGATTCTTGCATTCGCAAGAGATTCTTCGTTACACTCAGAATGACAGAGAAAAGATAATTAATATGAATAATTTAGTAATCGTGGAATCACCTACCAAAGCCAGGACCTTGCAAAAATTTTTGGGGGATAAATACACTATTGAGGCCTCAATGGGACATGTGAGGGATTTGCCAAAATCAGAGCTTGGGGTAGATATAGAGCATGATTTTGAACCCCAATATGTTATCCCCAGAGATAAAAGAAAAAGAGTTAATGAGATGAAAAAAGAGATGGAGGGTGCAGATACATTGTGGCTTGCCACCGACCCTGACCGGGAAGGTGAGGCAATTGCCTGGCATTTGGAACAAGTGATAAGTGATAAGGGAAAAGTGAAAAGTGAAGACATAAAGCGTGTTGTTTTTCATGAGATTACCGAAGAAGCTATAAGAGAGGCCTTTAATCAACCCCGTCAAATAGATCTGAAATTAGTGGATGCCCAGGTGGCCAGAAGAGTTTTGGATCGGTTAGTTGGTTATAAATTATCCCCCCTGCTTTGGCAAAAAATTAAAAAAGGACTTTCTGCTGGTAGGGTTCAGTCAGTGGCTTTGCGGTTGATTGTGGAAAGAGAAAGGGAAGTTAAGGCTTTTAAAGCGCAAGAGTATTGGAGTATTGAGGCGGAATTGACACAAAGTGTCATCCTGAACGAAGTGAAGGATCTCTCGCGAATGCGAGACTCAAACAAGTTGAGAGATTCTTCGGCTTCGCCTCAGAATGACAAAAATCACTTTGTTGCTATCCTAATAGAACAAAATAGCAAGAAGCTGGAAATTAAGAATAAGGAGGAGGTAGATGGGCATGTTAAAAATCTGGAAAAAGCTCAGTATGTGGTTTCCAAAATCACTCAGAAAGAAGTTCGCCGTTTCCCTTATCCGCCTTTTATTACCTCTACCCTGCAACAAGCTGCTTCCAACAGATTGGGTATGTCTGCTAAAAAAACCATGATGGTGGCGCAAAATTTATATGAACAAGGACTGATAACTTATATGAGAACTGATTCAGTTAATTTATCTTCCTCGGCCATTCTTGCTGTCCGCAAATTCATTGCAGATTTTTTGGGCCGATCATATTTACCTACCAAACCCAGGATTTATAAATCAAAATCCAAAAATGCTCAAGAAGCACATGAGGCAATCAGGGTGACTGATGTTGGAGTCAGGAGTGAGGATCTAAGGACCAGAAATGGATTTAATAAGGATCATATCAGGTTATATGAATTAATTTGGAAAAGATTTGTGGCCTGTCAAATGAATGAGGCAATTTTAGACCAAACCACAATTGACGTGACTGCTGATAGTTATCTTCTTCGAGCAACTGGTTCAGTAATCAAATTTAATGGTTGGCTAAAACTTTATGAAAAAGAAAAACTGGAAGATGACTCGCCTCGCTTCGCGCAGAGCGACGCTGAAGGCGTGGGCGAAGCGGGAGAGAAAGATACCGGTCAAAAAATATTGCCAAAACTTTTGGAAAATGATTCTCTAAATTTAATTCAACTTTTACCTGATCAACATTTTACCGAACCACTACCCCGGTATAATGAAGCATCACTTATTAAAAAATTAGAAGAGTTGGGAATTGGTAGGCCTTCCACCTATGCTCCCATTATTTCTACCATTCAAGAAAGATTTTATGTTGAGCGAATGGAAAGAAGATTTATTCCAACAGAATTAGGTTTTACTGTTAATGATTTTATAGTGGAATATTTTCCGGATATTGTTGATTATTCTTTTACTGCCCAGATGGAGGATGAACTGGATGAGATAGCCAATGGGGAAAGACAGTGGCGTCCCACCGTTAGACAATTTTACCAGCCATTTGAGAAAAAATTGGAGTTAACATTTAAAGAAGCAGAAAAAATGAAAATAGAACCCCAACTGGCTGGTAAAAAATGTCCGGAGTGTGGTAATGAATTAGTGATAAGGATAGGGAAGTTTGGTAAATTTCTGGCCTGTTCCACTTTTCCCAAATGCCGTCATACAGAAGCTTTAGAGGAAATAATTGATGTTAAGTGTCCGCAAGATGGTGGGGATATTGTAGTCAGACATACCAGAAGGGGTAAAACTTTTTACGGCTGCAAAAACTGGCCAGTCTGCAAGTTTGCTTCTTGGACAAAGCCTAAGTCTGATAAACCAGAAGAACTTGTCATTGCGAGCCCCGGAGGGGAGAAGTAACCTCATTAATAAAATGAAAATTGTTTTAATACCTCATCTTAAAATTCGTCTTAAAGAAAGAAAAATCCCACAAAGTTATCCTAAAGTTATTATTCAGAATTCTGAAGAAAAATATAAAGATCTGGATACTGGTTATGATATTGTTGTAAAAAACATGGAATATAATGGAAAGCTTCGTCCAATGGTTGTGGCCTATGCTATAATGGAGTTAGAGATTCAAGCTGTTACTATTTATCCTACTTCCAGGCAAGAGATTGAAAATAAACTTAAAAGAGGAAGGTGGGCAAAAAATGAAGAAGACTAAGCAAAAAGTATATTACGATAAAAAACATGATATTTTGTGGCTTAATATTAAAAGTGGTGTTGAGGAGGAACACAGAGGGATTACTCCTGATATTAGTTTAGAGCTTGGCGAAAAGGGAGAACTTTTAGGGATAGAAATTTTTAATGCCTCTCAGGTTTTAGGCTCTAAATTAGGTGTAAGAAGAACTGGTGAGTCTGTTCAATCAGTTACCATTTCTCACAGAATTCGTTAACAGGCCAACCTGCAAATTTGCTTCCTGGACGAAACCTAAAGGTGTAACTGTACCTGAGGTGTCTACCTACCACACACCGGGTGTGGGTACGCAACTTTAAAGAAGTGTGATATAATGCAATTATGGGAATTAATTTAGAAGCTGCAAGAGAAGACCCACCAAAAACAGGATGGAGTCTTTTAATAGCTACATCAGCATACGGATTGAAAGTTGAAGATTTAGGAATAGCGCGGAAGACATATATAAGCGAAGGTTTTATAAGAGGAAAAAAAGAAGGAACCTTTGGGGTTTTTGTATGGAGTGTACTTACTGAGGAAGCCAGTGAAGAAGGCTTAGAAAAACCCACTCTTCGGAAGGTTAGTCAATACGCTAGAGAATTAAGAGAAGAAGTAGCAGGATTTGGGCTACCATTTGAAGTTCGTACCAGTTTCGTTAGATCAGGAAGAGAATTAGCATTGAGAGATCACTTAGAGGGAAATAAGATTGGTTATGAAATTTAAACTGTAACCTGGAGTTGATACTTGCAAGTATCAACGGAATTTAGTATTATATTGAGGGCCTCGAAAATACCTCATATTTAGACGGATTCCCCAAAATAAATGAAATACATATTTGTCAGTGGTGGTGTTATTAGTGGAATTGGTAAAGGTATTGCTACTGCCTCAATTGCCCTTCTTTTAAAATCAGCAGGATTTAAAGTCTCTCCCTTAAAAATGGATCCCTACTTAAATGTTGATGCCGGCACTATGAACCCAATAGAACACGGTGAGGTGTTTGTCTTGGATGATGGTATAGAAACAGACCAGGACTTGGGTCATTATGAAAGATTCCTAAATGAATCTTTGGATAAAAATAATATTGCTACTCAAGGTTCAATTTATCTGACAGTTTTACAAAAAGAAAGAAATTTGGAATATGACGGAGAATTTGTGGATATTAATCATGTGACTGAGGAGATAATAGAAAGGATTCATCAAGCCGGAAAGATGAGGAATGCAGATGTTGTATTAGTAGAGATTGGGGGAACAGCAGGCGAGTATCAAAATATGTTATTTTTAGAGGCAAACAGGCTTTTAAAACTTAAAAAACACGATGATGTGATTCATGTTCATATAACTTATTTACCAGTGCCTCCCTCAATTGGAGAATTAAAATCAAAGCCGGCTCAGATGTCTGTTAGAGATTTAAATGCGGTAGGGATTCAACCGGATATTATTTTAGCCCGAGCTGAAAAACCAATAGATGAATTCAGACGCAAAAAATTGGCTGTTTCCTCCGGTTTGGATCCTGAATACATAATTTCAGCCCCGGATGTAGACAGCATTTATAAAGTTCCCTTAGGATATGAAGAGCAAAATTTAGTTCAGAAAATTTTAGGCAAATTAAAATTAAAGAAAAGTCAAAAGGATCTAAAAGATTGGAAAGATTTCGTTGCCAAAATTGATAATTCAAAGAAAGTGGTAAAAATTGGCATTGTTGGTAAATATTTTGCAACAGGGGATTATACCCTGGCTGATGCATACGTATCAGTAATTGAGGCAATTAAACATGCTTCCTGGACGCAAGGGTTAAAGCCGGAGATCCACTGGGTTGATGCAGGGAAAGTTTTGAAAGATGGTAGTATCCTAAAAGGTTTTCAGGGGATTATAGTACCGGGTGGTTTTGGATCGCGTGATATTGAAGGAAAAATTGTTACCATAAAATATTGCAGAGAAAATCAGATTCCTTATTTTGGTTTATGTTACGGCATGCAGCTTGCCACGGTGGAATTTGCCAGAAATGTTTTAGGATACAAAGATGCCAACACCACAGAGATCGATCCCAAAACTGCCTATCCAGTGATCCATATTATGCCGGATCAGGAGAAAAAGCTGTTGGAGAGAAACTATGGAGCTACAATGAGACTCGGGGCATGGGATTGTGTATTAAAGGAGGGAAGTATAGCTTGCTCTCTTTATGGGAAAAAAGATATTTCCGAGAGACACCGACACAGATATGAGTTTAATAATAAATTCAAAGATGAGTTGGAGAAAAAAGGATTTATGGTTTCGGGAACAACTCCTGATGGAAAATTAGTGGAAGTGATTGAGCTTAAAAATCACCCGTTTTTTATAGGCACTCAATTTCATCCGGAATTAAAATCCAGACCTCTCGCGCCTCACCCATTATTCGTAGGCTTTGTCAAAGCTGCATCAAAAGTGAAGTTATGAAAGGTAAGCTGATTGTTATAGATGGGATAGATGGGTCTGGTAAGACCACCCAAATTGACTTGCTTTCCCAATATTTAAAACAAAAAAATATTCCTTTTGAAATTATTTCTTTTCCTCAGTATGGTAAAAATAAATATACTGTACAAATTAAAAGATATTTAGAAGGAAAAATGGGTCTGACTGAAGATTTGGATCCATACTCAATTGCCAAACTTTATGCCAATGATAGATTAACGGCTAGAGATCTTATTAGAGGGTGGTTAGATCAGGGGAAATTGGTGATTGCCAATAGGTATATTTCTTCTAATAAGGCTCACCAGGGAGCCAATTTAGTTGATAAAGAAAGAGAAAATTTCCTTAAGTGGTTAGAGGAACTGGAATATCAGACAAATGGAATGCCAAAACCAAATTTAACAATTCTCTTAAAACTTGACGCGAAAGTAGGTCAGCAAAATGCCATAAAGGATCATCTGAAAGATATCCATGAAGAAAATCTTGTTCATGAAGGAAAAGCTGCAAAAATTTATCTTAAATTATCTCAAGATGAAAAAAATTGGGAAGTAATAAATTGTATGAGAGATGGTAACTTGAGAAATAAAAATGATATTTTTCGAGAATTGATAAAAGTCATATCAAAAAAACTGCCCTCTTGAAAAAAATAACTCAAATCGTTAAATTGGGTAAGCATAAAAATTATGGCAAGGAAAAAAACCTCTAAAAAAAATACTGCCGATATTTCAGGAACTCTTCCTGATTGGTCAATTAGAGAACATATCAAGAAAGGACTGATAAAAATTGATCCCCTTCCCAAGAATTGGGAAAGTCAGGTTGATGAAGTTACTATAGATTTTCATTTGGGAAATAAATTAAGAGTTTTTACAGATGAAGGTTTAAATACCATTGATACTAAATTTGCCACCAAAGAAGATATGGAATCAATGATGAGACTAGTGGAACTAAAGATGGGCCAACCATTTATTTTAACAGAACACGATTTTGTGATAGCCACCACCAAAGAAAGATTAACTTTGCCAAATGATATTGTAGGACATCTGCATGGAAAATCTTCTCTGGCCAGACTGGGAGTGGTAGTGCACTCCACTGCAGCCAGGTTTGACCCTGGTTGGGATGGACATCCGGTTTTGGAATTTGGCACTTTTCTAAAGGGAAAAAAATTGGTTATTTATGAAGGATCCCCAATCTGTGCTTTTTCATTTGAAAAATTATCTTCTTCTGTTGAAAGGTCATACAAAAATTCACCCAACAATAGATATGGTGGTTCCAGATTACCGGAAGTATCAAATATCAGGGGGAAAAGAAAAAATGTCCGTTCTAGGAATAAACGAAATTCATAAAAGAATAAAGAAGCATTCTCTTATTAAAAATTTAGGTAAGAGAGAACTTAAAAACCCGGAAGGGGTGGGTATAGATTTAAGACTTGGATCAATACATAAAATTATCAAAGGCGGGGCTTATATAGAAGTGGACCCTTCGACAAGCTCAGGACAAGCAGGCTATGGTAAAAGGAAAGGAGTGGAGACAAAAGAGGTTGCTAAGTTTGATGAGGAAAATGAAGATCAAGTTTGGGTTACTATAAAACCAGGAGAATACTACTTGGTGCAAACCTTTGAGGAAGTAAATACACCTTCTGACCTGATGCCTATCTTGCACCCAAGGACTTCACTTTTTAGATCCGGGTTACTGCTCCTAAATTCCAAAACAGACCCCGGGTATGTAGGAAAACTGACAATGGGGCTTACCAATCTTTCACCTTTTCCTGTAAAATTACAACTTGGAGCCAGAATTTGTAATATAATCTTCCATAAGATAGAGGGAAAAACTACTAGATACAGAGGACAACATCAGGGTGGAAGGGTTTCCCCAAAAAAAGTAGAAAGGCAGGTTTGATATGGCAAAACAAAGACACGAAGAATACCAATATTTGGATCTTTTAAAAGACATCTTAAAAAATGGTACTAACAAACCGGTTTTTAATAATCCAGGTGTACATATTAGATCTGTTTTTGGAAGGCAATTTAGATTTGATTTGTCAAAAGGTTTTCCGCTTTTAACCACCAAAAAAGTCTTTTTAAGAGGGATTATTCATGAACTACTTTGGTTTTTAAAAGGGGAATCAAACATTAAATACTTGGTGGATCAGGATGTACATATCTGGGATGAGTGGGCTTATAAATCATATAAAGTGCAAAGTGCGAAGGGAAAAGTGAAAAGTTTAACACATGAAGAATTCATACAGAAAATGAAAGAATTGCCAGTTAATCATCCTTTTGTTAAAAAGTGGGGGGATTTGGGAAATGTTTATGGGGTTCAGTGGAGGAGATGGAAAACTTCGGATGGCAGGGTGATAGATCAATTGGCCTGGGCTCTTGATGAATTGAAAACCACGCCTTTTCGAAAATCAATTGTCGTTTCTGCCTGGAATCCGGAATTTATATATGAGATGGCAGCTCCCGGAAAATCAATGGCTCTGCCTCCCTGTCATACTATTTATCAGTTAAATACTCGGAAAAATAGATTATCTTTACAGCTTTATATGAGAAGCGCAGATTTATTCTTGGGGGTACCATTCAATATTGCCTCATATGCACTCTTTACAATGATGATTGCTCAAATTGTGGGATTAAAAATCGGAGAGTTTATTCTTACCTTCGGTGATGTGCATATTTATAGTAACCATTTTAACCAGGTTAAAGAGCAATTGAAAAGGAAGCCAAGACCTTTTCCAAAAATGAAGATAAATCCTAAAGTTAAAAATATTGATGATTTCAAATTTGAGGATTTTACTTTGGAAGGATATGATCCCTACCCACCCATCAAGGGTGAAGTGACTGTTGTTGGAGGTTTTTAATGAAAATATCCTTGATTGCGGTGATTGCCTCTGGCAATAAAGCACTTGGGAAAAATAATAAACTAATTTATCGTATTCCGGATGATTTAAAAAGATTTAGAAAGTTAACAGAGGGTCATGTGATTATCATGGGCAGAAAAACTTTTGAATCCATCGGACATCCTTTACCAAATAGAACGAACATTATTATTACCAGAGATCTAGATTATTATGTGGAGGGGGTACTAGCAGTACATTCTTTAGATGAGGCAATGAAGATGGTCAAAGAAAAAGAGAAGCCGCCAGCCGGCGGAGAAGTGTTCATCATCGGTGGGGGCCAGATTTATCAGCAGGCAATTAAAAGAGCTAATAAATTGTACTTAACTATTGTGAAAGGAAATCCCCAGGCAGACACCTTTTTCCCGGATTATTCTGATTTTAAAAAAGTGGTGTTTGAAGAAAAACATGAAAGTGACGGATTGAAATATAAATTTTTAGATTTGGAGCGATAAAAGCATGGAAATATTTTTAGGAAGCATTGAAAGATGTCTAGTCTGCCCGGAAAATACTGATTATACGAGTAATCCCCTAACTAGAGATCATATTATTCCTGTTAAAACTGGTAAAGATCATAGATTAGTTTTATCAACAATCGTAAAGAGTCAGGAAAATTTTGCTCGTCTATGTATAAGAGATCACCAATTAGTGGACAGGATGAAGCTAAGTAGATATAGGCAACAGGGTCTTATCGGATTATCCGATTATATTGCATATGATTATCCAAAAAGCCCTGATCCACAAATAAGAGACATGCAGGAGCGACAATTTTTAAGACTACTGATGATGTTTCAGGATAGCCTTACCGAGTTAAACGGTCAAACACCAAAAGAATTAAGAGAAGGATACTTGAGAGCGATTGACCATCTAGATAGTATTATCTTTAAAATAAAGAGATAAGATAAGTTGTTTGTGGCCAATTTGCAATTAAATTGACTTTTAAGAGTGTAATTTGTAGAATATATTCTATTACACACTCATAGCTTTTTAGTCTCTGACCCCAGTACCATTCGGTACGGGGCAAGCCATATTGGCTATGAGGAGGATAAGAGACTATGTTGAAAACTCCTACCTTACAGGAATTGTTAGAAGCTGGTGTTCATTTTGGACACCAGGTTAGACGCGGCCATCCTAGGATGAAGCCATATATTTATGGTGCCAGGGATGGGGTCCACATTATTGATCTAACCAAATCTGACCAATTTTTAAAAGAGGCTTGTGACTTTGTTTATAACCTGGGAAAGATGGGCAAAAGTCTGCTTTTTGTGGGAACTAAAAAACAGGCCAGAAGTATTGTAGAGGAAGCAGCCGAATCACTAGAAGTCCCATACTTTACTGAAAGATGGGTGGGAGGATATTTGACCAATTTTGATGAAGTCTTAAAAAATATCAAAAAATTAAAAGATTTAAAGCAGCAAAAAGAAAAGGGAGAACTTAAAAAATATACTAAAAAAGAACAACTGTTGATTGATAGAAAAATTGCCAATTTAGAAAGAGATTATAAAGGGGTAGTCGATTTTGAGACTTTACCGGATGTTCTATTTGTAGTAGATGCAGTTTCAGATAATATTGCCATAAGAGAAGCAAGAAGAATGGGAATTACAGTGGTCTCCATTGCTGATTCCAACTCCAACCCAGTGGAAATTGATTATCCAATTCCCGGCAATGATGATGCCATTAAATCAATTAAAATTTTGGTTGACACAATTTCATCTGCTTATGGAGAAGGTAAAAAAGAAGCTGGTAAAATAAAATTAGCAGCAGAGAAAAAAGAAGAAAAGCAGAGAGTTAAGGATGAGATGGAGGTTAAGGGAGAAATAGCAGCAGAAGTAGAAGCAGCAGAAGAAAAGGTGGAGAAGGAAGCTGTTAAAGAAGCAGAAAGGATTATAGAATAAAAAGTTTTGAAGCAATGAATATCTTGGTAGTATATACAGTAGAAACACGGTAGAAATATATGGATATTCAATTCGTAAAACAACTGCGTGAACAGACAGGGGCCGGCATTGCTGATTGTAAGGAGGCCCTCTCTGAATCTGTTGGAGATATGGAAAAAGCCAAGGAGTATTTAAAGAAAAAAGGGTTTGAAAAGGGAGCCAAAAAAGGAGACAGAGAAGTAAGGACGGGAATGGTGGATGTTTACTCACATAATGGGAAAGTGGGCGTTTTGGTAGAAGTCTTGTGTGAAACAGATTTTGTAGCGAGACTAGAGGATTTTAAAAATTTAGCTCATGAGCTGGCCTTACAAATTGCCTCTATGAATCCATCATCTGTTGAAGAGCTACTTAAACAAGAATATATTAGAGATAATTCTCAGACTGTGGATCAGTTGGTTAGATCAATTAGTGGCAAATTGGGAGAAAATATCCAGGTAGGCAGATTTGAAAGAATTGCATTGGGAGAATAAATCATGGAACCAGTGCTGACTGCACCAAACCAAAAAATAGAGGCTGCTTTACATCATTATAAAATGGAAATTGCATCTATCAGGGCCGGTAGAGCAAATCCAGGTTTAATTGAAAATGTTGCAGTTGAAGCATATGGAGGGAAAATGAAACTGATCGAGTTAGGGAATATTTCTGCTCCGCAGCCTTCTCTTTTAACAATCCAAATTTGGGATGCAGCCATTTTACAAAATGTCATAAAAGCTATTCAGGAAGCAAACCTAGGATTGAATCCATCTAATGAAGGGACTTTAATTAGACTCCCTATACCGCCTTTAACTGCAGAAAGAAGGGAAGAGTTTACTAAAATTTTGCATCAAAAAATAGAAGAGGCAAGAGTTGAAATAAGACAAGTCAGGCAGGATTTTAGAAATTTATGGAAAGCTTCACAAGAAGACGGAGAGTTTAGTGAAGACGAGTTTTTCAGAAGGGAAAAACTCCTGCAGGAATTGGTAGATAAAGCCATAGTGGAAATAGAAAGTTTGGGGAAAGCAAAGGAAGAGGAATTAACACAAATATAATGGTTATCAGCGTTATAATTTTTATAATAACCCTCTTAATTCTTGTTGTTATCCATGAATTTGGTCATTTTATCATGGCCAAAAGATTTGGCATTAGAGTAGAAGAATTCGGTTTTGGCATCCCCCCGAGAATTTTTGGCAAAAAAATAGGAGAAACTGTCTGGTCTTTAAACTGGTTACCTCTGGGAGGTTTTGTCAAACTCACAGGTGAGGATGAGACAGATAAAGATAAATTAAATGATTCGAGGTCTTTTGCCAGGGCCCATGTTAATAAAAGAATGATAGTGGTTGTAACAGGAGTAGTCATGAATTTGGTTCTTTCCTGGGTCTTATTTTATACAGTTATCATTAATCAAAATTTTAGAATTATTTATCCCACACCTGATCCGATTGTATCCATTGCCAGAGTAGAAGAAGGATTCCCGGCTCAAGGTGCAGGTATACTAGTTGGAGATCGGATTTTATCAATTGATGGAAAGAAAATGGAAGATATTGAACAGGCTGTTTCCGTCATTAAGGAAAAGGATGGACAACCACTAACCTTGCAGATTGCTGATCTGGATGGAAATTTCAAGAGAGAAGTGACAGTTAGCCCTCAAGAAACAGAAGATGGAGAAAAATTAATCGGGGTTGTTTTTTCTCCCATCGGCATTAAAATCTATCAAACTCTACCGGAGAAAATTTTTTCCGGAATTAGTTATTCTTATGATTTAACCAGAATAACTTTCACGGGCTTAGGAAGATTGATAGGTGATGTTGCCTCAGGTAATGTGGAAAAAGCCTCCCAGCAGGTGGCAGGACCAGTTGGTTTGGCGAGAATCACAGATAGCTTTATTAGTGTGGGAGCAGTTCTGCCATACATTTGGTTTACCGGAGTAATATCTTTAACTTTGGCAATTTTTAATGTATTGCCCATTCCGGCCTTAGATGGAGGCAGACTTTTCTTCCTTATTATAGAGGCAGTAACTAGAAGAAAAGTTCATCCGGAAATAGAAAGAATTATTCATACAGTTGGTTTTGTTATTTTAATTGGTTTGTCAATTCTGGTAGCTTTCTCAGATATCAAAAAAATCATCCCCTGACTCTTCACAAATTTTCTTAAAAAAAGTACAATGGGATCATTAATGAAATATTCTAAACTTTTTGGAAAAACTTCTAAAACAGATCCTAAAGATGAAGTGTCAGTAAATGCCAAACTGTTGATGCGCGGTGGGTTTATCAGAAAAGAGGTAGCAGGGGTTTATAATTTTTTGCCGCTGGGCCTAATTGTACTGACTAAAATAGCAAATATTGTTAGAGAGGAAATGAATAATGCCGGAGGACAGGAGATACTTTTGACTGCTTTGCAAAATAAATCAAACTGGCAGAAGACCGGAAGATGGGATTCATTTGATGCACTTTTTAAGGTGGAGTCCAGATATGAGGCAGAATATGCCCTAGGTCCTACACATGAAGAAGTTTTGGTGCCCTTGGTAAAACAACTAATAAGTTCTTATAAAGACTTACCCTTATCTCTTTATCAAATCCAGACCAAATTCCGAGATGAACCAAGGGCCAAATCCGGCATCTTAAGAGGACGGGAGTTTTTGATGAAAGATCTCTACTCATTCCACAGCGATGAAGGAGACTTTGATAAATATTATAAGGTTATGAAAAAAACTTACCGGGAAGTTTTTAAAAGGTGCGGTCTTGATGCTATAGAAACAAAAGCAGGAGGAGGTAGTTTTTCCAAATTTTCTCACGAATATCAAGTCATAGCTGAGGCTGGTGAAGATGAAATTATCTATTGTCCGGGAGGAGATTTTAGTGAGAATGTGGAAATAACTGAAGTTAAAGAAGGAAAAGAGTGTGACTTAGGTCACGGCCCCTTAAAAAAAGTCAAAGTAATAGAGGTGGGGAATATTTTTCCCTTGAAGACCCGTTTCTCAGAGGCTTTTGATCTGACTTTCAAAGATAAAAATGGCAAGGATCAATTGGTAGTAATGGGTTGTTATGGGATTGGGATCAGTAGACTAATGGGTACCATTGTGGAAGTACACCATGACGAGCGCGGGATTATTTGGCCTGAGTCTGTAGCACCATTCCAAGTTCATCTGGTGGGATTGGATTTGGAAAATCCTGATGTAAAGGATCACGCTGAAAAAGTCTATGCTGAGCTTCAAAAAGAAAAAATTGAAGTGTTATTTGATGATAGAGAAAATACCTCAGCAGGTGAAAAATTTGCGGATTGTGATTTAATTGGAATTCCATACAGAGTAGTAATTTCCAAAAAAACTGAAGATAAATTAGAAATTAAAAAAAGATCAGAGAAAGAAATTAAGTTCATTACTCTCCCTGAATTAATAAAAATTACAGCTTCTAATTGATTTTAAGGCTCATTTCTAATACAATACTTCCCAGCATGATTTCTAAAACAATTAACAAATTACCTAAATCTTCGGTTGAGGTGACTATAACTGTGCCATGGGCAGATATGCAAGCCCTGTGGGATCAGACATTGCAGAAAATGGCCCAGGATCTGGAACTGCCGGGATTTAGAAAAGGGGCAGCCCCCACTCTGATGGTGGAGCAAAATTTAGGAACTAAACTCCAGGATGAAGTTTTAAAGCAGGCCATGCCCAATTTTTTAATTCAGGCTCTGCAAGGATCTGATATTGTGCCAATTGACTACCCAAAATATGATCTAATCTCTTTTGTCAAAGGGCAACAATTACAATTTAAGGCCGCGATCACCAACAGACCACAGGTCAGCGTGGGAAATTACAAAACAATTAAGGCCGCAAGACCTACTCCTAAAACTGTCACAGATGAAGATGTCAATAAAGTAATTGATGATCTTTTTAAAAGGTGGAAAAGCAGACAGCCAAGTTCAGTAGGTCAGCAAGTCGGTGGATCAGCGGGTCAGCAATCACAAACCGGATCAATAAATTTTCAAGGAGGACAAACACAAGCTGCTCCTACTAACGGTAAAACAGAAGGACCGGATGATACTTTTGCCAAAGCCATGGGGGCCAATAACTTGATGGATCTACTCGGTAAGGTCAGAAAAGATCTAGAATCAAATGTTTCATACAATAATGAACTTGACTTCGAAGAAGCCATTTTACAGGAAGTGGAAAAAATCACCACCGTAGAAATTCCTGATGTATTAATCCAGGATGAGCTAAATAGAATGCTGGTTTCTTTGCAAAGAAGGGTGGCAGATATGGGACTACTTCTTGAGGATTATCTAAAGGGCCAGGGAAAAACTTTGGAACAAATCAAATCGGAATGGCGGCCACAAGCAGAAAAAAATGTCAGGATGGAATTAGGTTTGGCTGAAATTGCCAGACAAGAGAATGTCTCAATCACAGATCAAGAATTGCAGGCTGAAATAGATAAAATTCAAGACCAAAGAGTCAAGCAACAATTTAGTGCTCAAGAGCCTAAGCTTCAGTTAAGACATGCTTTAAGGCAAACCAGAACCCTGGATCTTCTGAAAAAGATGGTGGGAGGGTCATGAATGACTGTCTTTTCTGCAAAATAATCAACAAAGAGATTCCAAAAGAATTTAATCTGGAGACCGAATCATTGGTAGTTTTTCCTGATATCAATCCTTCAGCAGAGATACATCTTCTTATGGTGCCAAAAAAACATATTAAGGGGATGGAGGAAATTGGAAATGATGATCGTGATTTATTGGTCCATGTGTATGAGGTGGTCAATAAACTGGTTTCAGAAAACAACTTAAAGGAAAATTTATATAGAGTGGTAGTAAATGGGGGTAAAGCACAACATATTCCCCATTTACATTTTCACTTTTTAGGCGGAAAATGGAAGAAAATAGTTTAAAAGGAGGTGTTTTATTTGAGTATAATTGTAAAGGCGGGACCGGGAGATAGTTCCGATTCCTTGATTAGAAAATTCCAGAAAAAGATTGTTGAAGAGGGACATGTACAGGAAATTAGACAAAGATCTGTTTATAGAAAGCCTTCAGAATTAAGGCAAGAGTATCTGGCTGAAAAGCGTCGAAAAATTATGAGAGCCAAAAGATTTGGCAATTGAGAATATGTTGATTGATCAGCTAAATTCAGATTTAAAGCAAGCTCAACTGGCTCGCGATGGAGTGAAAGTCTCCACTCTAAGACTGCTTCTATCAGAAATAAAAAATGCGCAGATTGTAAAAGGTGAGGCGCTCTCGGATGAGGAAATAGTCAGTGTAATGCAAAAAGAGGTTAAGAAAAGAAAAGAAGCCTCAGTAGGTTTTAGACAGGGAAACCGGGAAGATCAGGCTCTAAAGGAAGAAGCTGAGGCTCAGATACTTAGTTTCTATTTGCCTGCTCAGCTTGAAATTGAGGAATTGACTAAAGTGGTAGAAGATACTATAAATGAATTAGGAGCCAAAAGTGTATCTGAAATGGGGAGTGTGATAGGGAAGGTAATGAGTAAAGTGGCGGGCCGGGTTGATGGGAATATTGTAAGTAGTATCGTTAAGGAGAAATTAAAAATTGAAAATTTATGATTAATATAATTGTTTCATCTGACCCAAGATATAGAATCAACAAAGCAGCCATAAGGGCTGCAGTTTTAACTGCTTTACAAAGACATCATATTTTGGGAAAAATAGAACTGGGAGTCAATATTGTAGGCGATCGGAAAATGCACGAACTCAATAAGAGATATAGGGGTATTGATTCTACTACAGATATTCTATCTTTTGCCCTGGAGGAATCAACTCCCAGCAATCTGCAACATATTCCCAGGGTGGGATTTGTGGCAGCTCCGGATTCATGGTTGCGGTTGGGCGATATCCTCATCTCCTATCCACAGGCAATTGAAGATGCCGGACTTGATGGAATATCAGTTGATGAAGAGATCCGTAATCTTGTGGAACACGGGGTAAATCACCTTTTGGGAGTTCATCATAGTTCTTAAAATTTATCTTTGCAATTTTTATTATGGCAGAACAAAGTTTAATGGGGGTTTTCTATTTGAAATATCGTCCACAGACACTTAAAGATCTAGTTGGACAAGAATCTGTTAAAAAAACTCTGCAATCTGCTTACTCTGCCAATAAATTATCTCACGCTTATCTCTTCGTGGGGCCTCGGGGAACTGGTAAAACTTCAACTGCCAGAATTCTGGCCAAAATGGTCAATTGTGAAGAAAAGGACTCTCCTTGTAATAGGTGTACAACATGTTTATCTATAACTGATGGAAGTAACTTAGATCTTATTGAGATAGATGCCGCTTCCAATAGAGGGATTGAAGACATTAGATCTTTGAGGGAGAAAATTAAGCTTTCTCCCACCAGTAGTAAAAAAAAGGTCTACATTATTGATGAAGTACATATGCTGACCACCGAAGCTTTTAATGCTCTACTGAAAACTTTGGAAGAACCTCCCTCTCACGCTTTATTTATTTTGGCCACCACTGATGTTTCCAAAATGCCAAAAACTATTTTATCGCGAGTTCAGAGACTGGATTTTAAATTGGCCTCGCCCCAGGAATTAGAAGAGACTTTATCAAAAATTATCAAGCAGGAAAAAATAGATATAGAAGAAGATGCCATAAAATCTCTGGTAAAAAAGGCCGAAGGTAGTTTTAGAGACGGGGTTAAGCTATTAGATCAGATAGCCAGTCTTGATAAAAAAATTACCAAAGAAGTAATAGAAAATATTTTCCAGGAAAGTGGCTTTGGTGAGATTTTTAAATTGATAAACTGTCTATTACAAAAAGATACTACGGCAGGGTTAACAATTCTGTCAAATTTTGCCCAAAAGGGTGTTGATTTTAAACAGTTGAATCTACTACTGATGGAAAACTTAAGATATTTGGTCTTGATTAAAAACGGTCTGGGAGCTCTACTAGTTGAGCCACACTTAAGCAATGAGAACTATCAGAGTTTGGTTGAATTATCGGCCAATTTTTCCAACCAAACGCTAATAAAAATTCTAGATATTCTACAGAAGGCTTATGAGAAATCAAAATTCACCTCCATTCCTTCCTTACCGCTAGAATTGGCAGTTGTGGAGATCTGTAGTCCAGAGTCAATTGAGACAGTAGAAAATAAGCAAAGCCTGCAATCTAACGATCTTAGAGAGTTGAAGGTAGTGGTAGAAGATAGAGAATCGAAAATAGAAGAAGAGCAAATCCATTCTCAACCTTCTATCATCAAAGAACCATCTCCCACTATCCATCATCCACCGTCAAATTCTGATTCCCCTGATATATTAAAACTTAAAGAAAAATGGACTTTTGTTTTGGAAACTATCAGGCCTTATAATTTTTCATTGGAAGCTCTCCTTAGATCTATCAGTATTTCCGATTGTACGGATTCTCAAGTTATAATTGAGGTGCCATATTCATTTCATCAGAGAATAATGGAGGCTCCCAAAAATCGAGATCTTTTAGAATCAATTTTGTCTGATATTTTAGGAAGATCAATTAAAGTATCTGTTATTTTGGGAAGTAGGCCGGCAAGAAGTGAGGATGTAGCCAATATTGAGATAGCAGCGGATGATGAAATTATCCGCGCCGCAGCAGAAATTTTTAACTCTGATACTGTAAATTAATATCTTCTTGGTACAATCATGTGAACTGATTGTACCTTGATGTACCTTGACACCTGTGTCTTTTTCCATGTAGCATGTGATTTCTATGGCATCACAGGTTTTTCCATTAATTGCAGAAGAGGCTCACAGACAAAAATATGGGCTGGAGATGATTCCTTCGGAAAATTATGTCTCGGAAGATGTTTTAAAAGCCTTAGGATCAATCCTCACCAATAAATATTCAGAAGGTTTTCCTGGTAGAAGGTATTACGGTGGTAATGAAGTAATAGATAAGATTGAAAATTATGCTTCTGACTTGGCAAAAAAATTATTCAAGGTACCTGTTGCTCTAGTCCAACCATATTCAGGGTCACCTGCTAATTTAATTATTACCATGGCCGTTTGTAATCCTGGGGATGTAGTGATGGGATTATCTATAGCATCTGGTGGACATCTCACTCATGGAGCCAACTTGAGTTTTTCTTCAATTTTTTATAAAGCTGTTAATTATAATGTTGGTAAAGATTGGAAAATAGATTTTGAAGAATTGGAAAAACTTGCAAAAATTCATAAGCCAAAATTAATCTGGGCAGGGACAACAGCTTACCCATATAAACTAGATTACAGAAGATTTAGAAAAATTGCCGATGAAGTTGAGGCAACTTTAGTTGCGGATTGCTCTCATATAACTGGTCTAATAATAGCAGGAGTGCATGAATCACCTGTCCCATATGTGGATATTATTATGACTACCACTCACAAAACTTTGAGGGGACCAAGGGGAGCAATGATTTTGGTAACTGAGAGAGGTTTAAAAAAAGATCCGGACATAAAATCTAAAATAGAAAAAGCCATTATTCCTGGTGCTCAAGGTGGACCACATAATCATCAAACAGCAGCTATTGCTGTTTGTTTAGAAGAAGCATTGAAGCCTTCATTTAAAAAATATGCTCAGCAAGTTGCTAAGAATGCTTCTTTTTTAGCAAAGGAGTTAGGAACAATTTCTGAAACTCATCTGATACTTCTATCCTTGATAAGGTATGGGTATGGAATGGGTTATCAAGCTCAATATGCCCTAGAGGAGGTAGGGATTACTGTTAATAGAAATACCATTCCTGGTGAGCCAGCATCAGCTTTTTATCCCTCGGGAATAAGATTGGGAACACCAGCTCTTACTACCCGTGGGATGGATGAAAAGGATATGATTAAGGTGGCAAGCTGGATTAAAAGAGCACTAGAAGAAATAATAGGATTGGATTTACCTAAAGAGCAAGATAAAAGAAAAGATTTTCTAAAAATGGCCAAAATTAAATTACATCAGAATAAAAATTTAATACAAATCAGAAGAGAAGTAGAAAAATTTGCTGGAAGATTTCCAGTGCCTGGGATTGATTAGTTTCTTTATGATATAGTATTCTTCATGAAAGTTTCCGGAAGAGAAGTTGCTGATAACATACTAAATAAACTTAAAGAGGAAATAGAAAAGAAAAATTTAAAACCCTCTTTAGCCATAATTTTGGCAGGTGATAATCCATCCTCGAGAGTTTATGTGAACAATAAAATAAAAACTGCTGAAAAAATTGGTATCAAGGCAAAACTTTATGAATTTTCTTCTAATCAAGAAAAAAAATGCCTAGAAACTGTTAGTAATTTAAATAGAGATGCATCAGTTTACGGAATCATTGTCCAATATCCGCTCTATCAGGGCTGGGATTTTGATGAGATTTCATCAAAAGTGACTATCTCTAAAGATGTAGATGGATTTTTGGGAAACTCACCATTTAAAGGAGCAACTGCCTTGGCGGTGTGGGAAATGATTGGAGCATTTGCAGTACATGAAAGTTTTAAAAACGCTAAAGACTTTTTAAAAGGGAAAAAAGTGGTCATCTTGGGAAAAGGAAAAACTGCAGGAGGGCCGACAATAAATTTATTAAAAGATAAGGGAATCAGTATAACTGTGATAGATTCAAAGACAGAAAATCCTAATAAAATTATCAAGAATGCTGGTGTTGTTATCTCTGCAACTGGAAAGAAAAACATTATTAATGGATCTAACATAAAAAATGGGGCATATGTTATAGGAGTTGGAGTTGGGAAAGAGATAATAGATGAGCAGCCCAGAATTTATGGGGATATTAATGAAGAGGAAGTTTCCCAAAAAGCCAAATTATATTGTCCAACTATTGGGGGAATTGGTCCCTTAACAATTGCATGTCTTTTGAGAAATGTGACAGAGGCGTCTCAACGATCTCTGTCATCCCGCACTTGATGCGGGATCCATAAAATATAGATTCCCGCTTTCGCGGGAATGACAAATAAGATATAATCCACATATGGGTTTAATGGATAATTTAAAACAGCTTGGTGATCTTAAAAAAATGAGAGATCAGGCTATGGAAGTACAAAAAAAACTTGCCGGGATAAAGATCACAGTGGAACATAAAGGAGTAACAGTGGTGATGACAGCTGATCAAAAAGTCGTATCTATTTCCGGTGATATGGATCCGCAAAAGGTAACAGAAGCTGTTAATGAATCGCTTAAGCAGTCTCAAAAAGTAGCAGCTGAGGAAATGAGACCTTTAATGGGTGGAATGGGACTTCCTGGAGCATAACTGCGCTGGTGTGCTACAATTAGCTTCGAAATGGCAACTATTCCAAAACCAATACAAAATTTAATAGAGGCATTTGAAAGATTACCTGGGATTGGTCCCAAAACTGCGGAAAGATTAACTTATTATCTTCTGCATGCCCCAAAAGAGGAATCAAAAGCATTAGCAGAAGCAGCTTTAGAGATGAAAGATAAAACCAAAATCTGCTCTATTTGTTTTAATATTGGAGAAGAAGATCCATGTAATATTTGTTCAGATGACTCCCGCGATAAAACTATAATTATGGTGGTGGAGAATCCTCTAGATGTAATTGCTCTGGAGAAAGCCAATTTTAAAGGACTATATCATGTTTTGCATGGAGTCATATCACCAATGGATAATATCGGGCCAGATGAGCTTCATATAAGAGAACTTCTGCCGCGACTAAAAGAGGGATCAGTTAAAGAAATAATTCTAGCTACCAACCCAACCATGGAGGGAGAAGCCACAGCCATGTATATTCAAAGATTGCTTTCTTCTCTAGGGATAAAAATAACCAGAATTGCCAGAGGTTTGCCTGTTGGGGCTGATTTAGAGTATGCAGATGAAACAACATTATCCAGAGCATTGGAGGGCAGAAAAGAATATTAGATATGTTATGATTTAATCATGGCTGATTCAGGAGGAGTTAAGCAATTTACAGATGAGATGGGCCAGACAGTGGGAGAAGTGGCTCAGGATTTAAAAGATGAAGTAGGACGTTCTCTGGAACAGGCAGCTCAATCTGCAGCCGGTACCCCAACTGCTCAACAACTGCAGCCCTTCGACTCCACTCAGGGTAAACAAAAACAACTGGAAGATCAGAAAAAATTAGCAGAAGCCAGAAGAAAAATTGCCTTTTGGAAAAAGACACAAGAAGAACAACTTAAAGTCAGGCAAGAAATGAAACAAAAAGAGGAACAAAGACTGCAACAAACAGAAAATAAAAAACAGGATGGGAGATTTAAGTTTTTTGAACAAAAACAGAAAAAGCAAACTGTGTTAGCACCTACTCCTACATCTAGTATTGAAAATAAAAGTAAAATGGCTGCCTAATATAAATAATCCTCATGCTCAAATTTTATAACACCTTATCCAAAAAAGTAGAAAATTTTACTTCCATAAATCCACCTCATGTTGGCATGTATACTTGCGGACCAACTACTTATGACTTTGTACATATTGGGAATTTGAGAACTTTTATTTTTGAAGATATTTTGCAGCGGGTCCTAGAAATTAGTGGATATGAGATAAAAAGGGTAATGAATATAACTGATATTGATGACAAAATAATAAAAGGAGCAAAGGAAAAAGGTATAGGGATTAGTGAATTTTCCGCTCCTTTTGAACGTGCTTTTATGATGGATCTTGCCAAGCTGAATATTAAATATGCTAATATTTTCCCCAAAGCCACAGAATATGTTGATCATATGATCAAATATATTGAGGAACTTATAAGGAAAAAACTCTCTTATGTAGAAAAAGATGGCTCGGTTTACTTTGATATTTCTAAATTTCCTGAGTATGGAAAACTATCTGGACTGGATAAAAGGGAGCTAAAAAGCGGAACAAGAATCCTATCTGATGAGTATAGCAAAGATGATGCGCAGGATTTTGCTTTATGGAAATCAGTTCAGGCAGATGAAGTGGGATATAATTCTCCATGGGGAAGAGGTAGACCTGGTTGGCATATTGAGTGTTCTGTAATGAGCCAGCAGTATTTGGGAGATACTTTTGATATTCATGCAGGGGCGGTGGATTTAATATTTCCTCACCACGAAAATGAGATTGCCCAATCAGAGGGAAAAACAGGAAAAAAATTCGTCAATTTCTTTATGGAAGGAGAACATCTTTTGGTTGGCGGACAAAAAATGGCAAAATCAGCAGGCAATTTTTATAAATTGAAAGATCTAGAAGAGAGGAACTTTGATCCATTGGCATTTAGATACCTTTGTTTAACTGCCCATTACAGAGAAAGATTAAATTTTACCTGGGCGTCTTTGCAAGCTGCTCAGAATGCTTTAAATAATTTAAGAGAAGAAATTAGGGGATGGAATGAAGAGATTGGACTATCAGAACAACCTAAAGGTAGTACAGATCAATTCTGGCAGAGGTTTCTTGATGTTGCTAATAATGACCTTAATATACCGCAAGCTGTTGCGGTTGTCTGGGAAATGGTCCGCTCAAATACCCCAACAACTAGTAAGTATCAAACGCTTTTGAAAATGGATAAAGTTTTGGGACTTGGGTTGGATAAATATTTAGGCAAACCGATTGAGGTGCCGGCAAATGTAAGTAGACTAGTAACAGAACGCGAATCCATTAGAAAATCAGGAGATTTTAAAAAATCGGATAAACTAAGACATAAGATTAAAAAGTTAGGATACGATATTGAAGATACTCCAGAGGGCCCAAGGGTTAAAAGGATATGAATCTTATAGAAGTTTTTCATAGGGCAGAAAGATTAGAATCCTTTTTAGATCAACAGGGGGGGGAGACGACGGTTTCTTGAGGATGGATTTAAATTGCTATTCTCTCAAGAGAGTATAGATTGTCCGGTTTACTTTTGGCATGAAGTATCTATAAGCTTTCCTGATTACGTCATTGATTTAATGGATAAAGGGGGGCATCCAATTGCACTATCAGGTTTGTCAAAATTCTTGCAGACTGGAGAAATATGCTGGCCGGATGGAAAACAGCCTTTTGTTTTAACATTTGATGATGGTTACTTATCTCAAAGGAATAATGCTTTCCCCTTTTTGTTGGATTGGAGTATTCCGGCAGCTTTTTGCGTAATGCCGGGTTGGACTGGAGATGGAACTTCCCACAGGTATGTAAGTGACAGTAACGTGAGGGAATTTAGTGAGGCTGGAATGGAGGTGATTTCCCATACAGTTAACCATGCTAATTTAGTTAATCTGCGGCTACGTAACCCTGGTGCCTGGGCTGCGGAGATAGTGGAATCAAAAACTAGACTTCAGGATATTACCGGGAAGGATGTTATCTTTTTTAGTTATCCCTTTGGAGCTTATGATAGCCCCACGCGAAATTTAGTGGCAGAAAATTATTCGGGTGCTCTATCTACCCGGAGTGGGTATGATCATACTAGTAGTGATATGTTTGTACTTAGACGAGTAAGAAAAAGTTAAACGATCTTGATCTTCGGAAAAAGTTTGGATATATTAACTTAATATGATTCCGCTTGCAGATAGGTTAAGACCAAAGACTCTAAAAGATTTTGTTGGACAAAGACATTTATTATCTAGCGATAAATTACTCTTTCAGTCTTTAAAAAATAATAAAATTTTCTCAATGATTTTATGGGGGCCTCCGGGAGTTGGCAAAACAACCATTGCCAGGATTATTGCTTTCGAAACTAAATCAGAATTTCTGGAGTTTTCGGCAGTAAATACCGGGATTGCCGATATTAAAAAGATCATCGATAATGTTAAAACTTCGCGTCAAAACAACTTATTGCCACCACCAATTGTTTTTATAGATGAGATCCACAGGTTTAATAAAGCCCAACAGGATGCGTTTTTGCCGCTTGTTGAAACAGGTCAAATTATCCTGATTGGTGCTACCACTGAAAATCCCTCATTTGAAATTATTGCGCCTTTGCTTTCCAGATCTCGGGTTTTGGTTTTAGAACCTTTGTCCGCAGATGATTTATCGGAAATTATAAAAAGGGGTTTAAAAGAATTAGGGGTAAAGATAGATAAGAAAAGTAAAGATTTATTAATGGAACTTTCAGGAGGGGACGCCAGAGTGCTGTTGAATACTTTAGAGATTGCTGCTGGTCTAAATGAAAATATTAGTGTTGAGGAAGTTGAAGAAGCATTTCAAAAAAAAGCTTTAATGTATGATAAAGCAGGTGAAGAACACTACAATACAATTTCCGCTTTTATAAAATCCATGAGAGCCTCAAATGTGGATAGTGCCTTATATTATTTAGCCCGGATGGTATCTGCCGGGGAGGATGCTTTATTTATCGCCAGAAGGATGGTGATATTTGCCTCAGAAGATATCGGACAAGCTCAACCAACAGCTTTGGTCGTGGCCAATGAAGTATTTAGAGCTTGTGAAACAATAGGTTATCCAGAGTGTCAGATAAATTTGGCTCATGGTGTAATATATCTTTGTAATGCGAAAAAAGACCGCTCCTCGTATGATGCGTACTTTAAAGCCTTAGAGGATGTTAAAAAGTATGGCAACTTACCTATTCCGCTAAATTTAAGAAATGCTCCAACTAAGTTAATGAAAGAGTTGGATTATGGAAAAGGATATGAAAAATATACAAAAGAAGATCTACTACCGGAAAAACTTAAGGGTAAAAAGTACTATATCCCAAAATCACAAAAGTAAGTGATAAGTTGAATTTGTTTTTTGAGCCTCAATTTGTTAAAATCTGCTACTAAATGAACAGAAATTCAGAGAGAGTACAAAACAAATTAGATGTTGTCAGAAGACGCTCTAATAGTTTTGTATTAGCGCCTGCGGTAAATGATTCAATAAAACTACCCATAGAAACAGTTCTATCCAAGATTTTGTACGGACAAGTTGAATCAGATAGAAAAGAAGCACTCTTGGGCTTTAGTTCATAGACATTACTTCCAACAAGAAGTCAGGATTTGGTTTTAGGTTGGCAAATGCTACAAGAAATTTTATCAGAGCGTCCTTTTGCAGATGAAGCGCTAAGCAGATCTTTCCGCGCCTTGGTTTTGGCGGAAACGCTAATTTATCAAACTAACCTTCCTATAGAGAAAAGATATGTATTCAACCTGGGAGCGAATCGTTTGGCGAGGGGTAAGAAAAGACTATACGCTGAGGTAGCAAGAACTGAGTCATATGCTCTTGCAGAGGATGACACAGCATATCTTGGAGCCAAAAATACTACTGAGGAGTTTAAAGGATGGCTGGGTAATGTTTTGACAAAAACTCCGCAGACAGATGAAGAGGCAGAAATTATAATAAAAATGGATTACTCCCTGCAGAACTTACTCAGGCAGGAAAGAGAATATTCTTCATATTGGGCGGAGGTAGTCAGTCCACAATCAAGAGCTTGGCATGATAAGCTAACTTGGGCTACTGATGATAATATCTGGAAGGATCCCCGCTTTTCAAGACTTCTTTTAGAAGGAAAGTTTGGTGCAGCAATTAGTCGTACCAGAGAAATGAATATTTGGTCGTTTGGTTGGGGATTTGCTGCTCATTTGGATAATGAAACAAAGGCTAATTACCCCCACACCTCAAAAGACTTTGTTAAATATTTTTTAGACCATCCTAGATTACAAATGGATTTTTGGAAAACGGTTGTTACTGAGAAGGAAAATTTATTCCGCTACTTTTACTTCAATCCCGATGCTTATCCTGATGCTGCTGATGGATATGCAGAGTTTTTAGAAACCATTCCATTTAGTGGATATAGTCATAATCAGCAAGATAGATTTATCAGAAGAATGTTAGTTGCTGCAGGTTTTTTTCTGGCTAAATATCCTCAAAATCCAGCTACGGAAGTTATTACTGGAAAATTACAAGAACTAATTAGCCAATCAGCATCCCCTCAGTCTTTTGTCGATGAGCAAGCTGTATTAAAAGATGTTAAGCCAGGTGTTTTATATATGAATTCAAACGCTGAAGCTAGAGCAAGATTGATCCCCCTCGGCAAAATAAAAGATGAGTTCCTTGCAGAACAAAAAAAACAGGGAGTAAAAATAATATATACCTCAAAGGTTGAGCAAATAGAGCAAAAAACAGAGGGTTTGGGAAAACAGCCAGAAGAGTCGAGAATTACTGCAGATACAACATTGCAATCCAAAACTTGGGGCGAGATTGGAGTGGTTGGAGAAGATTTAGAAATGCTCCTTAAGGTTTTAAATAAAAAGTTAGCAGAATCTGGAATTAATCAAGATGTAGCCTTGGATGTACTTGCCGGATACGCAACAAATACTAAAGGATCCAGAGCAATTGTGGTTATTCCAGACCTACTACCATCAAGTAATACGTTATCTAAATTAGGTAGTCTTGGATTGGTAGCTATACAACAAGAAGGAGATAGTGTTAGCTGCATTTTTGATTCTAAAACTATTGGTGGGGACTCTAATGTTGAAAAAATAGCCTTAATCGGAACAATTAATGGTCATAATGATTTAGTGATTAATAATGCGGGAGAAGAATTTGATACAAGTGTTTTTTATCTTCTTTTGAACGCAGCTGCTTTATTTGGAAGAATGCAATTTACTGATTATAAATTAGAAAAAGATGAAATTTCAGAGGTTAGATCATTTATAAAAAGTTATAATAGAGAAGCCAAAGGGAGGAAACGACCTCAGGTACGCTTTGATGAAAATCCAGAAATAAGGGATTTGAATCTTCCCCTAACTATTACCTACATTAGAAAGAAACCTGTACTTCTTTCTATTATGATGAATCACAACTAAGTTCATAATTATGATAAACTAGATATTTGTGGAAGATAATATTATAACAATTGATGGTCCCACCTCATCCGGCAAAAACAGTGTCGGATTTTTGTTGGCCAAAAAATTGGGCTATAAATATATCGATACGGGTATGATCTATCGGGCCATCTGTTTAAAAATGACAAGATCAGGTATCTTATCAACCGATTTGAATAAAATTTTACTAATAAACAAGGATCTTAATATCAGGTTTGAAATGAATGATAACTGGAAAGTGTTTCTTGATGAAGAAGATGTAACAGATAAACTTCATACACCTCAAATCTCTCAGCTGGTTCATGAAGTTGCTGCCCAACCGGAAGTAAGAAAAGTTACCAGAGGAATCCAGAAAGAAATAGCCAAGAAGGTTAAAGTAGTGATGGGAGGAAGAGATATTGGCTCGGAAATTTTTCCTGATGCCCGCTTCAAATTTTGGCTGACTGCATCGGTTGAAGAAAGAGCCAGTAGAAGATTTAAACAGCTAAAAGAAAAAGATTCTGCCATAAATTTTGAAGATGTTTTAAGGGATATGATGGAAAGGGATAGACATGATCAAGAAAGAGAGGCTTCTCCCATGAGGAAACCTGAAGATGCTATTGTTATTGATAATACCGAATTGAATGTTGAAGAAACAGTTAATCGAATGTTAGACTACATTCAGAATGCATAAGATCTCCACACTAAAAAACGGGTTGACTTTAATCACGGTGGATTTACCCCATCTTGATTCCGTTACCACACTTGTGGCTGTTGGGGCTGGATCCCGTTATGAAACCAAAAAAATAAACGGCATTTCGCACTTTTTGGAACACATGTTTTTTAAGGGATCCGAGAAATATCCCACTGCAGAACAAATTGCCGCTATTGTTGATGGGATTGGAGCAGTAAATAATGCATCCACAGATAAAGAAGTAACAATTTATTGGATAAAATCTGCCTCAATTCATATAGAGCTTGCAACAGACCTTCTTTCCTCTATGATAAAGGAGTCTCTTCTTTCAAAAGAAGAAATTGAAAAAGAAAAGGGAGTGATAATTGAGGAGCTTAGAATGTATAGGGATAACCCTACACAATATGTCTGGAATTTATATGAAGGCTTACAGTTTGGTGATCAACCTATGGGATGGGATATAGGCGGTGAAGAAAAAATTATTTTAAGTTTAAATCAGGATGATTTTATTAAATATATGGATTCATTATATTCTCCAAAAAATATGACCTTAGTATATGTGGGAAAAATCCCAAAAAATATTAAAAGTTTAGCTTTAAAATATTTTAATAATTTACCGAAAAGGGGACAATTTAAACATTCCCCTTATAAAAAAACAAAACAAAACTCTCCCCAATTAAATGTTTTTTATAAAGATACAGATCAGGTAAATTTAATATTAGGTATGGAAAGTTTTGACAGACATGATGACAGGAGGTATGCAGAAAGACTTTTAGCAACAATTTTAGGAGAAGGAATGTCTTCCAGATTATTTTTGGAAATTAGGGAAAAAAGAGGACTTGCATATCATGTCGGATCTCATCTTGGCCCTTATGCTGATACAGGATATTTTGCAGTTTATGCTGGTTTAAAATTGGAAAAAATAGAAGAGGGACTGCAGGTGATAATTGCTGAACTTGAAAGAATTACTAAAGAATTGGTAACTGATGATGAGCTTAAGAAAGGCAAAGAAATGGCTAGAGGGAGACTTGCACTAGCTTCAGAATCAACAAATTTCTTAGCTCAATATTTTGGGACAAAGTTTGTGTTAGATAGGGAAATAGAAACGTTTGAGGAATATTTAGAAAAAATTGATGCAGTGACTAAAGAAGAAATACAAAATGTGGCCAAGGAATTATTTCAGAAAAATAAATATAATCTGCAAATAATCGGTCCCTTTAAATCGTCTGATAAATTTTCTCAAATTCTCAATTCCTAAATTTCATTTTAAGAAAAATTTGAATTTTAAAATCCTGGCAATTTTTAAAGCAAAAATCACGGATAAAAATCCCACCAGAACTCCACCAATAATATCAGCAGGATAATGTATTCCTATAAAAACTCTTCCTAGTCCCACCCAAATTGTCATAACAATGAATAGAGAGGCCCACTTTGATTTAGTTAAAATATATGAAAATGCAAATGATGACATAATGGTGGTGTGCCTTGAAGGAAAAGAAGCATCGGCATAATGGTTAATCAGCGGAACAATATCATATTCTATAAACGGCCGCGGGTTATATATAAAAAGATGAATAATCTTAATAATAATTATCAGAATGGGGAAAGATATTAATGCTAAGACTAAAGCTTTTCGCTCCTTTACCCTACCGTAAATTGCCAGAATGAATATTAAAATATATGATAAAAAAATTATCGCTTCTGCTCCAAAGATCATCAGCCAGTCTAGAAAAATGTTTTTTCCGCCTAAACTAAACAGTATAAAAAATAATGATTCATTACCCATCTTAAAATAAATAAGGAAGGAAAATAATTAAGCCGATAATAACAGAAGTTATTGCCACAATTAGTACTGCACCGGCGGAAATATCTTTAGCCAGTTTTGCCCCCGGATGTTCCTTATTGGTAAACTCATCGACTACTGCTTCAATAGCTGTATTAGTCAATTCTAAAACTAAAACAAATGATATCAAAAGTAACGTTATAGCCCAATCTTCCCGGGAAATTCTTAAGATAGATGCCAGTAAAATAACAAACACTCCGACAATAAAATGAAATTTTAAATTTGGCTCTTTTTTTAAAGCGGACCAGATCCCTTCAAAAGCATACTTAAACGAAAGAATTCGAAATTGCTTTCCACCCATTAATTTAGTATACCATTTATGATATTGACTTGCGTATACCATCAGGTTATATTGTAATATGAGAAGTAAATTAAGAGAAAAATGCGGTATTTTTGCAGTCTTTGGTAAGGATTTTAAGGCAGCCCGATTAGTACATCCCGGACTCTGGGCTCTTCAACACAGAGGACAAGAATCTTCAGGTATTGCAGCATCAGATGGCAAAAAATTGAGATTTAAGAAAGGGCCTGGATTGGTAGCCCATGTCTATTCAGAAGAAGATCTAAAAAAATTGACAGGTCATCTTGCCATTGGTCAAAATAGGTATTCCACCTCTGGAGATTTTTTTGATGCCCACGCCCAACCCATCATAGCAAAAATAAATAACAAAAAATCTATCGCGCTTGCCCATAATGGTAATCTGCCTTCAGTTGAAAAAATTAAAAATTTTTTAGATAAAAAAAGTATTTCTACCAAAGGGTTAAATGATTCTGACATGATGACTCAAATCATTTCATATTTTGTCAAAGGAAATAATAGTTTGGAAAAAGCTATAGGAAAATCGTGGCCTTACTTTACCGGATCTTTTTGTATCCTGGCAATGGATGAGAAAAAAATTGTAGCAGCTAGGGACAGATGTGGTATCAGACCTTTGTGTATCGGAAAACTAAATAGCGGGTATATTTTTGCATCTGAATCATGTGCTCTGGATATTATTGGAGCCAAATTCCTAAGAGAGGTAAAACCAGGTGAAATGGTGGTGGTAGATGAGAAGGGTATAAGAAGCATACAGGTAGAAAAAGGAGATCAAAAATTAGATGTATTTGAATTTGTCTATTTTGCCAGACCAGATAGTATAATTTTAGGAAAAAGTGTCGATCAGATTAGACAAAATTTAGGTAAGCAATTAGCAAAAGAACATACAGTAAAAGGAGATTTGGTAATACCTGTACCGGATTCTGCCATTCCTGCTGCCATTGGCTTTTCTCGCCAGTCACAAATACCTTATTATCCAGGCATTATCAAAAACCGTTATGTTCATAGGACTTTTATTTCTCCCGAGGAACATACTAGAGATAGAATTGTGCAACTTAAGCTAAATCCGATGAAACATATTTTGAAAAATAAAAGAATTATTGTAGTCGATGACTCAATAGTCAGGGGAACTACCTGCAGACAGATTATTAAGATGGTAAGAGACGGAGGAGCAAAATCGGTTCATTTAATGATTTCTTCTCCACCGGTGAGATTTCCGGATTTTTATGGCATTAATACTCCAAATCAAAAAGAATTAATTGCTTCCTATAAAAGTCATGGAGCTATTGCTAAAGAAATAGGGGTTGATTCACTGCATTATCTTTCCTATAAAGGATTGATTCAAGCCATTGGACTTCCGGAGAGCAAACTCTGCATGTCCTGTTTTACAGGTAAATACCCAATCGATATTGGAGAAAGAAGTAAGGAAATTAATTTCCATCCCTCTTATGCAAAAATTTGATGAAAAAGTTAGTTGTTTTAATTTCTAATAAAGGGAGTGGTACCAACCTACAGGCAATTATAGATGGGATTTCCTTCGGCAAAATTAATGCCAAAATTATTTCTGTAATATCAGATACAGATAATGCATATGGCTTGATTAGAGCAAAAAAAGCCAATATATCATTCAAAACCATAAAAAAGAGAGATAATCTAATAAAATTACTTCAGAATTTAGGTGTTGATTACATTTGTCTGGCAGGTTGGAAACAAATTATTCCAGATAAAATGATAAGAACTTTCCCAAATAAAATTTTAAATATTCATCCTGGGTTAATACCAGATAGTTTGGATGGAGTTGTTAAAAATCCGGATGGCACAGACGGACTGTGGAACAGAGGAAAATTTACTCAAAAAGCTATACAAAATTTTTTGGATTCTAAAGCAACATATGCAGGTTCCTCTGTCAATTTTTTATCTCATGAATTTGATTTTGGTCAGGTTCTGGGAAGATGTTTTGAGAGAATCAAGAAAGTAGATACTGTTGAATCACTTTACGTGAGACTGAAGAAAAAAGAAAATAAATTATATGATGATGTTTTAGTAAGACTTTGTCAAGAAAATGGGAAAACTATTATGGTTATCGATGGCGGAGGAAGAGGGGCAGTTCTGGTGGATAAATATGGACAGAGTAAATATGTGGGCAGAATTTTAGTAGTACCTGGAAACGACTTAATGCAAATTAATACTAATAAAAAAGTTATGATTTATCCCAATTTAAAAACAACCTCAACTAAAGAAATCCTAGAAATTTGTAAGAGGGAGAAAGTTGATTTGGTGGATGTTGCCCAAGATAATGCAGTGGAGGCAGGTTTGGTAAATAAGCTGACTAAAATTGGTATTCCATCTGTTGGGTCCACCAAAGATGCCGGACAGATCGAGTGGGATAAAGCCTGGGCTAGGAAATTTATGAAAAAGTATCAAATTCCCTCTCCTGTATTTTATAAATTTGATAATGAAAAAGATGGTATAAATTTTGCTAAAAAAAATCCTGGAAAGAGATGGTTCATCAAAGCATCAGGGCTTGCAGAGGGAAAAGGAGCAATAGCGGTAACCAGTTTGAATGAAGCAATAAGTGCTATAAAGGAGATGAAAAGATTTGGCAAAAGCGGGAGAACTTATTTAATAGAGGAATGGTTAGAAGGCGAAGAGTTTTCAGCCTTTGCACTTTGCGATGGAAAAAATTTTAAAGTGGTGGGGTATGCTCAAGATCATAAAAGAGCAAATGATGGAGACCGCGGTCCAAATACCGGGGGGATGGGTTGTGTTTCCAATCCCCTGGTTGTTAATCAAAATATAAAAAAACAAGTAAAAGAAATTTTTAGAAAAACCATAAACGGGTTAAAAAAAGAAAAGAGACCATATAAAGGAGTTCTTTATTTAGGTGGAACGGTGGTTGGGAGCGAGGTTTATGTAATTGAATTTAATGCCCGCTGGGGAGATCCAGAAGCAGAAGTAATTATTCCATCCATACAAAATGATTTTTATGAAGTGGGGATGGCCATACTTAACGGAAAGATTAATGATTTAAGATTAAAGATTGATGAGAAAGTAAGAGTTGTTGTGGCGGCAACTTCTAGAGGTTACCCGGTTGATTACTCAGGTACTAAAGGTAAGAAAATTTTTGGCATAGAAAAGTTAAAAAAAATTGAAATAAAAATTTTCGGAGCCGGTATTAAAGAAAATAATGGAAATTATGTAGTGAATGGGGGAAGAGTGTTATATCTAATGGCAGAGGGCAAAGGTGTTTTGGAAACTCAAAAAAAAGTATATAATGCAATGTCTTTAATAAATATTGAAGGAAATAATTTGCATTATAGAAAAGATATTGGCTGGAGAGATATTCAAAGATTATGATTCAGACTGTTAGAGTTAGAACAAATAAAAATCCAACAGCAAAAGTTTACCGTTTGGAGGGAATAACAGAAAAACAGGCAAAAATTTTGGCTGAAAAACTATTCTGTGAAAACATAAATCAAACCTATACTATTAATAAATCGATTTTTTTCAATGTAATTGAAATTGCCTATAAGATGGGGGTAATGAATCCGGAGGTCGCCTCAATTATTAAAGCTGCCAGAGATTTAAAAGTAAATCTTATTGCTTGTGATTCCTCAAAGGAATACTTAAATAAAGCGCCCGCTTTCAATCCACTAATAGAAAATATTGTAAAAAAAGAACCAACAACACTTCTAATAAAAGAAAGGGTAGGAAAAACTGCAGTTGTTCCTATAAGAGAAATGGAAGATAAGGAACTACTTTTATTATCAAAAGATAAGCTTTTCTTAAATTTGGAAGAGATGAAAACAATTCAAAATTATTTTCAAAAAATAAAAAGAGATCCCACAGATTTGGAACTGGAAACTTTGGCTCAAACTTGGAGCGAGCATTGTGCCCATAAAACCTTTAAAGCCAAATTGGTCGTTGATGGAAAAAATAAGATGCCGCTAATTGAGAGAATAAAAAAAGAAGCATATAAACACAAAAAAAATATAGTTTCAGCTTTTGTCGATAATTCAGGAGTAATGGATTTTTATGATGGACTGGCAATAAATGGAAAAGCAGAAACTCACAATGCTCCCTCAGCTATTGAACCATATGGTGGTGCCATGACCGGATCTGGCGGAGTTTTTAGAGATATTGTGGCAACAGGCCAGGGAGCAAAATGTTTAATATCAACTGATATCTTTTGTTTGGCTCCACCAAACACACCAAAAAATAAATTACCTGCCGGCACGCTACCTCCGGACTATATATTGAAAAGAGTGGTGGCAGCTGTGAGGGATTATGGAAATAGAATCGGTATCCCTTCCAATAACGGTTCATTTCATTTTCACGAAGATTTTAGAGCCAAGCCAATAGTTTTGGTTGGATCATATGGGATTTTGCCAAGAAATAAAGCGGAAAAGGGTAAACCCAAAATAGCTGATCTGGCAGTTGTGATTGGAGGAAAAACAGGAAGAGACGGGATACATGGTGCTACATTTTCATCTGCTGTCATGAGCGAGAAAACTGTTAAAGTTAATGCAACAGCCGTACAAATAGGAAATGCTATAGAGGAGAAAAGAACTTTTGATGCCATACTTGAGGCAAGAGATAAAGACTTAATAAGAGCAGTACAGGATTTGGGAGCAGGTGGTTTATCTTCTGCTATTGGAGAAATGGGAGAAAAAGTAGGGGTAACAGTTCATCTGGAAAAAGCTCCACTCAAATATCAGGGTTTGTCACCTTGGGAAATTTGGGTATCCGAATCACAGGAAAGAATGTTAATAGTTCTTCCTAAAAAAAACCTTAAAGAATTTGTAAAGATCTGTAAAAAATATAATGTGGAGACAACTGAAATTGGCGAATTTGATGGCAGCAAAAGGCTACAAGTATTTTATGGAAAAGAAAAAGTAGGAGATTTGGAGATGAAGTTTCTGTACGGAGGACTGCCACAACGTGTTATGCACGCAACCAATGTTAAGGTTGCACCTTGGTCAAGGTCGCACCTGAACATACCAAAGACAAAAAAGGGGTGGATAAACCATTTAGAAAAGATTTTAAGTCATGGGAATATAAATTCTAAAGAGCCGATACTTAGGATGTATGACCATAATGTGCAGGGGACAAATGCCCTGCATCCATTTACTGGAGTTGGAATGGATGGACCTAATGATGCCGCAGTTATTAAACCAATTTTAGATAAGCCTTATGGACTGATTGTTTCTCACGGGCTTAATCCAGCTTTTACTATGAGTGATCCATATTGGGGAAGTATTTGGGCAGCATCAGAGGCAATCTCAAACTATGTTGCAGTTGGGGGTGATTATAAAAATGCATCCTTGATTAATAATTATATTTGGCCTTTTCCTGATGAGGAATGGTTAGGGAAATTAGACAGATGTGTTGATGCTGTTTGCGATTTTATGAAAGCGCTTAAAATTCCGGTTATTTCCGGAAAAGATAGTCTGTCTGCAACGTATCGCGGATCAAATGGATTTGTTCTACATAGTCCACCTACTCTTTGCATTTCAGTTTTTGGGAGGATTCCCGATGCTAAAAAAACAATTTCATCCGATTTTAAAAAGATTGGTTCAACAATTGTATTAGTTGGAAAACAAGATCTGGAAAATGAAATTTCATATATAGATATAAAAATTTTACCGAAAGTCTTAGAAAAAATTTATAAAGCAATTAAAGAGGGACAAGTTTTAGCGTGTCATGATGTCAGTGAAGGGGGGCCAATTACGACAATCTTTGAAATGTGTGTGGGAGGAAACTGTGGAGTAAAGATTAAAGTCGATGGTAAAAAGTTGCTAAGTGAAACTGCAGGATGTTTTATTGTTGAAGTGAAAAATGAAGAAATTGCCAAAAAATTATTTAAGGGGATTCCCTATGAAATATTAGGAAAAACTATTAAAGATGAAAAGTTGATGGTTGAAAATTTGTTTACAACTGATATAGATAGGTTACAAAAAGCTTGGTCAAGACCAATGATGGAGGTATTTGGATGAAAAAAGTCAATGTTTGCATTTTACAATCTGATGGCACCAATTGTGATAATGAGCTTTTTTATGCTTTCAAAAAATTCGGAGGAAATCCGCAATTTGTTCATATTAACGAGTTAAGAAATAGACCTAAAACTCTCAAAGATTTCCGTATCCTGGCTTTACCGGGAGGATTTTCTTATGGAGATGATGTAGTATCTGGAAAGATTTGGGCCATTGAGCTGATAAGTTTTTTAAGGGATGAGATAGAAAATTTTAGAAAAAGAGGGGGACTGATTATTGGCATTTGTAATGGATTTCAGGTTCTTGTAAGATGTGGCCTTTTGCCTTTTGGGAATATGGGAAAAATGGATGCAACGCTGGCTCCTAATGATAGCGGACATTTTGAGTGCAGATGGGTTGATTTAAAAAATGAAAAAAGCAAATGTGTATTTCTTAAAGGAGACTACGGTGTAGGGCATTTTGCTGTTAATCATGGGGAAGGAAAATTCCTTGGGAACGCAGAGACGTTGAAGAAGATAGAAACACAGAACTTAGTGGTATTTAGGTATGTTGATAGCGACGGAAATCCTATACAAAGTTATCCTGAAAATCCAAACGGATCCTTAAATGCAATAGCCGGAGTGACGGATCCTTCAGGTAGAATTTTGGGATTAATGCCGCATCCTGAGAAATTTGTGGATATTACTCAATATCCTAATTGGCGTCGTGAAAAACTCATAAAGCCCCATGGCGCATTTATATTTGAAGAGATGATAAATTATATTAAGGAAAACTCATGATAACTCTAGTTGATTTTGGGTCACAAACTGCACATTTAATTGGAAGAAGACTTCGGGATCATGGTGTTTTGGTAAAGATTGTTGATCCGGAAGATGCTGTTAAGTTTATTATGGATTCCCGCCTTCGCGGGAATGACGATGAAGTGGCTGGAATTATTCTTTCAGGAGGTCCGGCATCTGTATACAGTAAAGGCGCTCCCACGATTGATAAAAAAATTTTCAGTTTGGGAATTCCAATTCTTGGAATCTGTTACGGTTGGCAGCTAACAGCCCGTCTTTTGGGAGGTAAAGTAGTTTCAGGACATAAAGAATATGGACCGGCCAACCTGATCATAATAAATGAAGGGGGTATTCTTTCCGGCGTGGAAAATAACTCTGTTGTTTGGGTTAGTCACGGAGACAGCGTGGTGATCATCCCCAAAGGTTTTACATATTTAGGAGAAACAGATTCTGTTAAAGCAGCAGCAGTGGCAGATTTAAGAAATAAGATTTTTGGGGTGCAGTTCCATCCGGAAGTTATGCACACTGTCTTTGGTTTAAAAATTCTTATTAACTTTGCCCAAAATATTTGTGGAGAAAAAATCGTTAAGCAATCAATCAATGTTAATGCCATTATTGAAAATATAGAACAGAAGGTGGGAAATAATAAAGTTATCTGTGCAGTTTCCGGGGGGGTGGATTCAACAGTGGCGGCAGCTTTGATTGGTCAAGCCATTGGTAAAAATTTATATCCTATTTATATTGAAAGCGGGTTGATGAGAATTGGCACCAAAGAGGAAGTTTTACAAATTTTCCAAAAACATCTAAGGTTAAATCCCATTATTGTTGATGCCAAAAAGCAGTTTCTCTCTGCCCTCAAAGATATTACAGATCCGGAGCAAAAAAGAAAAACCATTGGTGCTCTTTATATTAAACTATTCGAAAGAGAGGCCAAAAAGTTAAAGGGAGTAAAGTTTTTAGCCCAGGGAACAATTTATTCTGATGTGATTGAAAGTAGGGGAACCAAAAAGGCAGATAAGATTAAATCTCATCATAATGTTGGGGGATTGCCGGATGAGATGAGTCTTGTGCTTTTGGAACCTTTGAGAAATTTTTATAAAGATGAAGTGAGATTGATTGGGGAAAAACTGGGGTTACCAAATGAAGTAGTCTCCAAGCAAGTTTTTCCAGGACCTGGACAAGCCATTCGGATTATTGGGGAAGTGACAAAAGAGCGTTTGGAAAGACAACAACAGGCTGATGCAATAGTGGTTGAGGAAGTAACAAAAGCCAATCTTTACGATAAAGTTTATATGAGTTTTGCCATTTTAACTGATACCAAAAGTACGGCAGTCAAAGGTGATGAGCGCTCTCACTTGGAAGTTATGGCAATAAGAATTATTGAGTCCAAAGATGTGATGACTACAGTTTGGTCCAAAATCCCCTATGAAATTTTGCAAAAAATTTCCTCCAGAATTGTCAATGAAGTCCCGGGAGTTTCCAGGGTAGTTTATGACATCACCACTAAACCTCCAGCAACTATGGAATGGGAGTAACAATGACTTTTAAAGAAATTCAAAGACGAATAAAGAAAAAAGATTATTTATTTTCTGATCATGCTGATGAAGAAAGAACCAAAGATAATTTAACAGCCCAAGAGGTGGAAAAAGTAGTGTTATCTGGTAGAGTAATAGAGGAAAGACTGGATGATCCAAGAGGAGAAAGTAGGCTAATTGCTGGTAAAACTAACGATGGTAGATTGGTTCACGTAGTAATTGGTTTAAGATTTGGTAAACCTGTGATTGTTACCAATTATATACCTAGCCAAGTAGAATGGATTGGTGGTACAATTAGAAAGAGGTGAAATATGAATAAATGCTATCAATGTGGTGGAAAATTAAAAAGAGAAAATGTGGATATTGCTCGATATTGGGGAAAGGAACTGATTGCATTAAATGATGTGCCTAGTTTAATTTGTACTAAATGTGGAGAAAGATATTTTGATGCTAAAGTTAGTCATCAAATTGATCAAAGAATTCAAGAAGTTTTAAAAAGAAAAAGCTCTGTTACAAGAATAGATGTACCAGTAGTTCAATTCTAAATTTACCACCAAACCCCCAGCAACTATGGAGTGGGAATAATTTTAATACCCACTATATCCACTCCGTAATCCAGTTCAAATAGTATCAGGAGGACCTACTTCATTACTATGAAAAGTTCTGCCTTCTGACCCTGCTTTTCCTCTTTCAAACTTTCCCAAAATACGTTTTAGCTCTTCCATGGTTGTAACATGGCTTTGGATCATCATGACAGAGTCTCTTAAAGAACCATTGACTAAAGCAGCAGCTGTTTTGGGATGCATACCACAATCTTTTATTTGTTGCCTTAATGACTGTGCTAAATTAGTATCACCTGCATAAGGATGACTGAAAACTAAGATTCTCCATCCTGAGAAGGTTACGTTATTCCAACTACTTTTACATATACGATCCAAATCTGTGATCAATTGAGTAACACCGTCGGTTACCTCTAGTTGGAGAGTTTGGGGTAGATTACGAAAAGCAGGGCGAGCATTTAATGCTTGACTAGCAAGATCTGTAAAAATTGGTCTTTCATGACTTTGCATACAGAAGGTATTTTATCATATTTTTATATATTCTTTTCTTTCTGGGCCGGTGGAGATTATACTTATTTTAACACCTAAGAATTTTTCCATAAATCTTATATAACTTTGGCAGTTTTTTGGCAATTCAGAAAACTTGGTAATTCCTGCTATTTCTTTTTTCCATCCAGATAATTTCTTATAAACTGGTTTTAATTTGGCAAGTTCTTGGTAGCCACAACTACTGTAGGAAACTGATTTACCATTTAATTTATAACCTATGCAAACTTTGATTTTTTCTAACCCACTTAAGATATCAATTTTTGTAATCGCTATTTCTGTTACACCAGAAACTTCACAGGCAAATTTAACTGCCTCTAAATCCAGCCAGCCAATTCTTCTGGGTCTGCCGGTAGTTGTTCCAAACTCCTTACCTTTTTCCCTGATTGCATCCGCAGTTTTATCAAAAATTTCTGTGGGAATTGGTCCACCCCCAACTCTTGAAGTATATGCTTTTACAACCCCAATCACTTCGGAGATTTTTTGCAAAGGTATTCCTGCTCCGGTATTTACGGCACCAGTGATAACATTGGAACCGGTAGAAAATGGGTATGGTGAAAAATCCGTATCAAGCATTACACCATGTGCCCCCTCCATTAGGATATTCTTACTTGTTTCTAAAGCCTCATTTAAAAATAAATACGTATCAGCTACAAATGGCAAAAGGATTTTTCTAAATGCTGAGAGTTTTTCTAATTCCTTTTTAGCATTGATTGGTTTTACAGCGAAAGTTTTCAGAATCCTATTTTTAATTTTAGTTTGAAATGTAAATTTTTCAACAAATAATTTCCAATCAAGTAATTCATAGATCCTGATCCCGTTATAACTGACTTTATCTGCCAAAGTTGGTCCAATGCCTCTACCAGTAGTGCCAAGTTTTTTCTTACCCCTGGCATTTTCATATGCTAAATCTAGAGCTTTATGGTATGGCAAAATTAGGTGACATCTTTCGGAAATAAAAAGTTTTCCCTTAAGTTTCATGCCTGCTTCCTTAAGCATTTCAATTTCTGAAACTAATACTTCCGGATCTAAAATGACACCATTGGCAATAACACCAATTGCTTTCGGGTGAAGTATGCCGGAGGGAATAAGATGAAAAGGATATTTTTTACCATCAACAATTACAGTATGTCCGGCATTATTTCCTCCATGAAATCTGACTACAAAATTCGCATTTTTGGAAAGAAGATCAACGACTTTTCCCTTACCTTCATCTCCCCATTGAGTCCCAATTACCACGGAAACCATTGACGTATTGTATCATGTTTAATATAATACGATATGGGATTTAGAAATTACACAATTGCCACTTTTGGTTCTCACTCCGCTTTGCAAATTTTAAAAGGCGCCAAAGATGAAGGGTTTAAAACTTTAGTAATTTGTACTCCTGATAGAACCACACTTTATAGATACTACGATAAATTCATTGATGAAATAATTCAAATAGAATCCTGGGATGATTTTCCAAAACTTGAAATCCAGCTACTTAAGAAGAATTGTATTATTATTCCCCACGGTTCTTTTGTGGCTTATTTGGGACTTGATCAAAACAAACAAATGAAGGTTCCTTATTTTGGTAATAAATTAGTTTTGGATTGGGAAGAAAATAGAAAAATGCAAAGGCTTTGGATGGAAGAGGCAGGGGTAAAACTACCTCACCGTTATAGAAAGGGTGATCGAATAGATAAGCCTGTGATTGTTAAATCATATGGAGCTGCCGGCGGCAAGGGATACTTTGTTGCTAAAAACCAGAAGGAACTTGATGAGCGGCTGAAAACCTTTGAAGAAGCGCGGTTCATCGTCCAGGAATATGTTATTGGAGTTCCGGTTTATTTTCATTTTTTCTACTCAACTTTAACTAAAAAATTAGAAGTAATGAGTGTTGATAAACGATATGAAACTAATGTTGATTCTTTGGGTCGAATTCCTGCAAAAAATCAGCAAGGTTTAAATATTGAGCCATCTTTTGAAGTGGTTGCCAATATCCCGATGGCTGTTAGGGAGTCAATGTTGGCTGAGGCAATGTCAATGGCAGATCGGGTGATTAATGTATCTCAAAAATTAATGCCACCCAAAGGATTATTTGGTCCATTTTGTCTGGAGACAATTATTACCTCAACTGAGGAAATTTTTACAATAGAAATATCAGCCAGAATTGTGGCCGGTACTAATTGTTTCATTGATGGATCGCCATATACATATTTGCTTTATGATGAGCCAATGTCTACCGGGCGTCGTATAGCTAGAGAAATCAAAAACGCCATCAAAAAAAATAAGTTAAAGGAAGTTCTAGATTAATGGATAAACAACGCACAATTGCTGTCTTGGGTTCTCATTCTGCATTAGATGTATGCCGTGGAGCCAAAGACGAGGGTTTTAAAACTCTAGTGATCTGTCAAAAAGGGAGAGAGAAAACTTATCAAAAATATTACGCCTCAAAAGATGGATTAGGTTGTGTAGATGAAGTGCTTTTATTGAATAACTTTAGAGATATATTAAAACCTCAGATACAAAAAGAATTAATAAAAAGAAATGTAATTTTTATTCCGCATAGGTCATTTGAAGTTTATATAAATGATTACAATGCCATTGAGAAAAAATTTAAAGTGCCCATGTTTGGAAATAGATTTTTATTAAAATATGAAGAGCGGGGAATTAAACCAAATCAATATGATCTACTGGATAGCGAAAAAATCAGATACCCTAAACAATTTAATAGTCCTAAAGACATAGATAGACTTTGTATTATTAAAGTTTTGGAAAAGGAGAGGGGATTCGAAAGAGCATTCTTTCTAGTAAATAGTTATAAGGAATATATTGCGAAATCAAGACAAAGAATAGATAAAGGAGAAATTGCAGAAAATAATTTGAAAAATGGGATTATTGAAGAATTTATTGTTGGGGTTCAAGTTAACTTTAATTTTTTCTATAGTCCAATAAATGAAAGACTTGAACTTATTGGTACAGATACGAGACGGCAAACTAATCATGAAGGTTTATCCAAACTTTCTCCGGAATATCAGCAAGAATTTCATGACATAGGTGGAAGGATTAAATATGAAGAGGCAGGTCATATTTCAGTTAGTATTCTGGAATCATTACTGGAAGATGCATTTGCAATTGGAGAAAGATTTATGAAAGCAACAAAGAGAATGAAGGTCCCGGTTATTGGTCCATTCGGATTGCAGACTATGATAATTCCCGGGCCACCTAAAAAAGAAATTATTGTTTTTGATGTTTCTCCCAGAATGCCGGGAAGTCCCGGAATTTTTTCCACCCCATATAGCGGATATTTATATGGGGAGAATTTATCAATGGGGAAAAGGGTAGCAATGGAAATTAAGCTTGCCCTCCAGAAGGGAGAGTTGGATAAAATTCTGACTTAATTTTTTTGGATATGAATTCGAAAAAAATTGCTCTCATCTCCGTATATAATAAGGAAGGAATAGTAAAGTTTGCCAAAGTTTTAAGGTCTTTAAATTATGAAATTATTTCAACAGGGGGAACTTATAAAATTTTAATTGAGAATGGAATAAAGGCGACCCCCATTGAACAAATTACCAAAAATCCCAGAGAATTATTTGACGGTAGGATAAAAACTATCAGCTTCCAAATAGCAGGCGGGATATTATATGACAGAAAAAAATCAGATCATGTAAAACAGGCGCAAAGATTGGGAATCCCTGGAATAGATATTGTTATATGTAATCTTTACCCATTTGAGAAAAAGCCAAATGTGGAAAATATTGATGTTGGCGGCCCAACAATGGTAAGAGCTGCTGCCAAAAATTATGAATCTGTCTTGGTGGTAATTGACCCAAATGATTATGAGATGATAGCAGATGTTTTAGCCAGGAACAGTTTGGGGGTTAAATTAAGAAAGCATTTGGCTGCGAAGGCTTTTTATCATCTTTCAGTATATGATTCCCAGATTGGCAAATATTTTTCCGATGAGCTATTTCCACCTGAGCTGACAGTACCCTTCAGAAGAGTGGAAATTTTGCGCTACGGCGAAAATCCTCATCAGAAGGGGGCATTTTATCTGAGCCCTAACACTAACTCGCCTTTTGCCAAACTTAAACACTTATGGGGAAGAGATTTATCAGGGACAAATATGGGAGATGTTTTTGCCGGGCTCGAGACTGTCAGGATGTTTAAGGAGCCTGTGGCATGTGTCATTAAACACCACAGTCCTTGTGGCGTCGCCATTGGAAAAGATTCAAAACAAGCCTTGGAGCGGGCAATTGCAGCTGATCCAGTGTCTGCTTTTGGAGGGGTGATTGTTTTAAATAAAATGATGGATCTAAAAACTGCCAAAATCATTGCCACATTTAAACATGAAAAGATGGGCAATATAGACATTGTGGCAGTACCAAAAATAACTAAAGAGGCCCTAGCACTTTTGGAAAAAATAAGAAAGTCTATGGGCATTTATACTTTTGACAATATTCCAAAAAAGAGAAATGATGTTCTTGATTTAAGATGGTATGGAGGAGGGGCTCTGATGCAAAATTTTGATGATGAGGTGGAAAAAGGATTTAAAGGATGGAAGGTAGTGACTGAGAAAAAACCCACTAAAAAGCAAATAGAACAGATGAAGTTTGGTTTTAAGGCAGTTAAGGCTGTCAGGTCTAATGCAGTTTTGGTGGTTGATAAAAATATTCCCATGACTCGAGGGATTGGAGCCGGACAAACATCTAGAGTAGGGGCTACCAAAATTGCTTTAGAGCAAGCAGGAAAATATTGCCAGGATGGAATTTTAGTTTCTGACAGTTTTTTTCCATTTGATGATTGTGTAAAATTAGCAGCCAAATATAAGATTGGTGCCATTTTGGAACAAGGGGGATCTATCAATGATCAATCATCAATTGATGCTGCTAATAAAGCCAAAATTGTCATGGTATTTTCTGGAAGGAGGGCATTTAGACATTGACAAAGAAAGAAGTAATGATTATAAATGAAAACTATTAAAAAGAAAAATAAAATGCCTACTGAAAATTCTCTGGCTCTTGATGAATTAACTGCAATAACTACAACAGATGGAAGGTATAGAAGGACTACTCAAGTATTAGCGCCATATGTATCAGAATACGCATTAATCAAGACTAGGTTTGAGATTGAAGCGCTGCATTTAATAGGTTTATCAGAAGAGGGGGTAGTTAGAAAGTTATCCGCTAGTGAGAAGAAAAGACTTACTAATTTTGCTGATGAAATAGATTTGGAATCTGCTAGAAAAGTAAAGAATATTGAAGATAGCTTAAGGCATGACGTTAAATCTATGGAGACAGCATTTAGAGGATTTGTTAAGGATACCAGTTTAGAAGATTTAACAGAAATGATTCATTTTGGTTTAACTTCTGAGGATATTAATAATTTAGCATATAGACTAATGCTGAAAAGAGCAACACAGCAAGTTTGTCTTCCTGTTATGGATAAAGTGGTAGATGAGTTAGTTGATAATGCTCAGAGGTATAAAAATGTTCCTATGCTTGCAAGAACTCATGGACAAGCTGCAGTCCCTACAACTGTTGGAAAAGAATTTGTTGTATTCGCTGAAAGATTAAATAATCAAGCTAGAGGATTAGAACAATATAAATTAAGAGGTAAATTTGGTGGAGCAGTTGGAAATATGAATTCTTTACAATTTGCTAAACCAGATGTCAATTGGATTAGGTATTCTAGGGAATTTGTTAAATCCCTGGGGTTCGAACCAAATCTAGCAACTACACAGATAAATCCTTATGATGATGTTGTTGAATATTTGCAATATTACCAAAGAGCAAATCTTATAATATTAGGATTAGACCAAGATATGTGGCGGTATATTAGTGACTATTGGTTTGCTCAAGAAAAACGATCAGGAGAGGTAGGTTCTTCAACTATGCCACAAAAAGTAAATCCTATTGATTTTGAAAATAGTGAAGGGAATGTTCAAATAGCCAATGCATTAATTGAAGGAATGGTAAGAAAATTGGAGGTTTCAAGGTTGCAAAGAGACTTATCAGACAGTACGACTATTAGAAATATTGGAAATGTTTTGGCCCATTCCTTTATTGGATATAAGAGTTTATTAGAAGGTTTATCAAGAGTTAAACTTAATCCAGATAAAATTGCTGAAGATCTAAATGTAGATTGGTCTATATTATCAGAAGCTGTTCAAACTTATCTTAGAGCACAGGGTTACAAAGATCCTTATAATCTGGTTGCCACATCGACAAGAGGACATCATATGGGACAAGAAGAATGGCAAGAATGGGTAGATGGATTAGATATTGATGATTATAGTAAGAACTTATTCAGTAAACTTACCCCTGAAACTTACATCGGAGAAGCAGTTAGGCTGACAGAAATTACAATCGAGGGTATAAAAAGATCAAAAAAATGAAAAAAATATTGGTTATCTCTGCATCTGATTCTGATTTGCCGGTGATGGCAGATTCTATTAAAGTGTTGGAAGAATTTGGTATAGAGTATGAGATGACTTTATCATCTGCTCACCGCTCTCCGGAAAAGACTGTCAAAATAGTGGAAGAGGCTTACAAAGAAGGAGTTAAGGTGATTATTGCCGGGGCAGGATTTGCCGCTCATTTAGCAGGAGTGGTGGCCGCGCACTTTCCTCTTCCCGTAATTGGTGTGCCTCTCAAGGGAGGAGCATTAAGCGGACTTGATGCACTTTATGCTACGGTGCAGATGCCCTCAGGAGTGCCGGTGGCTACGGTTGGCGTAGATAATGTTAGAAACGCCTCCCTTTTAGCTATCCAGATTTTGGCGGTATCGGATAAAAGATTAGAAAAAAAATTAATTGCATATAAAAAAAGTTTGGCTGATGGAGTGGAAAAAAAGGCTAAAAAATTAAAAGAAATTGGTCTGGAAAAATATATTGAGCAGATGCATAAATAATGAATGTTTTCAAAACAATAAACCTTAAAGGTTTTGGGGAAAAACATAGTGGCAAGGTAAGAGATTATTACATTATTGATAGTAAAAGAATTCTTATTACTACAGATAGAATTTCCGCTTTTGATATTAATTTAGGATTTATTCCATATAAAGGGGCAGTTTTAAATCTGCTGTCAGCTTTCTGGTTTAATAAAACAAAAAATATTATCAGAAATCATCTCATATCAATTCCGGATCCAAATGTTACCATTGCTAAAAATGTTAAACCAATCCCCATTGAGATGGTAATACGCGGATACATCACTGGGGTAACCAATACATCAATTTGGGGATCATATGAGGCGGGGGAAAGAATAATTTATGGAATAAAGTTTTCGGAGAGCTTAAGGAAAAATCAAAAACTTAAAAAACCGGCAATTACTCCCACAACTAAAGCAGAAAAAGGACATGATGAAAGATTAACGGAAAAAGAAATTTTAAAGAAAAAAATAGTTTCAGCAAAGCTATGGAATCAGATGAAAAAAGCTAGTCTTAAACTTTTTGAATATGGCACAAAAATATGCAGTAAAGCCGGAATAATTCTGGTAGATACCAAATATGAATTTGGATTGGATGAGAAAGGAAAATTGATATTAATTGATGAAGTACATACTCCGGACTCTTCACGTTTCTGGATTAAGAAAACTTATCTTAAAAGATTTAAAAAAAGGGAAGAGCCGGACAATTTTGATAAAGAATTTTTGCGGCTTTGGTATGCTGATAGGGGATATAAAGGAGATCCTTCGACAAGTCCTTCGATGATCCCGAGGTCCTCAGGACCGAGGGGCTCAGGACGAGTGGCAAAGCCTCCCAAAATGCCAGTCAGTTTACAAAAAGCAGTTTCTAGAAGATATATAGAGATTTATAAAAAAATCACTGGTAAAAAATTTACCAAATTCAAATACCCTATTGAAAAACGTATTAGAGACAATCTAAAATCTGTTTATGCCAAAAAGTAACGGTTTCGTACTTTTAACAGGAACTGCCAATCTAAAGCTGGCTAAAGATATTGCCAAATATTTAAATAAGAAAGTTGATGAGACCATTTCTACTTTTGCCGACGGTGAAAAAAGAATTATTATCCCTGAAAATTTGCGCAAAAGAGAAATATTTATTATTCAATCAACTTGTTTTCCTGTAAATGATAGCTTAATGGAATTACTGCTCATGATAGATGCTGCCAGAAGAGCATCTGCTACAGAAATTACTGCTGTTATTCCATATTTTAGCTATTCCAGACAAGATAGAAAAGATAGACCAAGAGTACCAATATCCGCATCTTTGGTTGCCGGAATGATTGAATATGCTGGCGCCCACAGAATAGTCACAATAGATTTGCATTCAGAGCAACAACAAGGCTTCACTAAATGCCCGTGGGATAACTTATATGGCAGTTATTCGTTATTTCCCGTCCTAAGAAAAGAATTTTCCAATAATTTAGTAGTGGCATCTCCGGATAAAGGGGGAGTACCGAAGGCCACATTTTATGCTACCAAATTAAAGGCTGATGGAATTGCCATCGTTTTTAAACAAAGAGATGTGATGCAGAAAAATGTTTCGGATACTTTAGATATGATCGGTAATGTAGTAGGAAAAGATGTTCTTCTGGTTGACGATATGATTGACACAGCAGGGACTATCTGCCATGCGGCAAATTTTATCAAAGAAAGAGGAGCAAAGTCCGTTTGTGCTGCAGCCACTCACGGGATTTTTTCCGGACCTGCAATGGAAAGAATAAATGATTCAGAATTGAAAAGAGTTTATATCACTGACACTGTTCCTTTAAATAAAGAGGTTTCAAAAAATTCTAAGATAAAAGTTGTTTCAGTTGCCAAGCTTTTGGCAGAGGCAATAAGGTGTATTTATACCGGAGATTCTATCTCTGAGAAATTAATTCCATCAACAGGGAATAAACTCTAACGAAGATCCAAAGTTTCTCCCTCCAAAGTAATATTTTTTGGCTCAATTATTACTTTCCTTTTTCCGGATTTGATATAACCTGCTTCTAATCCCTCAAAACCATTGATCTTAACAATCCTTAATGCTTTTTTAATATCCCTTTCCGGTAAAAAGATAGCATAATCCTGCCCCATATTAAAGGTTTGATACATCTCGTAATCATTCAAATTGGCACATTTTTGTATAAATTGAAAAATTTCTTGTGGTGCAAATATTTTTCCTAGCACATAAGTAAAATTTCTCTTAGACCGCATAATTTTTCTCATACCATGACCTGTGATGTTGGTAATATAATGAAGGTCCAATTTAGCATCCAATAAGTCCTGGATTAATTTGGCATAAATATTGGATTTGGTCAAGAGTGCCTCGCCATAATATTTTCCACTGGTAAGTTTGGTGGCATAACCCTTAGGTAATTTCCTGGCCAGTGCTCGGGTTAAGGAAATGCCATTGGCGTTGACACCGTTACTTTTGATAAGAAGAATACGGTCTCCTTGCTGTAATTTTTTCTCCATGAGTAATCTTTTTTCAGATTTTATTATCCCCACACAAGAACCAGCCAGATTAATGGTTCCTTTTTCAATAATGCCTTTTGAAGTAGCTGTTTCGCCACCACCCCAGGTAGTACCAGCTATCTGGCAAGCGTTTGTCCATCCACTTATAAAATCTTTGGTTCTTTCTTCATCCTGCAAAAATGAATTATCTTCAACTCCCCAATATGCGTGTACAACTAATGGTTTAGCACCAGAGGTTGACAAATCATTAATAAAGGTGGCGACTGTATCTTGGGCAATCACATCATAATAAGTTTTGCCGGTGATTTTTCTCATCTCATCCGCAATCAAATTTTTGGTGCCCAAGCATTCAATAACAGATGCCATATAAATATTTCCCTGTTTCCAAACAAAACAAGACTCTCCTCTTGAAGACGAAACTTCATTGAAGCCCAATTTTTTAAGATTGCCGGCAGTTTTCAAAGCAGCTGATTGGAAAAGTTTATTAATCGGATCTTTTGTTTGATAATTATCACCAACCTGGGAATAAGTTATTTTTTTCATCTTGTAAATATAGCATAAATTTGCATGTAAGGTGTATAATTGTCTCATGGTAGATAGAAAATTTACAGAAGATCCAGATTTTACACCCGGACTAATAGAAGAAACTGGGGAATTTTTTAAGAGAAGAAGACAATTAACAAGGTCTTTGGTAATGCAATTTTTAAATGAGCAAGTATTTAATAAAGAATTTGATTTATCAGAAGATCCAATGGAATCTGCTGAGAAAGTAGGCCAGTTATATCCAACATGGAAAGGGCTCCTTATTAGATTGGAGGATCAGGATATGAATGAAGAGAAAAAGGCTAGACTAAGAACTCTGACGCTAGAAGACGTGGCAGCTGTTTCTACAGAATTGTTTCAATATTACTCAAATAAATTAACAATTTTAGATGTGGAAAACACGGCAGATACTTGGTCAAAAGTGGCAAAGATCACTAGGAAGGCAGCTGAGTTGTCTCAAAAAGAAGAAGGGAATACAGGTTCATAATTGATTTGGATCTATCTTGATAATCTTATCATCATCCGGCTGAGGATTACCTCTACCGTCTCTATTACTGGTGGAAATATATAATAAATTATCAGGACCTAATACTACTTCTCTGATTCTTCCGAACTCTCCTTTAAAATACTGTTTTAACTCCAGAGTCTCCAGGTTAACTTGAAAGAGTGCTTGTCCCCGGAGCCCTGCAAAAAATATAAAATTGTCATAAATTGCCGCTCCAGCCGGAGCCCAGGTAGAAGATCCGCTTTGTAACTTTGGTGATATCATCTCTACTTCGGTTTGATCACCACTAATCTGAGGCCATCCATAGTTTTGGCCCGGCTCAATAAGATTTAACTCATCTGTAGCATTATTGCCGTGCTCCGTTTCCCACAGTTGACCTTGACTGTCCCAGGCTATTCCTTGTGGATTTCTGTGACCCCAAGAGAAAATCCTGGTACCTATGGGATTTCCCGGAGCAGGATCTCCTTCATCAGTCACCCTTAATATTTTTCCGGCTAAAGAGTTTCTATTTTGAGAAAGAGAGGGATTCTGGGCATCTCCGGTGGTAATATAAAGATAGTTATCCGGTCCGAACTTTATTCTGCCGCCATCATGAAAGGTAGCTCCAGGAATTTGGTCAACAATTATTTTTTCATCAATCAAGATATCTTGCGAAAAAATAAACCTGGAGACCCGGTTAAAAGTATTTCCTCCTGATTCAGAATAGGTGTAATAAATATAGACGTATTTATTCTGATCAAAATTGGGATGAACAGCAATTCCATGCAAGCCGCTTTCACCTGTTTGTTTAACAGAAATTTTGGCAATAGGATTTGAAGTGAGTTTCCCTGCAGTATCAATTAGTCTGACTGTTCCTTTCCGTTCTGTAAGTAATATTGATTTATCAGGTAGAAAAACAATAGCCCAAGGGACTTCCAATCCAGTTGCCACAATCTGTAGTTTGGGAGTGTTTTGAATGTTTTGAGCCGAAGGGGATACAAGCGGTTTAGTCTCAGTTTGGTTGGGAGTCGTGGGCGGAGAGGATCTATTTGTTGATTTATAAATGGTTAATCCAATTGCAGCTGCCAAAAGTAGTATAATAATTAATATTATTTTTCCCATTTTAAACCTTCAAAAGGTGTCCCACAATAAGCCCCAAAGCAGTAGCAATACTTCCAATAATAAACATTTCAAAAGCGGACCTTAAGGGGTGATGTTCCACAATTTTTCCTTTAATAAATCCAACTGTGAAGAGAGCTATGAATGCCGAAATAACACTAATGATGGGGGCAATTGAAAGATCTAACAAAACAATGGGAGTTATTGGTACAAATCCCGCCAGAAGATACGAGATAAACATCAAGAATGCTCCTAAAACTAGACTGTCTGTATGTTTTCCAGTTCTATCCATTTGATGAACCGCTTTTTCAGAGGAATATTGCCCTGCTGCCATAGAAGTTGCCTCAACGCTAACAGCCACCAAAGATGCCAGAATAATAATCGGCTTATCAGCTACTCCCACAGTAATGCCAACCACTACGCCGGTGGTTGATACCAACCCATCCTGTAGGCCAAACAAGATGCTTCTTAGATAATCTTCATGAATATTTGTTGGCAACATTTATTTAATTATACTTGAGTTTAAGATGATTGACAAAGCCTCCAAATTGGTTCACCATAATATAAGACTCCCTATTATGAATGTAAGATCTGTTAGACATAATGACTTAACTCTTGTAGAAATTCATGATCTTAAGGAGTTAGAAATTAAGGAGTTGGAGAAAAATTACCAGGTTTCTCAAATTCATATTGATGATTATATTCAAGGCCAACAGGTCCCCAAAATAGAAGTTAGTAAAAACTATACTTTAATTGTTCTGGATTTTCCTTATCTGGATACATCATCAGAAGAAGAAGGTGAAAATCTTGGACGGAGTGAAGTTGGTGTGAGAGAAACCATCAAAAAGGTTATCACTACTCCAGTTACCTTCCCAAAACTTTTTTTTACTCAGGCGGAGAAAAAAAGAATTAAAACCGGTCATGTAAATTTTTTTGTCGGCAGCGATTTTTTAATAGTCTTGCATAGCATAAGAACTCCCCAAATTGATGAAATATATGAACAGTGTCACAGAACCTTAAGGCACAGAGAAGAGATGATGAGTTCGGGTCCCTCTTATCTTTTGTATAGAATTGTGGATGTTTTAATAGATTCGACCTTTAATATCATGAGTGCTATTACTACAATGATTGATGAGATAGATATAAATTTGTTAAAAGAACACCCACCTGTTTCAATTGTAGAAGATATTGCCTCGACTAGAAGAAATATAGTTTTTTTCAAGTCTATGATTGAACCGGCATTAAATATTTTTTCAGAACTTTCTGAGGGGGAACAAATTCAGATGGGTACGACTAATGGGGTATATTGGAAAAGTTTATTAGGACATTTGCAAAAAATCCGCTACCGTCTGCAAGGTAGCTATGAATTGATTGAGGGAATTTCCCGAAGCCATGAATCACTTTTGACAGTTAGAACCAATGAGATTGTTAAAGTATTGACCATGTTTACTGCTGTTTTATTGCCATTGACGCTTTTGGCAAGCGCTTACGGTATGAATATTGTAGGACTACCTCATGCTGAAGATCCCAATATTTTAACTAAATTATCTTTGATAATGGGGGCAACTGCCGGGATGATGATACTTCTCTTTAGATTTAGAAAATGGATTTAACTCTTTACAAACAAACTCTGTATTTGTTAATGTAGTCTCTACAATAGTTCCAAGGAGGAGGTGAGTAAATGAACAATAAATTGCTTTTAGGGATTGTGGTAATAGTTGCCGTGGCAGTGGCAGGGATATTGTTTATCAATAGAGGGAATCAAGCCTCTCCTGCCGATGATTTAGTCCAACCGCCAACCGATGAGACAAGCAAAAGCGTGGAAGAAGCTTCTCAAGGAGGGGAGTCATTAGTGGATGAGGAGGTGCATGAATTCACCATTTCCGCTAGTCCGTTTAAGTTTGATGTCCCAAAAATAACAATCAAAGAGGGTGATACGGTTAGCATTACCTTTAAAAATACCCAGGGGACTCATGACTTTGTGTTAGACGAGTTTGGAGTGAAAACCAAAAGACTGGCAGTAGGGGAAGAAGAAACAGTGGAATTTATGGCTGATCAGAAGGGCACATTTAACTTTTACTGCTCTGTACCAGGTCACAGATCTTCCGGTATGGAAGGGACTTTAGTTGTGGAATAGAGTCCAATGGGACTTAAAGCGAATTAAGGGCGTCTTTGGTAGCTTGGAGGTTTTTATTGTAAAATTGAGCCTTCTCGAATTCTGCCTGAGCCAAGGAATAATTACCTTGATTTTTATAGATGTGGCCGCGGATGAGATACAGTTCTGAAAAAGCTCGGTTGTAGTAATTTAGAACATGCTCGGTAATTTGGAAAACCCGCTCATAATTACCTAATTCATAATAGGATAAGATAGGTTCTATCTGATACCATAAGGCTCTAAAGGGAAGTTTATCTTCCACTTTTTCAAATTCCTCAACAGATTTTTGAAACTCCCCAGTATTGAAGTAAGCCACTGATAAATTAAAACTATCAGTGATACTGTTGGGGTTTTTTGCCAATTGATCAAGTGAAGCATTCAATGCTTTTTTCCAGGCTACTGATTTATCTAAGTTATCATCTAATATTGCCTCTGCAATATCTCTCTTTTCTTTAGGTACCAGAACCAAATATTCAAAATTAAATTTATCCCACATGGCGTTAAATTCTAAGACTTCAAAGCGCAAATTTTTGTTTTGTAGTGAGTCATCCTGGATGATGGTATCTCCATCATAACCTTTGATAACCCTATAATGACCAATATCTTCATTGGGTTTAGTCCACGTTCTGGCAATGACGGGAATATCATAGGTTATAAAAAGTTTGATCATCTCCAGATTTCCCATCGGTCGATGATATGCAAGCAGTCCATATTCCTCACCCTTTTGGGCCAACTCTTCCATGGTGACGGATTTATCATCATTATCTCCTCCTCTCACATGATAAGGTCTTAGCTGTTGTCCCAATTCTTGTTGGGTTACATTGATGTCAAAATATGACAGAGTCATCGAGAGTGAGGCTGGGCCGCAATTGTTAAAAGTTTGAAAAACATGAATACCGCCGGTTAAAATTTTACTTTGAGGAGGAATTTGTAAATTTATCTTTGGTGAGAGTATCTTTGGTGAGGGTAAGATTTGCCGTGCTTTTTGAATATTTTGTTCAATTATGGTGGGAGAAATTAGCTCCTGAGTATCCTCACTTAAAAATATCATATAAAAAAGCACACCCAAAACAGGAATTAATATAAGAATTAACTTAAACATGGAGGAGATATTATATTACATTCGTGATATAATTTTCTATTCATGCTGCCAAAAGTTTTAATTTCTCTAACAATTTTTATTATAATAATAACCTCTGTAATTTTTGTTTACCCGAGATTTGTAGGTAATGAGCCAACCTCATTTATAAATCCTGTCAAATTTGGGACAAGTCTGGCGCCTTCTCCAACCCCTTTTCCTTTTGCAGAGTTGACTATTCCGTATCTTAGAGAAAGAGAGTATCAAAGTCGGTTGGGAGAACTTGAGAAATTTGGAGAGAATATCAACTATACCTCATATCTAACCAGCTATGATTCGGACGGCTTAAGAATTAATGGTTTATTAACTAAACCTAAGGGGGAGCAGCCTGTCGAGGGATGGCCGGCTATTATTTTTATCCATGGTTATATTGTTCCATCACAGTACAGAACTACCCAAAATTATGCTCAGTATGTTGATTATTTTGCCAAAGAAGGCTTTGTGGTTTTTAAAATTGATTTAAGAGGTCATGACAAGTCTGAAGGAGAGGGGGGTGGGGCCTACTACTCTTCAGATTATATTATTGATGCCTTAAATGCTTATTCTGCGCTTGGTTCCTCCGGATTTGTTGATCCAGAGGGAATTGGTCTCTGGGGACACTCCATGGCAGGTAATGTGGTTTTCCGCTCACTGGCTGCAGAGTCTGATATTCCGGCTGTGGTAATTTGGGCAGGAGCAGTTTATACCTATGAAGATTTTTCCCAGTTTAGAATTTCTGATAATAGTTACAGCCCACCCTCTCAAACTTCGGAAAGGCGCAGGATAAGACAAGAGCTCTTTGATACTCATGGAGAGTTTAACCCTGAGTCTGAATTTTGGAAATTAGTGCCTGCTACTAACTACTTGGATGAGGTAAAAGGCGCAGTCCAAATTCATCATGCAGTTGATGATAATGTGGTTAATATTGGTTATAGCAGAAATTTGATGAAAATCCTTGATAAGACTTTAATTCTGCATGAGTTTTATGAATATTCATCTGGAGGACATAATTTGACTGGCGCCTCGTTTAATCAGGCCATGGAAAGATCTGTGGAATTTTTCCGCAAATATTTATCTAAATCTGAAGAATAGTAAATTAGTCATCAGAAGAGCCAAAACAAGGGGATCGGTCAGTAAACGATTTTCCAAAAGAAAATTATTCAAAAGTGGTAATGATAGTAAAGTTACCAGGATTGCCACTCCAAAGCCGAAAAGCATTTGTCTTTTGGGGTTAACCGGCGTGGTCATTGGTTCAGGTAACATCACCAGTGCGAAAAATAATATTCCTGGTTCCAGAAAACTGTTAATCAGATTGGGTAAGGAAAGATTTAGATTGATAAGTTGGGTTAACAGGGGAAAAAAGATGAGAAAGGAAAGAATATTAACGTATCTTCTCAATCTGATTGCGGAAACAAACAAAGGAAATAATAAGATTAAAAATAACAATAGGTTTAATGGACTGAATGATCTGATGGTTTGAAAAGATACTCCCCACCAAGATACATACTGATTAAAAATAATGCCGCCTATAAATAGGCCTGATGCCGCGGGATTAAAAATATGTCTTTGGGAAATTCTTAAAAAGTTTTTGATAACCATAGCAAAAGTTGAGATGGTGGCAATCTGGTACCAGGCGGCTTTGGGATCAATAATTAGGGTAATAATAAGAGCTGTCACAATGGCAGCATAGGGGATAAAGAAAGTCCTCCTTCTTATATAGGTAAATAAAAGATCAGATAGTGAGGAAAAGGTGAGAGCTAAAATTAGAATGGGTAAAGTTTGTGTGATGGGATATTTTGTCAGAGTGCTCAGATAAATTAAACCCAATAAAAAAATCATCTGGATTTTGGGAACCCTTAAAAGGCGAGGAATAGAATTGGACATATATTTATTTTACCATTCAGACAAAAGAAATGATTGCCGGACACTACCCAATATTATTGGAAACTCAACAATAAGTAGACAATATTTCCCAAAAGTCTGGTTCGATTGGATTCGACTTTACTCGACACAAGCTCGTCCTGAGTTTGTCGAAGGATTGACTCACCACCATGGAAGGTCCTAAAATTTGCTTGTGCCCATTAAATTTTCCGATCATGCCAAATTTCAACTTAGGAAACGTCATTTATCTCAAAGACAAGTTTCAGAAACTACAAGAAATCCAGATGAGATCAGGCCAAGCTATAAGAATAGGCGACGGTATGTACACTTAAATATCCGACACTTGATACTGTTTCAAAAACTCATTCGGTGTCTTCATGTTTAAACTCATATGAGGCCTCTTAGTATGATAATACACCAAATAATCTGTTAGTTCTCTACTTAGGTTTGGTAACTC
>JAUYKM010000014.1 GCA_030699125.1 Candidatus Daviesbacteria bacterium | reverse complement strand
GAGTTACCAAACCTAAGTAGAGAACTAACAGATTATTTGGTGTATTATCATACTAAGAGGCCTCATATGAGTTTAAACATGAAGACACCGAATGAGTTTTTGAAACAGTATCAAGTGTCGGATATTTAAGTGTACATACCGACATTACCGAGAAATTAGGATTAATTTAGCTTTTTTTCGGAATACCATTTAATCCCCCTACATTTTAAAAAAATACTCCTAATTAACCATTTCTTGGAACAAGAGATCTATTCAATATGCTTTCATCAAGAACATAATCCCATCCAGAGGACGTGGCAGACATACTTGATGACATACCTGATTCTGTACGTTGGCTATACTTGAAAGGCATTGGAAGTTTATCAATGAGCCCTTTTTGTATCGCAAATACTAAGTCTTTAGTTCTTCCGTCTATACTAGCTTCAGCTTCTACCCCAATATCTTTCCAATACTTTTCCAATCTTGCAACATCACTTTGCGGTAAATGTAGTCCCGTAAAGTTTATAAAAAGAATCCCATCGGGTTTTAGTATTCCATAGCATTGACGAAGAGCGTTAAGCGGATCACCTAAATAAAAAAATACTCCATCTGAAATCACAACGTCGAATTCCTGCCCCTGGAAAATTGATCGCAGTTTTTGTACATCTCCAGTTTTATAGTCAACTTTTCTAATAGAGTCTCTGAGCTGTGGATCAGAAATTTCTTCTCTGAAATCTTGAGCAGATATACCGGCTGCCTTTAGCCCAGAATTATCCCTGACAAGCTCGGCCAAAGCAACTCCTCTACCACAGCCAACATCTAAGATAGAAACATCTTGTGATGTGGTTAATCTATCCAATAAATGTTCCCTAAATGTTTTAGCTTGAAATTTCGGGAGCTCATATTCGTAATCATGAACAGATCTATCTAATTTATAACCCCCATACCTTTTAGCAGCCTCATAAGAATCTCTTCTCGCATCTATCACCTTGTGCGCTAAGTCTCTATCTTCTGATACACTTTGCCCTGTCTGTGGTTGCTCCTTTACTTCATCCATGAACTTAGTATAAGTACTTTAGATAATGATTTCAAGATTTTAGAACCTGGAAAAGTTCTAAAGTTCGGGCTCAAACTTTAAAAACTGCTTAACTTTTGGAGATTTTATCTCCGACACCTGGGAGGTGTATTAGGTTGACACCTAGGGATTACATCCTTTTTAAGAGCGATTAGCCCGCAAACTTCGCTTATACCTATAATCTGTAAATGGAACTCGTCTTTACCATCCTGAAGAGCTTAATAATCCTTTACTTTAAATTGCTTAATTTTTTATCGAAGGTAAAAAGATCAGCTTTCCAAGCTTCGCAGTAGTAGTAAACAAATGAGTCAGCTAAAGATAGATTAGATTTAGCATAAAGCTTTATAGCTTCTCTAAAAATCTCAATATCCTGAATTTTAAAATAAGGAGTTTTTATGATTGATTGAAGCTTTTCAACAACATCCTGCTTTGGAAAAAGATAATACTTACTCAGGATAAAATTTAGCTCGAAAATTATTATTTGTGGAACAACAATTATAATTTCAGATTTTTGTGCTTGCTTTAGGATTTTTTCAAATTTTTTTACCTGCTCTGAAATATCATTGAGAAGAAATCTGAGAAAAGCATTTGTGTCAGCAACAACTAGTTTCATTTAAGCTTTTGTGCATATTCCTTTGCTACTGTTTTGGCTACAAACTCATCCAGCTCCTTATTTGAAAGCGGTTTTTTGTTGCTTTTAAGAGATCCTTTAAGACTTAAAAAATCCACAACAGGCTCAAGTATTAGCCTATCAGACTCTTTGGAGAGAATAACTTTACCACCTTTATTTAAACCCATTTCTTTTCGAAACTTGGCCGGAATACTGATTTGTCCCTGGGAGGTAATGGAAACTGTATAAGTCATACATTAATTATACCATATTACATTACATTTGTCAAATTACATTACATTCTGTGGCTATTTAGATAGAAAATATACGTCTTTTTCTAGAGTCATCTCGTAAAAGGACATCCTATTTATTCAAATAATAAACATCCTTTTTGTACCTATAATCTGTAAATTGGAATTCACCTTTTCCATCTATTATGGCCTGATAGTCTTTGCAGTCTCTACATAACGCACCATTCTTGGGTGATGAGCCCACGTCTGGTGCATCATTTTTAACGCAAGTCCACTCACCCAACTCTATAGTCTTTTTTAACTCTTTAGCTTTTTCCTTTAGCCAATCCAGCTTTGGCTCCAGCGGATCTAAAACAATATCTCTTGGTTGATCCTCCCTATCCAGATACCAAAATCCTGCTGCTGAAACGCTCTTTTCAAAATTTACTTCTGCCAGAATTGAATATATATAAAGTTGAGTTGGGTCATCTTCATCATTTGCCCCGGTTTTAAAATCAACAACATGAAGCGAGCCATCCTTGCGTTCTCCTATATAATCAAAGTTTCCGATCAAAACAATATTGTCCAGCAGGTTATACTTTGGAAAGGTTATCTCCGGAGCTTTTTTCCCCAAAACCTGCCAATTTCGGTAGAAATTTTCCAGCATTTTCAAGCCACGCTTACCAAAATTGCCCTCTTCTTCACGGGAGCTAAAACCCCCTCTTTTGCCGGAAAATTTAGGCCAAAGATCCCTGTATTTTCTAATCAGCTCATCCAAAGCAGGCTTTTCTGCCGTTTCCAAAAACCATTTCACACTATCATGCACTGTTGAGCCTAGAGAAAGGTAAGGTGAGGCTACCTGAATCCGCCTATCATCTTTATTTTTGTAAATATTTTTTAAATAATATGAGCGGGGACACTTCAAAAAATCCCTTAAAGAAGTATAGGAAATATATATGGGATTTTTGATGTACTTAAACTGCGGCTTGGAAATCATCTTTAACTTCTTCCGCCAAAAGTGGCTTCAAAAGATAGTTTATTAAAATCAGGATCTGGAGTTCTTTGCCAAACAGAAATATTTCCTCTCAAAACTTTGCCTTCTTCTACACAATTAATGTACCAAAATTTATAAGCCAGAAGTCTCATTTGTATGATTCCTTTTGCAAGTTCTTCAAATTCTGGAGTATCAGCTTTATTGGGCATCTGATCTATCATAGTAAGAGCAATCCTTATTCTTTCCTCAATATCAGTACCTGGATTTATACTCACCAGCAATTGCTTCGCTTCCTGTAAATCTGAGTGTTTATATTCAGCAAGCTTAATTGGCACAAATCTATCCGGCGTCATGGTCAAAATTTTACCACATATCTCTTAAAATAGCCTTATCATTATTCCTGACATTGAGACTTCCTGTAATAAGACTACAATTTATTATGTCATTACAAAGTGATAAGATTAGTTCATGAAAATTACATCAAGGAAAAGCCTGAAACTAACAATAAGACAAAGCCGACAAGTTAGACCAGAAGTTGCCAAGCTTATTAAGGAGCTTTCTAAAAAATACGTTGGTGTATGGAAAGATTTGGCAAAAGTATGAAGGGGAAATCTAAGTTTAAAACAAAACAGAGTGAAATTACTCCTAAATTCAAAAATGAAGTTGAGAAGTTTATGAAGGAACATGCAGATGTTCTCAGAGAACTTGCCAAAAGATAAATCTCCAAATGGCTAAAAGAGCATTCTGTTAAAATACCTTCGAAATAGCACCTAATTATTACTCTTTGATTCCCAAATCCAAATTTGATTTTTTAGTTTTTGAGTGAGTTTATAACTATTGGCATGACCTAAATATCCTAAGTATGATTGCAGTGACTGATTAAATGATCCTTCCGAAACTATCCCCGTTTGTAGATTATTAATCTTTTCTCTAAGTTTTTTAAAAACCCTTCTTCTAGTTTTTGTCCGAGGTAAAATCACATGGGGCATGATAATATAACCGAGGAAATCTACCCCTTGAGTATATTTTCTGATAACTATTTTACCTTCGTGCAATGATAATCTGAGTTTTTCATTAAGAAAGGTTTCTATTTGAGGGATTAGGTTTTCTAGATGCCTTTTGGTGGGTGAAACAATAGTAAAATCATCACAATAACGGATGTAGTACTTTTCTTTTAGGACATGCTTTACAAATTGATCCAGCTCATTTAGATAAATATTGGCAAATATTTGTGAAGTTAGATTACCAATTGGAATACCAGTATTATTGGAAAAACTACCAAGAATATTTTTAATCAAGCAGAGGAGATCCGGATCCTCCACTCTCTTTTTGATGCAATCAAATAAAATAGTTTGGTTAACATTGGCAAAAAACTTCTTTACGTCTAGTTTTAAAACAAAACAGTTCCCAGTATAGTTTTTGCTGATCTTTCTTATGAAAATGGCCAATCTGGTAACTGCTTTATGACTACCCTTATTATCCCGACAAGAATAAGAGTCATAGATAAAAGTTTTATCAAAAAGAGGCTCAATTAAAGAAACTACTGCATGATGAACGATTCTATCTCGAACTCTAGCTTTATGGATATGGCGGAATTTTGGATCATAAATATTAAAAGCCGTATAGCTGGCATGCTGGTAAACTCTCTCTTTCAAGTCGCGGTGAAGGGAAAACAGACTGTTCTCAAGATTTCTTTCAAAGTTTTGGACATCAGATTTGTTTCTTTTACCAACTTTAAACTCCTCCCAGGCTTGTAACAAGTGTTCAATTGAGATAAGCTGGGAATACAACATATGAATAATTACCCAAGCGAGGGCTCAGGACAGGACAGGACAGGACAGGACAGGACAGGACAGGACAGGACAGGTAACGATTTTAATATCCCCATATTTCAAAAAATTTACGACTTCTACAAGTTATTGTATCAGTACTTAAAACTCTTCCCTAAAAAAGACCGCTACAGCTTGGGTCAAAGGCTGGATAATCTCACTCTGGAACTATTTGAATTAATTATTATGGCAGGGAACTTAACCCAAGAGAGAAAGTTGCCTATAATTGAAAAGAGTATTGTTTCCTTAGATCTCCTAAAAATCCTAATAAGGCTTGCAAAAGATATCCAAGCACTAGATAACAAAAAATATCTACAGCTTGAATCTTCCCTCCAAGAGATCGGTCGGATGCTTGGAGGGTGGAGAAAATCCCTAAAAACAATATAGAGAGACAAGACTCTACCTCAGAACGTCCACCCAAGTTCGGATTCTGATTCTCAGGATTCCAGTTGTTGTTGACATTCGCGTTACCATCTGAGTTGAAGTTAGCATTCAACATGCTGCCTTCGTTGAAAGACTCAGGTTTATTTGTCTGATACCTTCTTTTCCACTGCGGTTTGATTTCTCTTACCACTGTATTTTATCCGGGAGTAGTCCTTCGACAAGCTCAGGACATCTCCACCAGTATCAAACAAGGAGTGTCTTGTCTTTCTAGTGTACTCTCTCATAGTCCATGGACTATGAAATTCTGACAGTTTGTTGAAAAACAATAATTTCGGTGACCAATCCTCACTTGAGGAGAGATGCATTAACCTACTTTCAAATTTAGCATAGCAGAAAAAAACAGAAGTTCAAAGGAACAAAGAAGATCAAAAGGTCAAAGATTTAAGCTCTTTTTACTCCCTCAGAACGCCCACCCAAGTCCGGACTCCGAAGCTCAGGATGCCAGTAGGCGTTGACATCCGCGCTACCATCTGAGCGGAAGTGAGCAACCAACATGCTGCCCTCGCTGAAAGACTCAGGGAGTCTTGACCAAGTATTCTCATCAAAATAGTGTCCAGTTAAAAGTTGGCTGAACTCCGAACCAACAAAGTAGGTTGGTAATCTTTGGCCAGCTCTTTTATCAGCTGCAATTTTATCTACTAATTCTTTTTGTTTGTATCCCTTGGAAGTTCTATAAGGAGCATCAAGGCTCATCTCAATATCAATACAACCGCCGATGTTTGATCCATATGAAATTTTTGCCGCATGTTCTGGATCAGTAGTCCAACTTCTCATTAAAGGAAAGGCTCTACCAAATCTCACTAACCCTTCGGGGGTAAATATATCATCCGGCAAAAGTAAGACTGCTTTATTCTCTTTTCTTAACTGTGCTAATTCTTCTCTAGCGCGATCACAAGATGGGACTTGATATTTAAAATCAACAGCTCTTCCTATTTCTCCCCACATATTTTGCCAAGTATGATCAACTAATTCCGGAGTATGGACTTTTGCATCTTTGTATTCTTGTACAAAAGGACGAAGAGCATCTCTAAGTTGTCTGTCTTGTAGCGCAGGAGTTACTACAGCTGTCGGTGTTTCAATAACAGGCTCTGAAAATTCTACTGGTAATTTACCCTCCCTCTGTAAAGAATTAGCAAGAGCATTCATTTCCCTTATACCTTCAGCATATTTTACTGCGTCTGCTTCTAAAATCCCTTGTGAAGCTCTTTCATAGTTCATTGACATAATGGATTGGATATTACCATAGTTATAGGCTGTTTGTCAAGTCCACGACAAAAAAGTAAAATACCAATATGATAATACTTGGAATAGAAACTTCTTGTGATGAGACAGCAGCTGCTGTATTGACGAATAACGATAAGCAGAGCTTGCGATCTGATCTAAAACGAATAAAAATTTTATCCAATGTTGTGGCTTCATCTGCTTCCTTACAAGCTAAATATGGAGGAATAATTCCGGAACAGGCTGCGAGAGAACAGATTAAAAGCATTATTCCGGTGATACAGGAAGGTCTACGGGTTGCAGGTTACAGTGGACAGGAAATCGATGCCATTGCAGTGACATACGGCCCGGGATTAATTGGCTCACTTTTAGTTGGAGTAGAGACAACTAAAGTTCTGGCTACTATATGGAATAAACCACTTATTCCAGTCAACCATTTACTTGGCCATTTTTATGCCAATTGGATCAGTCAGTCTTCAGCTATCAGCTATCAGCTATCAGACAGAAGACAAAAAAAGTCTGACGACCGACGACTGACGCCTGACGACTTACCCAAATTCCCTTGCCTCGGCTTACTTGTTTCCGGCGGACATACAGACTTAGTTTTATTTACAGACCATGGCAAATATAAATACCTGGGTGGAACCCGTGATGATGCTGCCGGGGAATGCTTCGATAAATGCGCCAGACTCTTAGGGTTACCCTACCCTGGTGGTCCGGAAATTTCCAAATTAGCCTCACAAGGCCAGGCCTTGAGATTTAAATTGCCTGTTCCCATGAAAGAATCAAAAGATTTGGATTTTTCCTACTCGGGGCTTAAAACTGCAGTGGCTAGAATAGTTAACAGTGGACAGGTTATAGGTGACAGCAAGAAAGCTGATTTGGCGGCAGCAATTGAGGAAACAATTGTCCAATCATTAATTGCCAAAGTTTTGCTTGCTTTAAAAAAATATCCTGTGAAAGATATCATGATTGCCGGTGGCGTGGCAGCAAATCAGAAACTTAAACTGGAACTAGGAACTAGGTGCAAGGAACTAGGAATAAAATTGCACATTCCACCACCCCAGCTTTGTACAGACAATGCTGCTATGATAGCCTCAGCAGCTTTTTTTATAAACAAAAAAATAGATCCTTTAGTTCTCCAAGCAAACCCAAATTTATCCCTATAGTAATTAAATAGGGATTGACTTTTTAAAAAATTACTATAAAATACCAAACTAGCCTGAATGGGGCTTTTTTTTATGGGAATAGAGAATTTATCTGAGATAGCAAGGCAAATCAATCCTGAACTTTGGGATAAACCAGAAAGCGAAGGATCCGATAGCATAAAAGTTGTTCATAATTTTTATTTGGATACAGATGGAGAACAAATTGTAGGTTTAGATAAAATTGATGTTAAAGCTTCATGGGGAGATCATTTCATATATGCCAATAAAAAACCGAACACTAAATATACCTCTGAAGGGGTTTATCGTCTAAAGGTTGTTTTTCTAAATCATAAAAGAAATACTATGACAATTACTTATGAGGATTTAAATGAGGATTTACAATTTGCAACTTGGAATACTCCATTAGCAGAAGGGGAACACAGTAGAATTCTTTTTAAACCAATCCCACAAACTAATTATCGTTGACCTCAAATCGAACTTACAATATACTTACTCCATGGACAAAATTTATGACCAGACCAAAGTTGAGCCTAAATGGTATAAAATCTGGGAAGAGGCAGGTTATTTTAAGCCTGAAATAAATCCTGATGGTAAACCATATACCATAATTTTACCTCCTCCTAATGCTAACGCCCCCTTGCATTTTGGTCATGCCATGTATGCGGTGGAAGATATTTTAATCAGATACCACCGCATGAAAGGAGACAGCACTCTTTGGCTGCCCGGCGCAGATCATGCCGGCTTTGAAACCCAGGTAGTTTTTGAAAAACACCTAGAGTCTCAGGGCAAATCCCGTTTTGATTATGACAGACAAACTCTCTATCAAATGATTTGGGACTTTGTACAAGATAATAAAGGGGTCATGGAAGGACAGCTTAAAAGACTGGGTTTTTCTCTGGACTGGTCCAGATATAAATTCACCCTTGATCCGGACATTGTCAAAGTTGTTTATAAAACTTTCAAGAAAATGTTTGATGAGGGCTTAATTTATAGAGGAAATAGAATAGTTAATTATTGTACTAAACATGGCACTTCTTTTTCTGATCTGGAAGTAATTTATGAGGACAGAAAAACCCCTCTTTACTACATCAAATACGGCCCGCTGACCCTGGCAACAGTTCGTTTGGAAACTAAATTTGGCGATACAGCAGTGGCAGTTCATCCAGATGATAAACGCTATCAGAAATATATCGGTAAAGAAATTGAGATTGAAACTGTTTTGGGTAAAGCCAAAATTAAGGTCATAGCAGATAAGGCAGTAGATCCGGAGTTTGGCACAGGTGTAATCAAAGTTACCCCTGCACATGCTCCAATAGATTTTGAAATCGGAGAGAGACATAACTTGGAAATACGCCAAGTGATTGGCTATGACGGCCGGTTGAATGAAAAAGCAGGTAAATTTTCTGGCATGAGAGTAAAAGAAGCCAGGCAAACTATAGCTTCCGAGATGGAGCAAAAAGGTTTGATTGAAAAAATTGATTATGAGTATCAAAACAGGGTAGCAACTTGCTATAAATGCGGCACCGAGATAGAACCTCTACCTCTGGAGCAATGGTTTATAAAAGTAGAGGGTTTGGCCAAAAAAGCAATTGAGGCAATCAAGAATGGCGATATTAAAATCTATCCCAAAAATTGGGAAACAACTTATTTTAACTGGCTGAAAAATATCAGGGATTGGAATATCTCCCGTCAAATTGTCTGGGGTATGCAAATCCCGGCCTGGTTTTGTGATGGGTGTAAAAAATGGACTGTTACCGAGGGTGAAACACCTGATGTATGCCCCAATTGCAAAAATGCCAATCTGGAGCGCGACAGTGATGTATTTGATACCTGGTTTTCCTCCGGCCAGTGGCCATATGCCACCTTACAATCCACCCGTCCGCCAGCCAAGTCTGACTTAGCGCCAGCTGGCGGAGGAGATTTTGAAAAATTTTATCCCACCTCTGTGATGGAAACCATGTATGATATCCTGCTTTTTTGGGTAGCCAGGATGGTAATGTTGGGAATTTATGCAACAAATAAAGTGCCTTTTAAAGATATCCTCCTGCATGGGAAAGTATTAGATCCTCTCGGCCAGAAAATGAGCAAATCCAAAGGTAACGTGGTTAACCCAATTGAGGTTGCTGACCTTTACGGGGCAGATGCCATCCGTATGGCGCTAATTTATGGCACAGCTTTCGGGCATGATCAATCGATATCTCATCCCAAACTGCAAGCCATGCGCAATTTTACCAATAAACTTTGGAATATTGGCAGATTTATCATCGATTTTGCACCTGAGGATGCCAAACATTTAGATCCTTCTGTCATTCCTGCAAATGCAGGAATCCAATTAAAAAAGTTCAGTTCGGAATTGGATCCCCGCCTACGCGGGGATGACAATCCACAGGATAAACAAATTTTGGAACAGTTATCAAAAACCGCAGAAAAAGTCACTAAAGCTTTGGATACTTATAGATTTCATGACGCCTCAGATGCTTTATATGAATTTATCTGGCATGAGTTTGCAGATAAATATATTGAATCCACTAAAGACAGGCGGGCTGAGGCTCAACCGGTTTTGGAATATGTCTTGAAAACTTCTTTAGAGCTCCTACACCCATTTATGCCATATATTACAGAAGAACTCTGGCAAAAACTGCCTCACAAAGAAAACTCTGTCATGATCACAAACTGGCCTACAATTGTAGATAGTAGCAAGTAGTAGGTAGTATGGAAAATACAAAAATAAAATACTAATTGTTTCCCGCAAAATTAACGCACAATCACCGCTTATTTTAAATTACTTTTGTGGCTTTTCTTCTGGGGTAGCTTTTTCTCCAGCTTCAGTAGGCTTTTCTTCACCTTCAGCAAGGGTAGCTCCCTCTACAAGCTCTCCTTCAGCTGGAACTTCACCTTCAGCAGGTACTGCACCTTCTGCAGTCTCAACAGCAGCTGCCGCAGTTTCAGCAGCCTGCTCTTCCATTAACTTCTCCATTTCAGCAGTCACAGCTGGAGCCAGTTTTACCACGATCTCTTCAGAGTCAGCTTGGATAGTTAATTTTTCCCGGTCATAATCAAGTTGAGCTACACTGATAGCATCATCAATATTTTTTAATCTACTTTGATCCACCTCAATTGCTTCCACCAAATCAGTAGGAAGAGCCTCCACTTCCACTTCATTTAAGGTTTGCAGAACAATTGCTTCACCTAAATGCACTGACTCCGGCTGCTCACCCACCAATACCAATGGTACAGATACCTTCACTTTTTCTGATAAATTAACTTGATAAAAATCAATATGTATGGGCGCTGATGTAACCGGATCATACTGCACATCTCTGATTAGAACCGGTCTCATCTTTTCTGCTCCAATTTTTAAATCAATTAACCCGGTTTCACCCGCAGTTGTGAAGGTTTTTAAAAATTCTTTTTGATCAACTACCACAATCTCACTATCGAGACCTTTGCCAAAAACGTGTCCCGGCAATTTACCGTCTCTTCGTAATCTCTTGACCTTTTTGCCAACAATTTGTCTTTCCTCAGCATGCAAACTTAGTCTATCCATAACATGATAAGATACCATAAATATGGCGCCAAAAAAAGCCCCTAGACTCAAGCACGTGCGTTTGAGGCTAATTTTGGCAATTATTTGGCAAATGTGACCTCAAAACTGCGATCCTTGGACAAATCAGTGGAGATAGTTAGCTCCTGTGTTCCTCTCTCGCCTTCAGTGCCTGATGTGACTTGGTAGTTGATAGGATAGGTTAATCTCCACTCCAGTGGATCATTCAAGGTACCCGCTTGCTTGATAATATTTAACCTATACTTGGCTTGGTCTTCCTTAAAATCCAGACTCTGGGGGATCTGATAATCCAGGATCAAATTTCTTTGCTCCCTGGGTTGAAGCTCCAAAAGCAAAGAATAACCGCTTCTGCCATAATCCACAAACGGAGTAACATCCCCTGTAATATCAGACTCTCCCCACAGCACCCGGCTTAAAGTAGTGCCGAAGGGAAGATAAATCCTCATCCTGTTTTTATAAACTCCGGCCGGCCAGGTTGCGGAGGGGCTTCTGTTAATATAGTTGATTCTCAACCTATGAGAAATAGTACCGTTAATGCCAACTACAGTTTCCAGCTGGTAATTTCGCTCCAGATAATAGTTGACTTTATTGGCTCCTAAATTGGCCTCTACTGGAATTAAAATGTCTACTGTTTCACCCTCTATTTCTTCAGCTACCCTGGGTAAAACTGAAGCCCAGTTTTGGGAAACTACATAGGAAAAAAGTTTTTGATTATTCAAATAAATACTCATATGTTTAGTTTCTAAAGAATTACCCAAGGCTGAGACAATGCCTGGCCAATTCTGATTGGGCAAGAAAAATATCTTGGTTAAAAGTTGATTGGTCAAGGAGGTTAAAAAGCTCTTTTTAGCCTGCGAGCCGGCAAAAAAGGACTCTTCGGCATGGGTGATGGCTCGCTCGAATAGATTATCAGCGGTGATTGTTTCGTTATAGTCACTCAGTTCCAAAGAGCCAATCACCTCCAAAAGCTTTTCCATAGCAGATATATCTAAAGCCACCACCCCTTCCACCCTTTCCCCTGTTTCCTGATTAAAAAACCATTCAGCTTGTCTGGCTGAGGTGGGAAAATCCGCTTCCCAGTTCGAATCCCTTAAAAACCATTTATTTTGACCTAAATCCTCCCGGATTTCTTTAGGCGGCTCCACATTGATACCTAGCTGACCATCTATGGCATAGATATCATTCACAGCTAAGTTTTTTAGCTTACCTCCTTCAAAAGAGATTTTGGCAAAAGAACCAATAAATCCTCCTGTGGGACGCAACTCATGATTGTTTTGAAAAAGAATCAGATAGTCTTTTTGTTCCTCAGTACCCACTACCTCCGGCAGTAAAATAGCCACCGCCCTACCCTTTTCTACTAAATTTTTATAAGTTTCCAATTTATCCAGTAATTTATCTACCCGATCATCAAATAAAATTGGCACACTTTCTCTAAAACCTTCCCTTTGGGATAAGGCAAAAGCCCGGGAGAAATTCTCATCAGCTGAGGCGAGCTCAACTTGGGCGTTGGCAAAATAAGTAACCGGGGGATCGTTTATTTCTCCGGTTAAGGCATTTAATCCCTGGTATAGAAACTGTACCCCCAAAATAGTATCCTTGGCACCATCCGCTGAATACTGAGCAAGATTAATTAAATTATCAGCTGATTGAAAATAACCCTCAAAAAAACTTAATTCTTTTAAAACCTCAAACGATCTTAAAACTTCCTGAGATTTGTCAATCCCCCATCTGGCTTGTTTTATATTAGAAAAACTCTTTTCAAAATCTCCGCTTTGCAAATTTTTCTCAGCCTCAGTGAGCTGCTGTCTAAAAGTAAATACTCCCCAGCCTAATGTTAATAGCGGCCAAACTAAAGCATAAAAAATTAAGGTTGATACTGATAAAAAATAAGCTAAAGATAGAAATTTAGAAAGCCTATTTTTAATTTGGGGCAGTTTTTTTGACTGCCTGATTGGTTCCTCCTCTGCGACATAAAATTTTTCCTCCTCCCTCTTCTCCTGCCAAAAAACTTTCTCTTCACCTACTTTATCCTTGGCTTCCTCTATTTTCCCTCCTCTCCCTAATTTCGGGATATAAATTTCTCGATCCTTAAAATAGCTAATTGTTTCCCTGAGTGATTTAATCAATTTTGTTTTCGGGCGCCAATTTAGGATTTTGATAGTTTTTTCCAGATTGGGAGTAGACCAGGGAGGAAGCTCCGAGGACTCGAAATTTCTTTCCTCATACCAGAGTGGGTCCAAAAGAATTTGCTTAATTTCGGAAATTTTAATGGGAGAGGGCAGTACTCCATCAAAGATTTTTTGGGCTGTGGAGCCCAAATACATACTTTTAATAATCAACTCAACCGCATCATCTATATATAAAGCCCTGGTAGAAAATTCCAAAGAGATGTCTTTTTGCAAATCCCCTCTTAAACTTTCTTGTATCAGTTTAATCAAAGGATCATCCTGATCAAAAACCATCCGCGGTCCGTATACCGCACCTAGCCTAAGAATTCTGGCATTGAGATTATTCTCCTTGGCAAACTTGGCCAGCTCAGATTCTATTTTTTTCAGATACTCCAGATGAGAATCTAAATCCCTTTTATATAAATCTATTGAGGAAAGCAGCAAACATCTGGATTTATGCTGCAAAAAAAGATCTAAAATTTTATCCATTTTTAGTTTTGTATCTGAGCACAAATAAATATAATCAAGTCTGGGCAGTTCAATGTCCAAATCTTCCGCAGAAACAGACAAAAAATGAAAGTTTTTATTTTTGGAAGCCTCTTCTAAGTTTTCTTTTTTGCCTGTTGATAGATCATCTACCCCAATTACCTGAACCCCCTTCCCCAGTAATTTATCGATAATATGAGCACCTAAAAAAGAAGCTGCCCCCACGACCAAAGCCAGCGGAGTATTTCGCGAAAGGTTTATGCTATCTTTTTGAATGCTATTTATGCGCTTTTCGTCCACGGGCAAATCGTATCACTCCTAAAAAGAATTGCAAGAGAGATCAAAGGTATCGTAATGGATAACTATCTGGAGTCTAGTGCATGATTTGCTATCCCATCAGCTAAGATGTTTTGAGAACGAGGGACATGGCTATAAATGACGCCTCCCAGCTCAATACTCAAGATTTTTATCTTTTCAATAATCGGCTTAAGATGCTCCGCCTTTATCCTGTAATTTCCCGAAAGCTGCTCAGCTACCAGCTTGGAATCGGCAAAAAGTTTTATCTCGCTGTGTTTTTTCCCAATCATTAGTTTTTTGGTATATTTTAAGGCTTCCCAAACAGCCGTATATTCAGCCACATTGTTGGTTGTGTGACCAATATACTCGCCTTTTTTATAAATAAGCTTGCCTTCCTCATCTAAAATCACAAACCCATATGAGGCTGGGCCTGGATTCCCGCGGGAAGCCCCATCTGTAAATATAGTCAATCTCATATTCTTCGCCATAATACCATCCCCTGCATTATAAGAATCAAGTACTCAGAAATTACCGTAATATATGAGGCAGCTACAAATGAGTACTGCGGTATATAGATAAAATTCAGCACTAAATTGACAGCCAGACCTATGGCATAAATTATCAGCATTGTTCTATATCTACCTTGAGCAACCATTACCCACATTAGTAGTGCTGACAGAAAATACGCCGGGAAGCCCAGTGAGAGGATCTGCAGACTGGAAGTTGCCCCCACAAACCCTCCTCCTGTCAAAATCTGGATGATTAGCGGCGCTAAAGTTAGCGTCAACATAGTCCCAAAAGAGGCTACCACCAAAAGTCCCAGCACCACTACTTTGATGCCTTTAAAGGATTTTAACATCATCGGGTAATAAGCATTCATAATAAAGGTAGGCAAAACTAGAGTTGTTTGAAAAACAGAGTATGCCACGTTATAAACACCCACTTCAGTGTTAGACCTAAAATAGGCAATCATAAATGAGTCTGCTCTAAAATAAACCACATTTAAAGCCAGGGTGGCGGCAATCGGCCAGGATTGTCTAAACAGGTTAGCGGCATAACTGCTGTCAAAGACGGGGGATACTAAAGGGAAGATCCGACTCACCAAAATGAGTGACATCAAAGCTATGATGATCCAACCTGCCAAATGAGCTAAAAGCATTAGTGGAACAGGGTATCCCGAGCTGATTAGATAGATAAACACTGCCAAGCTGATCAGTGTTCCTGCGCTTGATGCTAAAACCGACAGGTCATACCTCAGTTTACTTTGGAAAATTAAATTACAGGTAACAAATATCCCAGATCCAATGATGGCCAAACTGCCAAATATAACAGCCTGGAAAAATTCCCCTGTGGCAAACGGCCATAAGGGTAGTGTACCAACAGCCAAAAGTACCAACACTACCGACCATACTATCCTTGTCCCTAATAATTTATTCCATTCACTACCAACTACCAACTCTGAACTACTAACTCTTTTTAAGACATGCGCATTAAAGCCAAAATCCGACAAAAGATAAAATATGGCCAGATATGTAAGAGCCAGTGTAAAAACCCCGGTTCCTTCCTCTCCATAACTGCGGGCCACCAGCCCCAGAATAACAAAAGTCGAACCTGCAGTTACGACTTTACCTAAAATCTGCCAAAAAGTCTGCTGGGAGATCTTAAGAAGGACTTGCATTTTTTAATTCTAACATGGCTTGCTTCACGGAACGAGATAAAGATAAACCCCATATTAGAAAAAGCAGTCTATACCCTTGAGGTAAAGTTAGAAAGTAATGGTCAAATAACCCCAAGAAAATTATTACTCCCCAAATAAGCAAAATAGTTCGTAGTTTAAAAAGCATAATAATAGGATACCCTAATAATCCTAGCAGCCCTAAAAAGCCTAACACGCCTGTTTCTGCTAAAGAGAGTAGAAAAATATTGTGCACCGGCTGCAAAAACCTGCTGGGGCCGGAAAGCAACTCATTTGAGGCAGCTGGAATGAAATTATTTAAACCCACCCCAAAAATAGGGGAGGACTGCCAGATAGAAAAAGCTGTTAAAGATAATTCCTCTCTTCTGAGTAATGTTAAATTATCAAAGTTTAAAAGGGAGGAGAATCTAGCATATAAAATTGGTAGGAGTAGGACGATACCCAGAAGTAGTAAGAATCTACCCTTGCTATTAAGTAAAATAAAAGCAGCTACTACTCCAGCTAACATAACAGTTCTGGAAAAAGTGACCAGGGTAGTTAATCCTGCTAAAAACATTACTACCCCGGTCATCCCTGACCTGATCAGGGATCCATAAAATAGTTTATTATTGGATTCCTGCCCGCTTCGCGAAGCGAGCCTTCGCCGGAATAACAGTAAGAGTATAACAATTACCATAAAAGCTGCCAGAACATTGGGATGAGGAAAGGTACCATACGGCCTTAAGAACTGGATGCCTTGAAAGTCAAATTTGGCAATAGCCGGAGTGGAGATGGAAAAAGTTCGCTCACCCAAAATCCAAAGGCCTATTGTCCCTCCTTTTAAAAATTGGGCTATAGCCAAACCTGATTCTCCCAGGATAGCCAGGCTGAGAGGTAGATACAACTTTGCACTCAATGCTTCCCACTTTGCACTTGCTATATACACCCCTAATCCTCCTACCAGAATATACTGCTCAAGTCGTACCAATCCTGCACCAAAATTTTCTGCCCCCACCAAAGAAACAGTTTGTGTTAGCAAAAATATCAGTAATAAGTTAAGTGCCAGTCGATTTATTTTAGGCCTTCTTAATATCCAAATTATTAATAACCCCACCACCAACAGATCCCAAAAATAAAGGGTGGGGGATAAATAATCAATCGGCAGGGAATAGATAAAACTAAATTCAGGCCAAAAATGCTTGCCTAACTGGGTTGGGAGAAAGAGCAGAGTTAAGAAAAGAAGTATTTGCTCAAGTTTCTGAAGCTTCAACATCTTCATTCTTATTTTTTTCAGTTTTGCGCTTTGAATTTTGAGTTTTGAGCTTTATCACAATGTGTCTATCTCGACCTTCCCCTATACTTTCAGATTCAACCCCTTCAGTTTCTGAAACTACCATATGCACAATTCTTCTTTGCCAGGAGGGCATAGGCTCCAGTTCCAAATCCTTTTTACTTTCTAATACTTCTTTAGCCCACTCCTGACTTCTTTGGGTAAGCTCTTCCTCTTTTTGTTTTCTCCAACCGGCCACATCAATAATCACCCTTTTAAATTGCTCTCTTCCCACCTTTTGGGAAATAATCTGATTTACCACCAGTTGCAAAGATTGCAAAGATTCACCCCTTGCCCCAATTAGTCTGGCCGCATCAGGAGTTTCTACCAACACATTGATGACCTCATCTTCCTCCTCAATCTCATAGGAACCCTCCAGGAGTAACAAACCTAAAAGATTATCTAATACATCGGATAATTGTTGTTCCATGAATTTAATTTCTATTTTTAAACTTTGCTTCGAATTTTACTGACCATATCAGCAGCCCCTCCCCAGCCAGTATGTTGATATTGCTGGCATATGCCGAATATTGTATAGACATTCCAATAAATTGCAAGTCCGATGGGAAAGGTAAAGGCAAAATAACCAATCATCACAGGCATCAAATAGACCATCTGGGACTGCACAGCCCCCATGGTATCTTCCATTTTCTCTTTCTCCTTCTCCTCTTTTGGAGAATCAGAAGGATAGCGCTTTATCGGTTTTGGCATAGCCATTTTAGATTGCATAAAAGTTAATGCAGCTGTAACAACAGGTATTAATAGCAGGTAGGCTCCTATAGAGCTAAAGTCAGAGGGCCTGGCTGCCAAGTTTAAGCCCAAAAAGTAGGGATCTATATTCTCAGGTAGTGTTAACTTTTTAAAATAAAGCAAAGAATTGATGTGTTCCAGATTGCCGTTTTCCCCCGGTAATATATTAATAATGGATTGATAAAGGGCAATAAACACTGGCAACTGTATTAAAGCAGGTAGGCATCCGCCAGCTGGGTTAACTCCATGTTCTTTATATAAAGCCATCTGAGCAGAAGCCAGGGCCTGTTTGTCTGATCCGTGCTTTCTTTTTAACTCATCTAGGTGTGGCTTTAAATCAGCCATTTTCTTGGTGGCTTTAATTTGGCTGCCCATAAAAGGCCACACTAAAAGTCTGATGGTGATGGTAAGGAGCACAATCGCAAATCCCAGCGCTCCCGGAATATTAAGAGCATGAAGCCCTTGAAATATAATGACCAATACATTAATAACTGGTCCTAAAAATACGGTGTTAAAAATATCAATGATAATCATCGACAACTCCAAATTCTTTTGATACCCATTATTAAACCTTTGAGCACTCCTTGTTCCACTATCATCTGTTTTGTATACTCAGAACATCTAATTTCATATCTGCAAGCACCCCCGGGAGCGAAGATGGCCAAAATGCCTCCATCAAAAGAGAGAAAGCTTTGATAAAAATCAATTAGATAGATTAATATTTTTTTCATGTTTTAGTGCATTCTTCAAATCTGAAAGCACATCAGCTGATTTTACCTTAAGTACCCCTATTTTGGGAAGAGCCACTATATTAATAGTCGGCGGGAGACCTGAGATGATGGTTTGGAAGGCTTGAAAAACCAATCTTTTTGCCCTATTTCTGTCAGTAGCATTTTTAAAAGTTTTTGATGAAATAGCAACCCCAATTCTGGCTCCGCCAGCTGGCGCCAAGTTTGACTTGGCTGGCGGATGATTTTCTCCCTCTTTAATAAAAAGCTTCAGGTATTTAGATTCCAGTTTTCTGCCTGAGGCAACCCGCTTAAAATCCTTTTTGAGGTTTAATCTATTACTTTTAGGAAGCATTAAACTGTCAGCCTTTTTCTACCAATTTTTCTTCTTCTTTTCAAAACCTTCGCTCCATCGCGAGTGCTCATTCTTTTTCTAAAGCCGTGTTTTTTAACTCTCTTGATCTTTTTAGGTTGATACGTTCTCTTTGGCATAGTTTATGAGTATACCATAACTTGACCACAATTAGTTTACATAATTGTGGTTGATCTACTTTTTAACAGTTTCTCTATATTGTGGAAAACTTTTATTAAGATTAAATTGTGGATAACTCCTGTCTGCTTATAAGATACTCAGAACCATGGATAATTTAAGACTTTGGCATAAATTCTTACAAATCATTAAACCGCTTGTAGGACCTGATAATTTTAAGGCCTACTTTTTAAAAACTTTTTTAAAATCCGTTGATGCAAATAATGTGGTCTTAAACACCAGCTCAGCTTTTATTAAAGAAAGTTTAGACCAAAAATACAAAAACCTAATTGAGCAAACTCTCTCTAAACTACTGGATAAAAAGGTTGTAGTTTCATTTATTGTTAAGGAGAGCCCCACTGAGGTAGAGGGACCTGATGAAGCATTTTTTCAACCCCAACTAACTTCTATCTTCCAGCTTAATCCCAAATACACTTTGGAAAACTTTGTGGTAGGACCAACCAACAACTTAGCTTATGCAGCAGCAGAGGCTGTTGCTCAAAATCCAGGTACTTCCTATAACCCACTTTTTATCTACGGGGGGACCGGTGTTGGTAAAACTCATCTGATGTTGGGCATAGGCAATGCCATCAAGAGAAAGCACCCACAGTTTAAGGTTAATTATTGCTCTTCAGAAAAGTTTACCAATGACTATGTTGAGGCTTTGCAAACCAGACAATTTGGCGCCTTTCGTTCCCGTTATAGAAATGTCAATATTCTACTAATTGATGACGTTCAATTCTTCTCCGGACGGGAAGGCACTCAGGAGGAGTTTTTCCACACCTTCAACGAGCTTTCCTCTAAAAATTCTCAAATTGTCATTACCTCAGACAGACCCCCATATGAAATTGCCAAATTGGAAGATCGTCTTAAAAGCCGCTTTCAGGGTGGGCTGATGGTTGACATGCAGACTCCTGATTTTGATACCAGGGTGGCGATACTCAAAAATAAGTGTATTGAGCAACGATATCTTCTGGATGAGGCCTCGCTTAATCTAATCGCCGCATCAGTTGAAACAAATGCCAGAGATTTGGAAGGAAAACTTATTCAAATTCTGCAGGCTTTAAAAACAAAGAAGATGGAGCCAACTTCAGAAAATATCAGCAAACTGCTGGGCAAAAAGGCGGACACGGATTTAAAAAATCTAACGCCAAAACAGGTTCTAATAAAAGTGTGCGAATACTTTTCCATCAAACAATTGGATTTAATTGGACCTAGAAGGATCAAGGGGCTAGTTTTACCCCGCCATCTTGCCATGCATATTTTGTCTGAGGATCTAAATTTAACAGTTGAAAAAATTGGCGAAATCATGGGGGGCAGAGACCACACCACAGTTATGCACGGACGGGATAAGATTAAAAGGCTAATTGTGGAGAATCGTGACATTCAAAGGATTTTAGGGGAAGTAAAACAAAACTTATCCACATCCATTCAATAGTTATCCACATATATTTCCACAAAAACCGGGTATTTACTCACGCGAAATTCTCCCAAAACTGAACTTAAAAATTAGCTTTTACACATATCCACACCACATACTACTATGACTACTTATATTAATATTATGTAGTATAATCTAACCTCTTGTGGATAACATTAACTGGAATTTTGTTGGAATAATCAGCTTACTTTTTTTAATAACTTATCTTTTAGGAAGACTTCATGGTAGAAAACCGCAGGATATTCCTACAGACATTATTGATTTATATAGAGGTTTACAAGATTTACCAAGTAGGGTTTTACAAACTATTCAAGGCTCAATTAATCCTCAAAAGGGGAAAATGGCTGAGTTGTTAACTTATGCAGAGCTTAGATATGATTATGATAGAATTATCCCCTTAGGCTGGCCCATTGATTTTATCGGTATTAAGAATGGAGACAGAATAGATTTCATAGAAGTTAAGTCTGGAATAAATCACATCTTGACAGATGAGGAAAAACACATTAAAAATCTGATAATAGAGGGTAAAGTTAATTTTAGGCTGATTAAGATATCAGAAGAGGAAGTTCATAAATTTGTTTCTGCCCGGAAAGATGGTTCATGAAATTTAAAGCATTACAACAAGATCTTCTACCGGCAATTTCCGCAGTTGCCCGATCTGTCGGGATCCGCTCGACCTTGCCTATATTGGATAATCTCTTACTTTCTGCTCAGAATAAGAAACTAAAGATTGCAGGAACTAACTTAGAAATTGGGGTAATCAAGTTTTTGACAGTCGATGTTTTAGAGGAGGGAGAAACTACTGTTCCTGCTAAAACCCTGGTGGATCTGGTTTCCAACATAGGTCAAACAACTATTGAGATAGAGTCCCAAAACAATATCACTTCATTACAATCAGGTAAGCTGAAAGCCCAAATCAACGGCATTGCCCCGGAGGAATTCCCGGTTATACCCACCTCCAAAGAGAACGGGGTGAGTTTCTCTAAAGAAGTCATCCAGTCCACATCTGGGATTCTGTTTGCGGCGGCAGTTGATGAAGGCAGGCCGGTTTTGACAGGAATCCTGACAGAGGTAAAGGATAATGCTTTGGATATGGTGGCAACAGACGGATTTAGATTGGCTCACAGACACCTTAAGCTGCCGACGGCAGTTAAGCAGTTTAAATCGCTCATACCAAAAAGAACATACGAGGAAGTGGTCAGGATCATTTCAGAGGAAGAGGTGGATCAGGTTTCAATCGCTGCCTCGGATGATCAGAATCAAATCATCTTTAACCTAGGTCAAACTTTGGTTTCATCCAGATTGATTGAAGGTAATTTTCCCTCCTGGGAAAAAATCATCCCCAAAGAAACAACCAGTAGAATGTTGATTGACAAGGGGGATTTTTTAAAAGCCCTTAAGCTTGCCGCCATCTTTGCCAGAAACGAGGCTAATGTATTGGTTTTAAATGTCAGAGAAAAGTCTTTGGTTCTGGAGTCTTCTACTAGGGAGTTAGGTAGTCAGGAAAATGAGATTGATGCTCAAGTTGAGGGTGATGAAGTCAAGATTGCCTTTAATTCCAAATTTTTGCATGATGCCATATCTAATGCTCCTGCCACACAGCTTATGGTTGAGTTTTCCGGACCTCTTTCACCTGCCTTGATTAAACCGGTAGGTGTGGAGGGATTGGAATATATTGTCATGCCGGTAAGGTTAAGCTGAAAGCCCTGAGCCCTTCGATAAACTCAGGGTAAACTGAGTCGAAGGGTTAGATCCCCCGGTATCTGACAGTATTAACATGGAAAATCTTTTCCTGACCCCACTGGCCTATTCCATCAAACTTAGTGTCTGATTTGATAAATAAGGTATATGTTTTGCCTAACTCGTAAGGGACCTGAGGGATAATTTTGGCAGTTTTTCTATCAGAAGAAAGCTGAATTTTAAAAGGAATTTCCGGATCAATTCTTAATTTAAACTCACCCTCATTTTCCAGGGTTTTGTTAAAGCTAATCTCAATTTCCTCTGAAGCAGTAATAATTGCTCCTTCCAGCGGATCGGGTTTGGTGGAAACTATGGCTGGAATATTTTTATCAGCAGGTTGTGGTATAGCGAGGGAAGAAGTTAAGTCTTTAGGCGGATTGTTTAATGTCTGGTTTAAAAATATCAGTCCGGCAATTGTTAAAAGTGATCCCAAAATTAGTCCGACTATTATTTTTAACTTGTGCATATGACTGATTCTATAAAGATTCCAGATATTTTAAAATCGCTGTTCCAAATTGACGAAGATCTTTTAAATCTCCTTTGTAATCTTTAAAAAGTAATTTAAAGTCAAAATCATTATAACCATGAACCACTCTGTTTCTAAAATCAGCTGCCTGTCCCATCCTGGCAGATAACTCTTGATTAATAATCCCCTTTTCTCCTAAAAAACGGAAAGCATCTTTGGCTGTTTCTTTTTGAGAGACGTCCATACCTGCAATGATGTGGGTTGCGATATCTATACAACTTTCAACAGCCTGTTGAATACGAAAAACCACCAGATCGTGCGTGTCAACTTTTTCTATAAAGTTTTCCTCACTAAATTCCATATCCTCTATTTTGCGAATTTGCTCATTTAAAAAATCCAACTTTTTTGAGAGTAATGATTTACTGATTGGCATGATGGAATTTATCCTTTAAATAAGAATAATAAATGCTTCTCATATGAGCAGTGTCATAATAATTTTTCAAAACAAAAGCTTCAAAAGCCACTTTTTCCTCTTCTGACTGTCGATAAATGCATTCTCCGGTGCTGGCAATTTGAAATAAGAATAGAGGAGAAGAATTCTTATCAACTATTGAAAGATCTAAGTTTTTAGGGAATTTGATGTGAGATATCAAACTGTAGACAAACTTAAAATCAATCTTATCTTTATTATCTACCACTATTGCCAAATCAAAGTCGCTATCAAGTTTTAATTTACCACTAACCACAGAGCCTAACACATAAGCCAATTTTATTTTCGGCTCTTTTACTAGGGCTTGAGAAATTTGTAGAATTAAGTTTTTGTCTACCATAAGCAAAAGTATAACACCTTCGCGTGGGAGCTACAAATTACATGCACATCTTCATTTCCAGATCAGCAGGAATCCAACCAGAGCGGATATCACTTGAGCCGGCGATAGCAAAGTTTTTATCTCCTGAAATATTTTTTCCTACAGTAACATGGGTATGTATTGCCTCGGAAAAGCCAACTACTTCACCAGAGGAATATTTTTTGCCAAATTGTGTTTTAATACTGGGTTCGTGCATATGTAGAAGATGTAAAATCCAACTTTGTCCATCTTGATCTGTTGCTTGAAAAGCAATACCTACACCACAATTAAATCCTTCGATCATTTCATTTGGCAGGCAGTCGGAACGGTTAAGATGAAGTATGTCCTGAGGTCTTGTGTTAAAGGTCCACTCCAGGACTTGTTCGTTGATGGTGGGTAATTTGACCTCTTTTCCTGCCGGTCCACCAGTTAGAATATCAACTGATTTGGCTCTTCTGCTGTCAGTATCACAAATATATCCCTGACTGGTGTAAATTTCCCCGCAATGTCCGGTTTGAGGATTGGCTTGGTAAGAGGGGGTAGAGATTTGACCGCCGTCTACTGGGCAGCTTAACTTATCGGCAGTTTTTAATAAAGAAGCTAGCTCTGATACACCCAATAATGCCTGTACCAAGCTCTGGTGTAATGGCTTGTTGCTTTTATAGGGATTGGTTAATATGGTAGGTTCACACAATGCCCCTATCCCTAGGCTTTGTTCGGGGAATTCCGGGTTCAAGTTCAAATAGTAAGTAAACATTTCTGCGTAATCTTCATTTAAATTATTAGAGCCAACGCAGCTGGAAGCATTCGCCGAATAATTTGTTAGATAACCTTCTTGGCGGATTATTTGAGGCAACTGGCTCTTGCGTGAAACAGAGTCTGGATTGCAACTGTCAATAATATGTGATAGTTCGTGTACAAGAACTACCTTAAATAATGACTCAGGGTAGGGCTGGCCGGTTGCTGCACTTCTTCCTCTCATCCTTATTGCATTGCAACCTATTTGTGCGTTTATTAAGGTATCATCCCGGATAACAGAAATGGTTATATTGTTAGGATTTATAAGTGTGAAGAATTTAGTATCTTTGATATTCCAGAATTTTTCCCAGGCCCATTTTAGATAATCATAGCTAAAGTTTTGATCAATATCTATCCTGAAACTAGTCAAGATATCATTATGTAAAGTAGAGTAATCCGAACTGGCTTGGGGAGCTTGACTACCGGTGAAAGTTGTAGGACGAGGAAAAGTTTCTGCTGAGGGTTTCTCGTCGGTTGGTAATGAAGGGAAGGCTGCGCCCAGGGCTGTCAGAGCTAAAAAACCTACCAAAAGTCCAATCCAGACTTTTTTAGGAGGGCCTTTAAATAAAGATTGGGTGGAAAATTGGCTGGAGAAATTCACTGTTCTATTAATCGTGCCGGTTCCAAAATTTCCCAAAAACCTTCTTCCTTCAGGGCTTCTTAAGTAGGACGAACCAATCGCTCCTCCGCCTGCTCCCGCAGCTACCCCTAAAGCTTGGCCCTGAGTTAGGATCCCACCGGCCACTGCTCCGATAATAGTAAAAATTCCGCTGACCATATTGCCAAAAGTTAAATATTTGGTGACATTTTTCTTTAAAAATATACCGGCATTGGAAGCAAAATCTTTACCAAAACCGACTGCAGCTGAAGGCATTTTGGGAAATCCGGGGGACGGTATGCCTAATGTTGCGCTAAGGGGTGGAGTAGTAGGAGCAGCAGATGGGCCTGATCCTCCGGCAGGCGGGGCAGGCGGGAGGGAAGTTTCAGGCTGTGGGGATATCTGGGGTGGTGGTGGCTCTTGAGGCGAGGGTGTTTCTGAAAGCTGTTCGGGAGAGATAGCTTCTTTTTTGATAATAACTTGGGGGATGGGAGGTAGCTGTATCTTAGGGGCTGGTGTAGTTTGTGCTGTGCCGACTGCTTGTTTTTGGGAGGATGGTGCCAGTTGCTCTTTTCTAAGCGCCTCTTCTTCAGTTCTCCCGGCCAACATATCCTGTTCCTCTGTCGGTTTGTCATTCTGGATAACCCTTTCCAATAAAGGATCTCTTCTTTGTCTCCCTAAAACAAATCGATTAACAAATTCGTTGTCATTTGCGTAATACCTTCCGTATTCTTTAAAAACCCGCCTTGCTAAAGGAATAATACCTTGTTGCTGCTCAGTTTTAATCCAGGACCACCTACCTAGGTATGCCGCCTCAGAGCTGGGATAATCAGGAGAAGTAGGGAATCGATATTTGTATTCCAAAGCTTTGGCCAAAAATTGGGCCAGTTTTTTAAATCTGGTGGGATTGGAAAGAGCAATTTTTGTCTTAACTGCCATTTTAACCTCCTATCTGGCCTCTTGCAGCCAACTCTGCCGGATTGGACGTAATCAACTGATGTTCTCCAGAGGAGGCTACCACTCTCATGGCCACATGGGTGTTCCCGGCGAAAAATAATCCTTGACCAATGCCTTCAGAAAGTAATAATCTTTGCTCACCTTCCGATAAATTAAAGGTTCTACTCAAAAGCTCCATGGAGGCGGGAGCTTGTTTTAAAAGCACCTGAATAGAGGAATTGGAGATAATCTCCTTGCCTCTATCAGTAGATAAGAAATCCTCCACATCCTGAGTAATGGTAGTCAGTCCCAGCCAATATTTTCTGGCCCGTTTAGCCAAATCCACCAAAAAATCTGCTGAATCGCTATTGCGCATCAAATACCAGGCCTCGTCCACTATGAGGATTCTTCTTTTTAGCTTACTTCTTATTTTGGTCCAGATAAATTCCAGAATCATTTGAATGGCCAAAGGCCTTAAGGTATCAGGCAAATCCCTTACAGAAAAAACAGTAAAAGAGTTAGATAAACCAATATTGGATTGGGCAGAGAAAATACCGGACAAAGAGCCTTTGACAAACCTTTCCAGTCTGGCCGCCAACTCCAGAGCTCCCCTTTCTCTCATTCCAACCAGAACTTTGTAAAGATCCTCCATTACAGGAGGTCCTGCTGGTGGATTAATCTGGGTTTTAGGATCATTTGTGATTCCTTTTAACTGGTAGGTTCTATTGAGAGCCCGATCTAAGATGGCCATTTCCAAAGATGTCAGATTTCCCAAGACTAGCTTTAAGAATGAAGTTAAAAACAATATTTTTCTGGATAATTCATTTTCAGATTGATCCCCCTCCTTGGAAAGATCGAAAGGATTAATTTTCACCGGGGAGGAAGCAGAAAAATTAATATATTCTCCTCCTACTGCCCGGCATAAGGATAAATACTCTTGCTCAGGGTCAATGACCAGAATCTCCGTGCCAAACATCAAAGAGCGCAACGCTTCCAGTTTTACCAAGTAACTTTTACCAGCACCGCTTTTCGCAAAAACTACCGAGTTGGAATTTTCCAAGGAAAACCGATCAAAAAGGATTAAGGAATCATTATGCTCATTAATACCATACATGATGCCCTCATTAGCTGTTAATTCTGATGAGGCAAAAGGAAAGGTGGTGGCCAGGGAAGTAGTATCCATATTATGCCTAAGATTTAGGCGGTCCAACCCTAAAGGTAGGGAGGTAACAAAACCATCCTCCATCTGTAAAGTGGTAGATAGGGCGTTGATTGATAAAGAAGCTAAGGTGGATTCCACCAGTTTGGAGGTGTTATTAAGATCTGACAAATCCACAGCAGGCACAGTGACGTATAATGAGAAATCAAAAAATCTCTCAGTTCCTCTGACCAGTTGATCTTGCAGGAGCCGGGCATCTTCCAAGGCTACCTCCACTGCTGGGTCAATGGCTTTACTTCTTTGGATATCAGTTTGAATGGTGGCTTCCATCTCAGCAATTTTTCTTTTTAACTCATCTAAAACGCCGCGTGATTGGGTAGGGTAGATAAACATGGAAATAAAAAGAGAGTGGTCAAAAGAGATGAGCGGCTCCAGCCAATTGGGTTCCACGTATCGGGGGTAGGATGATACAAAGTAGGTTCTAAAAAATCTCTGATCAATCCTTAAATATTTGAAATCCGCCTCAATTTCTGCCGGAGCAAGCACATCATCTAAACTAAACTGTGGTGTTTGAGCCACTTGAGATTTGGCTTTATTTAAAAAAGGCAGGTTCATATGTTATCTGATAATTCCTCCACTACAAACGGATGGGTTCTCACTTGGCGGGTGCGATCAACTATGGGTGGGTTATAGACTGGAGAAGGCACAGCAGGAGATTGAACAGCTGGTTTAAAGGTGGCAGTTGATGAAATAGTTGGTTTTTGGATATTGGTTGAGGGATTTTTTAATCTGATGTCAGTTAACTGGGGTTGATATTGTAGCTGCTCTTGTAACTGGGTATTGTTGTAGATGCGATAAAAGAGCTTTATTAGCTCTATATTGGTTAGCTGGTTGGCCTTTAAGCCGATTCTTGACAATTGCCTGACTACTTGATCCCGCCTGGGGATCAGGGTTGTTTTAACTTTTTGCCACAAAGCTTCTATATTTGCAGTGAGGCCAACTTCCAGAGCAAAAAGTGGAATGACAATGTAAAATTTTTTATCCAGAACCTCGTTTTCTTTAATGGTAGTTTGGATAAATTGTCTATATGAAGCCATCAAATTAGCCAGTAAAGGGTTGACTTGACTTGTTTTGGCCTGATCAAGAAGGTCCAGATAGGATGAAATGTTTAATCTTTCCGAGTGAATGACAATCTGAATGCTAAAAGATAAAGAATTAAGCATTTGGGCAAAGCTTCCAATAATTGCCATCTGTTCCTTTTGTGAAAGCAGACCAAAATTAACTGCCGATACCTGTAAAATCATGGCACCTCCCCCAGATTTGAGCAGCAGGATATCTTCTTTAATATCAGCAACAGGTAGATGTTCTTGTGTTAAAGCCATGTTAACTTCTTATTGCCTCCTTAGCAGTGATAATTAAAGGAGGTAAGACTTGTCCGGTAAGCTCTATTTGTAAAACATCAAAACCGAATGCCTCTTTTTCCAGTTCAAGAGTGTAGACGCCGTTAGATAAAGGAGTGGAACCTGAAAATTGGCCCAGTTTATTGGTTTTTAAGGCTCTGACCGGTAAACCTTCTTTATCATAGATTACTGCCACTACTCCCTGGAGGTAGTTTCTACTGGCATCTTGGATTACTCCATTGATAACATTGGGAAAGGTGGTTAAAGCCATTTGTTGTTTTGGTCTGGGGGGTAGTTTAACCTTAATTACCTTGGGAGTCTGGGTAGATGGCAGGGAGACTTTCGGCTGCTCAGCCCCTACTGATTCCAGCTTTTGTTTGACCTCAGAGGCTTGTTCCACAAGCTCTTTTAAATCAGATAAAATTTTATTGACCTGCCAGGAATAATTCTCCGGGGTTTGGTGGGGTTGGGTGGCAGCAGTTCTGATTTGAACTAGATTTCGCTCTGTTTGAACAATCTTTTGCTTTAAAACTTGCGCTTGTTTAGCAAGCTCCACAGTTTTTTTAAGCTCATCAGAGGAGGGCAGTTCTTCTGGGGCAGGAGCTTTTTTAAAGATTGGTTTCTGAAACTGACTGACTGATGGGAAAAATGGGCTAATTGGGGTTTGCAAAGAAGGGATCGGTTGAGTTGGCCCTAAGGTTGATAAGTAAGTTGTTAAGCGACTACTAAAGGCAGGAGTATCTTTATAAGATTTACCATTCTTTTTCCATAATCTTTTGGTGGGTGAATAAATGGCGTTTAAAAAGGCGCCCAGCCAATGATCTAGAGGGCGAGAATTAATGGGTAAAAAGGCAAAGGCAATCCCCAAAAGAGTGGATATTACAATTGTGGGCCAGGCAATCAGAGGATAGTCAGCAGCCACGAAAACAAATAACAAATAAGCAATGCCGGATCCCGCGGCCAGATACAGAAATTGTTTTAGGGTCATATCTCCCACTAGATGAAACTGGAAAGTAGTAACATTTTGAGGAATAGGATGTGCTTCCATGACTATAAGTTATGCTACTGCGTGAAAAAAGATCAGTCTAGAGGTACAAACTAGGTCATATTATGTAGTGAATAGGGCATATAGCCACTATACAATATCTGGGACCTTGTTTTTTTAAACCAAATGCTTTACTTTAAAGTTTAACAATTAAATAACAGGAACAGATTGGATCAGACCAGTTATTCCAGGGGAAGATAGCGTAACTCTATCACTATGCCGTAACCGTTACAGTCGGGCTGCCTGGGTTCCTTACAATTTCTTCGAGCAAAGAGTGAAATTTTAAGCCCTCGAAGAGAGGGTTTTTTAATGGATAAAATATGATAACAGTTGAGACAAGAAACTCTGATTTAAACAGAAAAAGCCAGATAAAAGATACCGCCCCATCGCTCGATGATTATCAGGTATTTAATGTTTCTTTGTACGTAGATCTTTATAATCGCGTGCTGGGGTTGGGACTTTCGTCTCAGGAGGCTCATGAAATAATGAGATTTGCAGCGATCAATGATTCGGTTGGAGTAGTCACCGAAAAACTATCCGGTGAAAAGGATAGCAGGGGAGAGTATATCTTTGATGTTGAAGACAGGATCCGCATGCAGCTAACTCCGCCCAGGCATTATTATTTTCATGAAAAAGATCCTGATACAGAGGAGTACTTGATGGTTGCTCCCGAACATAGATGGAAGGATTTTAAGAGAGATATTCTAGAAACCATCTCTGATTGGAGAAGAGGAATGGATAAAGTTTCTATGACCGGGGTAAGAACATTATTTCTTGATGCTGAAGATACTCTTAAAGAAGGTGAACATTTATATTGGTTCAGTTCAAGAGCCGAAGGCTGGGAAGGTGAAACGGTAGTTAAATATAATGGGTCGTATGGATTTTTATATGATGGAAGAGTTACCACTATTGACGGAGCTCGGGCCCTGGAAGTTCATGATTTTAAAAACGACTTATATGCTGAAGCTTATCAGCTTTTCTGGGAGAGTTTAGAAGGTGAAGTTTACCAAAATCCTCTCTTTTTGGATCATCCGATGGTTGATAAGGTTAAATCAACTGTGGTTAGGACAAAAGACGATTTTGGAATTGAGGCTGTCTGGAGAAGATTGGGTGAAATTCAGGAAAAAGCAACTGGTAAGAATGAGGTATTTGGTTTGCCAGTTGAGACAATAATTGCTTTGCAAGACACAAGGCTTCAGGACAGGATCAGAGAAGAGGTGGCAATACCGGTGGCAGATTGGCTGGTAGCTGAATTAACAAACAGGACTCCTGTTGCAAAAATACAATCAGAAATAAGACAAAAATTTATTGATCAAACCAAAGAATTATTATTAAAAATTAAGCTGGAGAAATTATCCGACAGAAAGTTGGATAATAGTTTATTGGCCGCCACAATTCCACTAAGTATTGATAGTAGTAGTAAATATATCAATCCAGTGGATCAGGCGATTTTGGCCCGCTATACAGGCTCTAACGGGGATGGCTGCGGCAGTTGGGGAGGCGCTAATTCTTCAAGTTTTTCAATCGGGGGTTTTTCTGATCAAGTAGTCTCTTCAGTTTCTGTGTTAAGTAGTATTTTTAGTAAGGAGGGTGGTAAATGTATAATATGTGGAGAAGCCAATACCTGCACTAAAAAATGTTATAAGTGCGGTGGCGCCTTGATTTAAAATGTGGTTAGTTGATTTTATGATACAATTTTTCTGATGAGCCTCCTGTGTTGGTCCGTGCAGGCTTGTGGTAGTTAACGGTCCCCTAATCACCAAGACTTATCACCTAAAGAATTTTAAAAAAGTAACTAGTCGGTATTGCCCAGCGATTGTCATCCCTGCGAATGCAGGGATCTAATTAACAACTCTCGGTCGGGATTGGATTCCCGCCTACGTGGGAATGACACTGGGAAGAACTGAACTCATACTAAAAAAATTATTGACAAAGTTAGCTAAGTTATCCAATATGGAGCTATGCAAATAATAGTAAGTCTCACTCAAGCAAAAATGCACTTTTATGAATTAATAGAGAAAGTTTTAAAAGGAAAAGAGATAATCATAACTAAGTGGGGGAAACCTGTCGCCAAATTAGAAGCTTATATAAGTAATCCTTAATTTCCAGATCCACTTTCACCTCAACTAAGCCCTTGTTAGGCTGGCCGTAACAGACTCTGGTGCCTAAAGGAGAGAGTAGAATAGCTGGAATGGTGGCTAAGTCTTCTTCACCATCTATGAAGAGAACTAGGCTGGAGGAATTAGGAACTAGGATTTTTTTAAAGGCCTGGTCAATTGCCAAGATAAGAGATCTGGAGATTTGGCCGGGGGGATTTTTAATTTTGATATTTCCTTTCGTCATTCCCGCGAATGCGGGAATCCAATTAACCATCAATCTACGCTGTATTCTTTGATCAACAATGGATAAGTTCGGCCGGATTCTTCTTTTAAGTAGATTTAAGGTAGTTACATCACCAACTGTAATTAAATGGATCCCTGCCTGCGCAGGGATGACAGGTATGGTTTTAGTAGTAAGCAGTTTGCCCAAAGGTTTTTTAAGTTTTTCTCTGATGTGATTATTCAGCTTCTTGCCGGCAATCTTAAGAAGCAGTTTTTTGTAGCTTCTGCCTAAGGAATCAATTTGGCCTTCTCTAATTCTGGTGGAGGAGATAATTCTTCCTTCCTCATCTTTGAGGTGAGGCACAAGAATGGTTTGCAAGGGTTTTAGTCTAGCTGCAATTCTTTTTTGATTAATCAGCTTCACAATGTGCATATTTTCCTGAGTGACAACAATGGCCTCAAGTTTGGGATCTTCCAAAGTGGTGCCGAAAATATCATTTACCAAAGTAATTGCGGATCTTTTAAGGTAGTTTTTTTGTTTCAAAAATGCCTTTAGATTGTGAAGCCTGGTATTTTGATTCTGAAAGCTCTCTTTGCCGCGGGATTCATTAAACTGATCAGTAGTTAAACCAATGAAGGCAAGGCGGCCGGATTGGAAAGCCTTATTAAGCATCAACTGGTGGCCATTGTGTAATAGATCAAAAGTCCCGCCCAAAACTACATTAGAAAACTTCATTGGAAAGGATTATACTACTCTGAACCAATTCGTCAGTATTTTGTAAGGATTTAATCAAGCAAAAAGGAGTCAGGTTGACTAAACTTAACCAAAGGTTTTACACTGGAATATGAAAGAAAGATTTATGGCAGAAATTAGTCCAGATACAGGTGGTTTAGCTCCGCCACCAGGAGAAGGTCAATCTTTGGTTCAACCTCCGGCTGATGAGCTGAATGAACCAAATGTAGTTATTTCCCCGCAAGTGGGTGGTCCTAAAGAAAAGTCAATAGAATTAGTTAAACCCACAGATTCAGGTATTTCCCCTTCAGTTGAGGCCTACCGCAAAATGGAACAAGAAATTGCCTCCCAGGAAAGACCAATTGAAGTAAGAAGTCAATTAGGAGGAGTAGAGCAAGAAAAGAAGCCAGAATTTGAGCCACTACCTCCTCCTATGGAGCTGGGAGATGAGATAGCCCGACTTAACGGGTTGTCTTTTGAAGAACGAGCAAAACCTGAAAATGAACAAAGATTGGACAAACTTTATGGCTATATCGAAGAATATGCCGATGGTACCGTAGCAGAAGGATTGGGTTATTTAGGCTCGGGTGAACTTACCAATATTGAAACTCAGTTGGTAACTATAGAGCATCAATTACACCAATTTAGGGATCAATATCCTAATCTTCAGCCCGCTTTCGAAGTATTTGATGACCTCACTAATCAAATGAGAACACTCAAATTAAAAGGTGCTCTATATGAAACCCGGTTGGAACTGGATAAAGAAGGGCAGTTGGTAGAACAGCTGAGATTATCCGAGGAGAGCAAACAAAAAGCCCAAGAAGAGGCTGATGATGCAAAAAGACAGTTCGAAATCATTGAGAATCGGCAAAAGGAATTAGCCAATCAAATTGCCAGCCAGACAGGAATCAATACAGCAGATAGACGTCAACTGCTTGATTTGCGCGCGGAACTAACCTGGAAAAGGGAAACAGAAAGATATAAAGCAACCAAGGGAAGTATTGAGACAGGCTGGCATTATGTAACCGTACCAAGGGAAGAGCTTGAGGAAGATCTAGAACCGACGGTTGAAGAATTAGCTGTTTTAAATGAAAAAGATGACTCGGGGCAGTTAAAGTGGACTGTAAGTGCATTAGAAAGAATAGGGGATCCAGTAGAGCACGATAGACTATTAAGACTGTTGTTTGTTAAAGCAAGTAAAAAAGGTATAACCAGAGATATTAGAACAGATATAAATCAAAAATTTGAAAAATACCGAAAGGTATTAACAAATGAAGGTATGCGAGAGATGCTCCGCCAGGAGAAAGCAAGATATGGATCCACGATAGAAGATGACTCAGACTGGAGAGAAGTACAATTAAGAGAAGAATTATCTGCTGATGATGTAGCACAGTTTAGGGGGATTAGAGGATTGTATGCGGAGAGAGCTACCGATCAGATGATTGCTAAAAGAAACAGAATGGTTGAAGGAAATGAAATTCCTCTAACAGATCATAGAATGGATGGTGAATGGAATATTAATAACGAAGAGCGAAGGCTGCAATTAGTAGAAAAGAGGACAAGTTCATATGAATATAGAATGGGATTGGAAGTTATATTGGATGATTCAACAGAGGATAGATTTATTGCTTCAGCCAGACAATTTACCAAAGATTCCTACTATGGTTCACCTAAGTTTGATCCACAAGAGTTTTTAAGAAGAAAATCATTACTTTTGCAAGCCCTTATTAAACAGGGGGATAAGTTTTTTAGCAATGAACAAATAAGAAGAATTTCTATGGATATGGAAGTTGAATTTGACTATCCAATCATGAATTTTGCCACAGATAATGCTATGGCGCAGCTTTATCAGGGAATGGCAGAAAACCATTTCTATATAGGAGGGGATGAAAGAATTGAAAACCTCGCCACTTTGTACGATGGTAGATTAATAAAAGCCGTCATAGAGCTTGAGGAACGGGAGAATGAATTGATTTTATCTCCTGTTGGTCACAGAGGTCAACTGATTGAGAATATTGACGGGCAGGGTTTGTTAAAAAGTCTTCGGGTAGAATCAATGGTCAGAGGATTAACTAATTTGCAGGTAAGAGGAGCAAGTTATCCAGAAAGACAGGCGTATCTTCTGAGAATGCAAAGTGAAATGTCGGATGAAGAAATTACAACCTTATTCGAAGATATCGATTGGGAAGGAGATTATAAAAAAGCAGAGGAAAACGTTAGAGAAGCCCAAAATAACCTTAATGAAGCGACAAGTTACGATGACAAAAAAGCTGCTCTGGCAAGACTTAATAGGGCCAAATGGGAATTATATAGATTCAAAGATGCCTGGGCTGAAGCCCGGGAAGAGGCAGAAAGCGCGCTAACTTTAGCTATCCAATTTTTTAATGTTACCGGTGAAAGCGCCAAAAAATCTGCCCCCAGATTCATTATGGAAAATGGTCCGGAAAGAGAAGTTGAGCTTGAAGGAAGAAAGAGAATAGAAAAATTTGGAGATCAGATTCCGGTAGACTGGGTGGTTTTCTTTATAAAATATGCCCTACTGTATGCAATTGATGAATCAGGAGACATCCTTAAGAAGCTTGATCAGAGGGCAACCGATGGTCTGGGAGTAGTTCCAGAAGGAGAGAAAGCTGTGGGTTATATTACTTTAGGTTTCAACCGGATAGAACTTCAACGCGTACAGGAAGCAGTAGCCATACTCAGGCGTGATGGCTTCAAAGCCAAATGGAAAAATAAATCCCTTGAGGATATCATCAAAGATCCTCGGGTGGACCATATGGAGAATAACAACATCGCCACCTATAATTCCATGCGCGGCCGGACTATTATTAATTCATTAAAAAGATGGATTGAGGGGGGAAATTCCTGGCTGAAGCATGTTTTGGATGTGATAGATCCCAAAAAAGAGCTCAAGGAAACAAATCAGCAACAAGATCTAAACGAAGTCAGAGATAAGATTGAACTGTCAAGAAGCCTGCATTATTTAGTCTGGAAATATGCCCATAAAGAATGGGCTAAAAATGACGCTTCTCATATAAGCTGGATACCCTATACTAATTTACTTTTGCAAAGAAACTTGTATCCACAAGCATGGTGGTTAGTGGATCAAAGACATAATATTTCCAGAGGTGGAGATCTGGTTCCTTCTATCCCTCTTTGGCTGCCCAGCATTCGGGAGTACGTCGGAGTAAGGAGTATGAAGGAGTTTATTCAAACCAGAAGAAAAGGGAAAGGTGCATATGATTCATGGATACTAAATACCTGGTTTAATATGCTAAAAGGGATTATACCTGGGAGATCAGCAGCGGAAGGAGTTATAGATGAAAAAGGGGAAAGAAATTGGGGTATTTTCCAAAAACCAACCAGAAGTATAGATAGATTAAGAGCAATGATTAAGACTTTTGAGGTTAGGGGGGTTGACGGTAAGAAAGTCTTAGCTCAAGCAGAAGCGGAGGAGTTAGTTCTGAAATCTTTAGAATCAGGTATATTTGGTAGCTGGCAAGCTGTGGCTGTATGGAGTGCTTATATTTTAGAGGAAGCAAGGGGAGCAAGAGGTGCCAATACTGCCTGGAAGGAGATTCGAAGATTTTGGAAAGATTATTTTGCTTGGCTGAAAGATCCTACAGCTGGAGTGCCCAGGAGATATCTGGGAGGTTCTGAGGCCTATAAATCATCAGCAGCGTATATTAAATTTATTGACGAAGCTTACTGGGAGTATGATACGGCGAAAAAAGAGGGTGAAACTGTGGCAAATGGTATACTCGGCAAATTGGATCCTACCCATAATGCCGGTATTATAAGAGATGTTTAATTTATCGAATCCTTCTTTCTAACTCAGCTCTGCCCCTAGCTATTTCACCTGGTTGAGCAAAGGTCGCAGCAGGTTCTGTAGATACTACCCATCCGCCTCTTCCATTATTTGCTTCGGCATCCCATCGCAGAGCTCGTTGCCCTCTAACTGCCCCGATAGTTCTACCAATCTGTGTTCCTGCTCCACCTAGCCCACCGCCAAATTGCTGGAAATATCCCCTCCCACCGGCCACACCGGCTCCGATTTCCTGTCCGAGTAACTGTCCAGCTTGAGTCGCTCTGCCGATTGTTCTGCAAATGATATCCGGGATAGCCGGAGTTGCTAACATTGCCCCAAACGCCAAAAGAATATTGATAAAACTAAGATCTAAACCTCCCAAAAGAGGAAAAGTAGCACTACCGGTTAAAGGAGCTGGAGCGGTAGTAGTAAACGGTAGATATGTTCCTTTGAGTAGAAATGCCACAAAATAAAAAACACCAATTACTGCTGGAAAAGCCAGAATATTACAAAGCATATTTAAAACCCAGGCTGTGGCTATCTCCTGTCTGCCTGGTAGCGAGGCTGCCAAAAAATGAAAAGGAGCAGTAATAGTTAAAAAAATAATGTTTAGATAGGTATTAATTAGGCGAAGCAATAGCTTTATCATAGAATAGATTAGTATTGCTATAGATATCAACCAAAAAACCCAGCCTAGAATTTCTACTGTGGAAACCGCTGTGGCTAAAGCAGCAACAGCACCTGTGATTAATTTAACTGTCTCCGTAAATACAGGGGATATGCCACCAATTGCACTACCAAACTGAAATGCAATAAGCGAGGCGAATGCTTTAAAGAAAAGTTGGACGTTAGTACCTGCGCTGTTGTAGATAGTACCTACTGCACTGGAAATGTCTTCCCGTGTAATTGCATTGATAAACCTGCTAAAAATAGTTAACACACTTTGGTCAGCAGATCTTTCTACTAAATTTGGCTGGGTGACTTCTTGAGCAGCTGAAAAATAATAACCCACCAAATTTGTTCCCACAAAAGCGATATCTGTGAGTAAGGCTGCAAAAAAATAAGAGAAAGTAATCAGAATCAGTCCGATGATTAATCCTGGTAGCGCTGCCTGGGCAGTGATCACTGTTTGGGGATTGATTCTTTGGCGAAACATCACCATTAAACCTATGATGACAAAAATAATAATCATGATGATGTAGGCAATATTTCTGGATACCTGCCACAAAGTTAAAATAGGGGATAAAACCGCATTGCCTGATCCCACCACTCCCTGGGCCTGAGCTTCCTTAACTATCCCAAACCCTTTACCTAAAGAGGCCAGGTAATCAGCGGTTCTGATCGGTGGATTGGTGTATAATAGTCCAATTAAAGAGGCTGTTGTTCCCAAAGCCCCGCCTCCTAAATTAACAGATGATAAAATCGGCACAGACAGGATGGTCCCTTGGGCATTTTGGGTCACCTGATAAGTTAAACAGGGTTGACCAATAATGGAGGAGCCAATGCTGAAACAAGAGAAGGTATGAAACATGTTATGGACAAAAAGATCAGTATAGGCTGGGGAGGTGGGGGGTGGGTTGGAAGTTAGAGGTTGGAAATTAGAGGATGGAAAAGTGGCAGAAGGGGTGGAAGCTTGCCCTGAGCTTGTCGAAGGGGATTGAGCAAGAACAGTTGGAGAATAGAATAAAGCTGTAAGAATAATGAATAAAGCGAAAAAAATAATTCTAAATAGGACTTGCATAGGCAGATTATCTACTAGCGTATAGCGTCTCAGGATAAATTGCAACCCTTCGACTCCCTTCGGTCGCTCAGGGCTGGCACCAGTTTCTGCCGCCGACTTCACATAAGGCATTGATGTTAAAGATGGTTACAGGCAGTCCGGTAAAAGCCGCCACAAGCTGTAGTATCAACCAGGCAATGGCCAGAAATAATACCCCCAAGAGAGCCCAGGTCACAGTCTGATGAGCAGCCTGGACATTTTTAGGGTCTCCGCCGGAGGTTAAATATTTAAATCCGGCCCAAACCAGTAGGACCAAAAGAGCAATAAAGCCCAAGCCTACCACCACTGAGATTAGATTAATAAAAAGCTGCTCAATTTCTTGTAAACCTGCAGGATCTGGACCCATATACTAGGGAGCTGGAGTGGGAATGGTAAAGTCTAAAACATTAAATCCTAAGAATTGTCCGGCCAGTTGGAATAGAGCAAAGGCCACAGCTAAAATGGCCATACCCACTAAGGCATTGATAATTCTGCCCCTGGCTTTACCCACCGCCTCTTTGTCTCCGCCTGAGGTGATCCATTCAAAGGCCCCAATGATCAGCATTACCAGTACCACAATCAGAGCAATAATAAATGCCAAAGCCAGTGTTTTTTGAATAAAGTCGCCAATAGTGGCAAAACCCACCGGGTCGCCGTCTATAGTAGGTCTTTCAATGGTAACTCTTGTTTGGTCCTGCATTATCTTATCTTAGGCATACTATAAATTACTTGTCAAGTATGCTAAATATCCGGGGTGATTTTGAAGCCAAAAGCTGTCTCAATGACTCTGATGATGGCAAAGGCAGCGGCAAAAAGACCAATACCAATTAAAGCATGGATTAGCTTATCCCTGGCTGCTGCCAGTTTCTCCTTATCTCCACCTGAGGTCATCCAATCCCATCCCCCCCAAAGCAACATAAATAAAAGCATGACAGCTGCTGCCACATAAATTAAAGCCACCAATTGGGATAAAAATAAACTAAGCCCTTGAGTACCTGTTTGATCTTTACCAACCAACCCTTTGAGTTGATCGGGCGGTTCAATTGTGCCGAAAATATCCTTTACCTCTTTCATTTAAATATTTGAAAATCTGTAATTCCAAATAGCCTGTACAATAAAAATTGTAGCACTAAAAAGCTAAACATTAAAAGAATAAAGCCAAAAAGAGCATGTTCAATCATGAGTCTTGCTCCCTCCACCTCTTCTTTATTGCCCCCGGCTCTTAAATATTTAAAAGCTCCCAAGAGAAAATATATAAGTACCAAAGCCATGGCAATGGAAAAAATAGGGGCCACCAATCTGGAAGTACCTTCCCCCAAAGAAGTAATATCCCCAAAGCCGAAAAATTGGCTAATATCAACGCCTTTCATTAAAATGGTAAACCTCCTCTTCCCGGAGGGAAAATTTCCCCGGCAAATCTGGCCAAAATAAAAGCTAAAAAGATCACAATCAGTCCAATCAATGCCCAGGTAATTCTAGCTCTTGCTTTAGCCAAAGCTTCTTTCTCACCTTTGGCTAAAATATATTCAAAAGACCCCCAGATTAGCCAGTAAAAAGCTAAAAATACCCCGATATAAAGGGCAATATTTAAAAGACCGGATAGGATATCGCTAAGCTTATCAAATCTGCTCACCACAGGATTACTTTGTTCACTTTCAAAAAGTTCTTTTAAGAAGGGAATGTTCATATTAAAATCCTGGTAATCCCAGTATATCAAGTCCGATAATTCTTAGCAGTAATGTGGCAAAGATGATGATTAGTAATCCGATGACTGCAGACTGCAGTCTATCCTTTCCTGCAGCCAAAGTTTCCGGATTACCGGCAGAGGTTAACATCTGAAATGCTCCGAGTAACATCATTAAAAATGCCAAACCTCCGGATATAGCAACAAAGAATTTCATAGTATCTTTCACAAATGAGGCAGGAGATGTATGAATACACCCTATGGCAGTTGATATGGCCGGATCTTCATCTGATCCGCACTGAGTCCCACCAGCAGAAGCACACTTTTCAGGCTCTTTTTTACAGTCTATACTGGGTATTTTACTCGGGATTACGTTACCAGTAACTTTCAAAACAGCTGATCCATGAATACTTGAATCACGTAGATTAGTTGCTGTGACAACATAGCTTCCTTCGGTTAAAGGAGGAATAGACAAATCGTAAATACACCCGGCTCCTGAACAAGTGAATATATTGCTTTTGCTCAATAATTTAACTTCATATCTTTCACTGGTACCATCAGCCAGCTTTACTTGTATAGATTGGAGTCCTTGAGTTTGGTCTACGGTTGAAGGGTTTAATTCCACTTTAAGTGTAGAAGTACCTATTACTGAAAATGTTTTACCGATAAAGATACTTGATGGTTTCCCAGGATAAGTTATTGCCAGGTTATAAGTATGATCTTCTATTGGGAAATTTGCTGGACCACCAAGGGTTTGGGCAATTATGGTAAAACCAAGATCATTTCCATTTGGGCTTAAATTAGCATTGTCTAAATTCTTAACAGAAGTTATAGAATCACATTTGTTAGCATTGGGATCACATTGAACAGTTAAGCTGCTGACTGGATTTTGTAAATTAAGTGTATCGGCAATAGTAACTGTATAGCTTGGGGCTTTAGGATCAGGAAAATTTATTAAAGCTAAAATCTGCCCATTTTTCTCAACTTCAGTTGGAGTTAAATTTGTAGTAGGTGTTCCTGGAGCTGGTATAGATTTTTCTGCATCAGTCCAAGCGTAAGTCACAAATCCAATCTCACCATTACCTCTTAAATCCCAGATAGTTGTTCCATTTACACCAGGGGTATCCATTTTAATCAGTTTATAGCTTCCGTCTGATAAATCTCCATCAACATACTTCCGAACTGCTGTAATCTCGATTCTAGTAGTGCCTGAACTGGCAGATTCTATGTAGCGGTTACCTATACACGGACCAGGATTTACAAAGCGTTTGCAATCATTTTTTTGTTTAGAATTTGTTTCTTTGCTTGTATCACTATAAAATGTGTAATTTTTATCTGGATTGGTAGTTTTTATATCTACTTCCATTGTTGCCGTTCCTGGAGTATTCAGTTCTATACCCCACATTTTTATATCAGCAGCGTGCACATTTTTTGGAAATAGAAAAAAAACTATACAGAGAAGATAGAATAAAACGAATGAAAGAATTTTGGACATTAGTTTCAGATTAGCACAATTTTTTTAAAAAAGTATATATCAGGCTAATTATTTAAGCCGTTTCTTAATATTTGAGATTTTTCAGCCCAAAAAGTCTTATTGTTTCAGCTATTCCCAATAAATTTAGAATTAATTGGCTAAGTCGCATAATTATTTCCATGTTAGAAATATTCATATTTAAGCTCCTGCATAAGTTTTCCAGCTCTTCCTGATTAATCAAGTTTATTGACCCGCTCCTAATGGTATTGTTCTCAAAAAGGATAGCTTTATACATATCTCTTGAAGTTGTTAAGATGAGTTGGTAAATATAAGTTTCAGTATCTTTATCCGATAATGCTTCTTCATCGGCTTTAGTTTGAAGAAAATCTGCTAATTGTTCGGGAGAATAACTGACATTATTTACTGAATTTAGATAAATAGGGTCTTTATTATCTGTAGGGGAGGACATATCTATAAATTGAAAGGCATCAACGTCGCCTCTTATGACTGCCTCAACAACTTTTTCAGGAGCAATTTTAGCCTGGTTAGTAAGTTCTGTAGAATCTGTTTGCTCATTGATAACAGTATCAACAGAATTATTCATCTCGTAACTTTTAATCTGGCCTTTTCCCAAAAGTACTACTGCCATCTCCACTAGTGCAGTAATGTAGATTTCCTGCCCGGAATTTTTATTATCCAACAAAATAATCCTGCGTTGATTTCTGGGCATCTGATCTAAATTAAAATTTGGCCTGCTAACTAATTCCAGCGCCGCTTTTAATTCAGCTGGTGCTTCCGTCAATCTTTTTTTAGAATCGAAAATATCAACATTCCGCTGTTTTAATTGTTGTAGCCGCTTGTCCAGTGTTGCTACATCCTTCTTAAGTTGCTTTTCCATTTCAGGTGTAGCATCTGGCTCGAATTTGGATCTAATTCTCCCTTGCTCGCTGCCTCTAATTTTTTTTACCTCACGCGAAAGTTGGATAGCTTCTGCAAAAGAAGCAACTAGGCGTTCCTTTAAATCAGTTATCCTTAAAGTTTCATCATCAATTGCGCTAATCTCAGATTCATCAACCAAATAATGCTCCCTAATAAATTCTGTAGCTACTTCAATAACCTCTAAATCATCAACAATTTCTTGCCCTTTCTTAGAAGATAATTCTAAGGTAGTTTTATCTTGCGCTAGTAACCTTTCCTTATTTTTTGTTTCAGCCAGCGGCTGATAAGATTGTTTAGCCTCCTCACTTTGGGAAACAGTTCGTTTATCCAGCTCCTCCTGCAGGACATCTAGTTCCTTATCTGCAGGTTGTGATCCAAGTCTTAAATATACATAATCAGAAAAACCAGGGCTTGTAATTTCGGTATCAGATATTAATAATTCAAGGTATGATCGAGGTGAGACTCCTTCATCTGAGGCCCTTTGCGGGAGATTAATATTTAAGGAGTCTAATTGTTTCTGTACTGCAGTAAAATCCTCTTCCTGGGGATTCTGTCTAAGAAATTTAGTAATGCCTATTAAGTCATTCCATACTCCCAAAACTTCACCTGGTATACGATGCTCAGATAGTAACTTACTAATACCCTCCCTTTTCTGAGCAATCTGTTTGCGTAGTTTTTGGTTTGCATCTTCATATTCCTCAATAGTGTTTTCGGCACCTTCCCTAGCGATAGAAGGACGTTTAAAAAGACCCAAAAATCTTCTTGGTTCATAATCAGGTTGGATTTTTGCAATTTCCTTCTGGAAAAATTCAGTCCGTTCATCAAATGCTTTTAAGTCCCGATATATGGATTTTAGAGCCCGTTCTGCAATGCCTTCAACCTCAATAGTATCGCCTCTATTATTGAAAACTTTACCTCCTACAGCTAAAGCAAAATTTGTACGGTTAATTTTTTTCTTTTCAGAAATAGTAAGGGTGCCCTCGATAGGACGAGAGACTATATCTACAGGATTAGATCCAAGATCAGCTTCTGGAATTGGCGGTACAGGTTTGTATTTTGGGGAGTAAGGTCCTTCTGTATATTTGAATTTGAGTAAGTTAGGCAAGTTAGGTAGCTCCATGAATTAATGGTACGGTATTCTGGCGACAGGTGTCAAACTTATTTTAGCTCTAGATAAGATTCTTCTATGGTAAAATCATAAAACCATGCCCCGTTTCCTGGCAATTTTCCTACTTGTTACTTGTGCCTTGTTACTTGTTAGCTTTACCTCTGCTGATGAAATAGAGGATCTGCAAAGGCAAATTGATGATTTAAACAAGCAAAGGGAGTTATCCGTTAATGCCACCAAGCCTTTGGAAGGACAACTCCGGTCTCTACAAAGGCAACTGGCTCAAATTCAAGCCTCTATTAATACACTAAATGCCAATATTAAAACCAAACAAAAAGAGCTGGATTTAAGAGAAGAAAAATTGGCTTTGCAGCAGGCTCTTTTGGAAGAAAGAGTCAGAGCCTACTATATCCGTTCTTATTTAACTGATCCCATGACTGTAATTTTATCCTCCATCTCTTCAGGGAATCTATTTAGGGAATTATCCTATTATCAAACAGTTACCAAAGATGACAAACAAATTATTACCTCTATCACCAAGGATGTGATTGATCTTTTGACTCAAAAAGAAAAACTGGAAAATGACAAGATAAGACTGGCCGCTTTACAGGTGGAGGTAGACAAAAATGCCAAGTTTATCGGAGGCGAGGTTTCTAAAGCTAAGGCATTCCAGGCAGAACTTTCCACCAAGATTGCCCAATTAAGTGCCCGTCAGCAACAAATTATTGCTTCTCGTCAGGCAGCCCTAAACTTACCTACCTCATTGGGCGCAGGCCCCCTTCTTTGCGTGGATGATCGTGAGGGTAAGTTTGATCCCGGGTTTAGGCCTGCCTTTGCTTTTTTCACCTACGGCATTCCTCACAGAGTAGGTATGAACCAATACGGAGCCTTAGGTAGAGCCCAGGCAGGACAATCTGCAGATCAGATTTTACAGGCATATTTTCAGGATTTTTCCTTTGAACAAAGAGATAACATCAATATTTCCGTTTCCGGCTATGGATTAATGCCCATAGAAACATACCTTTTGGGGATTTATGAAATGCCCGAATCTTGGCCCATGGAGGCCTTAAAAGCCCAGGCCATCGCAGCCCGCTCTTATGCCTTATCCTATACCAACAATGGTTCCAAAGAAATCTGTACCACCCAAGCATGTCAAGTCTATAAGCAGCCTCCCAAATCAGGGAATTGGAAAGCAGCTGTTGAACAAACTGCCGGGAAAGTGATGATTTCCGGAGGCTCTCCCATTTCTGCCTATTATTCATCAACAGATGGGGGGTATACCTTCAGCTCCTCTGATGTAGGTTGGAACTCCCGCTCCTATACCAAAAGATTAAGAGACACCACAGGCGATATTGGATCTTTTGGGGATCTTTCCTCTTTATCTTATGACAAAGAATCGCCCTGTTTTTATGCTGCCCAAGGTACCAGAGCAGAATTTAATAAATCTGCCTGGCTTAAATCTAATGAAGTAGCGGATATTGCTAATGTCATCATGCTTTCTAAAAGAGATGGAGGGGTTTCTGCGCATATTTATCAGACTGATAAACCTAATCCTGAGGGGCAGGAAACATGGGATGAGGCCAGAATCAAACAAGAATTGCAAGGGAGAGGAGGCAGTCCTTTCAATAGCGTTTCCTCAGTTACGGTTTCAGCTGATTTTGGCTCTGGTATGACTACCTCTGTGACAGTATCAGGTGATGGTAGATCAGAAACATTTAATGGTGCAGAATTTAAAAACTTCTTTAACCTCAGAGCCCCCGCCAATATTCAGATTGTAGGACCGCTATTTAATATTGAGCTAAAGTGACACAAAGTGTCATCCCGGACTTGATCCGGGATCCATAAATTTATTTGTATAGATTCCCGCTTGCGCGGGAATGACAGGAGAAGTTGTGCTATACTTGAGCCATGTTTCCAGCTTATATAGAGAATCCCCAAAACTGCTCTTTTGCCGGCCAAGACAGAGATGAAAAGATTCTGCTTCTTTTAAGGGCTCATCCCATTACCAACCTATCTTGGATAATTTTGGCTATTTTTTTATTTTTTCTCCCTTTTTTATTGCCTCGAATCTTGACACTTGTCAATTTTGATCTATCTTTCATACCGGCATCTTTTAGATTAGTTTTTCTTTTAATTAATTATCTTTTAGTATTAATAATTGTTTTTGAGGGGTTTCTTTTTTGGTATTTTAATGTTTATATTGTGACTAATAAAAATATTGTGGATATAGATTTTCACTCACTGCTTTTTAGAAATATTGATGTGGCCCCTTTAAGAAATGTAGAAGATGTATCATCTTCCATGGGCGGAATATTACAAGCACTTTTCCATTATGGAGATGTCTTTGTTCAGACTGCCGGAGCCAGCAAAAGTGTGGATTTTCACAAAGTACCAAGACCACATCAGGTAGCTGATTTTATTTTGGACCAGGCACAAAAAAAGTCTGGAGGAAACTGATGCCGACTACTAATTCATCTAATTTATTAAATACATCTTTGGCTGAGGGGTTTTTAAAAGGAGTGGTTTTGCTTATTTTGATATTTTACGCTATATTTGCATTACTGATTGTCAGACAGGTTGATCTGATGGGAAAAACCTTGATCACACCTGTTTCTGGGGTGGTAAAGGCTATAGCTATTATCCACGGAGGATTTGCCATTGGCTTGATTGTTTTGATTTTCGGAATACTTTAGGGAGGTAACTATGCTATTAAAATTTGCTAAAGTACAAGGACTAAATACTGACCAAAAAGCTGCCCAGGTCATCTCGTCTGAGCGTGACAGTGAGGCTTTCGCGGCGGTTTTGGAGCTAATATCAGATGATGCTTTTACCAAAGGCAGACAGATTCTCTCTGAGATTGCTGATTTTTATTTTGAATTTGAAGGCACACCTGCGGAAAAATTGAGAGCCACTTCTGACGAGGCGGCCAAATTATTATCACAGGATGAATATCAGCTAATTGTTGGTTCCTTTTCCGGCAAGGTACTATATCTTATTGGTAAGGGAGAGGTTGAGGTTTACTTAAAAAGAGCAGGTCAACGCTCACCGCTTTTAAGCGTTGGTTCAGAGGGCCAGTTAATCTCCGGATTTTTAGAAGAAAGCGATAAAGTGCTCTTTGCCACTAAAAGCATGGTTAGCTTTTTATCAGATGATTTAGATAAAGCTTTGGATTTATCTATTGATAATTTTGAAGAAGAGATTTCCGGAAAAATTGGCAGCCAGGAGTCTGAAAGCCAAGGCTTGGCCGGTGTTTTAGTTGAGGTTGAAGTAGAAGGAGAGGAGGCTGCTGCTATTCCCCCGCTTGCCCAGGAAGAAGAGGATTTAGAAAAAGTGGAGGTGAAAGCAACTGAGGGAGAAAAAATAGCGACAAAAGTACTCACTAAACTAGGAGGTATTTTAACTATTTTTAAGAAGTTAGGCAGATTTTTCCCCACGAGCGGCAGAGGCAGACTGTTGTTGGCCGTTATCTTAATTGTCATAATTGCTATCGGGGTGGGGCTAAATTATAAACAAGCCAAAGATCAGCAAAGAGATGCTCAGTTTAACCAATTAATCCAATCCTCCAGGGATGATTTTGAAGCTGCCAAAGGGCTCAAAAGCTTAAATCCGGTGGAGGCAAAAACAAAGCTGGATTCAGCCAAGGCCAATTTGCAGCAAGCCTTAAGTCTAAAACCCAATGAGGGTGAGGCTAAGGATCTGCAAAATCAAATTAATGAAGAGGAAAAATCAATTTTGCAGCAATTTGAAGCATCTGAGTTTCCTGTTTTCTTGGATTTAGGATTGGCCAAAGAAGGTTTTCAAGCCAAGCAGATGAGTTTATCTTCCGGCAATATCTTGCTTTTGGACCCGCAGACTAAAACCCTGCTTTTAGTTGATATTTCTCAAAAAAGTAATGAGATTTTGGCAGGTGGGGAGCAGTTGGGTGATGCCTCCCTGGCAATCCTAAATAATAACTTTGCCTTCAGTTTTGCTTCTGATAAAGGAGTAATTAGAACTGATGTCAAAAGTAAAGAACAAACTGCGGTCGCTGAAGCGGATAAAGAATGGGGTGAAATTGCCGATATTGGCAGTTTTGGATCAAATGCGTACATTTTAGATTCCAGTCCGCCAGCTGGCGGACAGATTTGGAAATATGTGCCTGTTGCATCAGGATATGCAGATAAAAGCTCTTACTTAAAAGATGATGTGGAAGCGGATCTTTCTGACAGTAGCAGAATGCAGATTGAATCATCAATCTATGTTCTAAAATCAAATGGAGAGATTTTAAGATTTACCAGAGGAAATAAAGATAATTTTACCTATCAAGGACTGGACAAGGGAGTGAAAGATCCTAAAAGCTTCTTTACCTCTCAAGATACTGATAATCTCTATGTTTTGGATTCAGGAAACTCCAGATTGTTAGTACTGGCCAAAGACGGAGTATACAGGAGCCAGATTGCCGGCAATAAATTCTCCACAGCTACAGATTTGGTAGTGGATGAGGTAGGGAAAAAGATTTATCTTCTGGAAGGTTCAAAAATTTATGTAGTAGATTTGCAGGCGCCTGAGGAAGAACAAACAGAAGAAGAGCAATAATCCCTTGAAAATTGTTAACAAAAAAGCCCTTCATAACTATCATATTTTGGAACGGATTGAAGCTGGAATTGTGCTGTCCGGGGCTGAGGTTAAATCAATTAGAGCCGGTAGGATAGATTTAGGTGAGGCCTATGTCAGAATCTTAAACGGGGAAGCATATTTGGTTAATGCCAATATTCCCAAATTCCAAGAGTCTTCTCAAAAAGACTATGATGCTACTAAATCCAGAAAACTGCTGTTGCACAAAGATCAAATAGATTCATTAACATCTAAAGTATCAGGAAAATCCACCACTCTTGTGCCAGTTGCCATTTATGAGAAAAATAATAAATTTAAACTGGAAGTGGGTTTGGGAAAGTCCAAAAAAGAATTTGATAAAAGAAAGGTTGTTAAAGAAAGGGATCATGTCAGGCGGGTGGAACAGGAATTAAGAGGAAAAGAATAAAAATGGGTGGAGATGGGGGGTTTTGCACCCCCGTCTAGAAAAGATTCTTAAAAAACTTCTACAAGCTTAGTTTATGTATTTTTTGAGTATTAACTTGTAACCCATAAACAGGAAGGTTAATACTTAATCCAACAAGCTTGGCTTATGATTATGGATTAGATATCAGAAGCTGCATCAAGACTTGGTACTTATCTTAAGGATACGTCTTGAAGCTACCCTAAAACATCTTTAAGCTACAGCGTATGCTGGTTGCTTATTGAAAACACCAAAAAGATTGGCGTTTGTATTTTGAAACAATATTTATACGTTTAATGTTTCCTTAACGGCTTGCAGTTTTTAAAGAGCAATTCTATCGAAACTATACATCCCCGAGCCAATATATTACCATATTATGGGGTGAAAATCAACTTCTTACTAGATATTTTATTTCCCAAAAAATGCGTTGGATGTAGCAGGGATGGAGGCTATCTTTGTGAGGATTGCATCAGGAATATCAGACAGGGAGAGTTAGTTTGTCCCAGATGTGAGGATTTAGCCATGGGAGGGCAGACTCATCCCATTTGCAGAAGAAGATTTGGTCTGGATGGACTGTGGAGCCTGGGGATATATCAGGATCCTTTAAGATCTGCCATTCAAAAGTTAAAGTATAAAAGAATCAAAGAATTGTCGGATGTGTTAGTTAATTTAACTTTGGAGTATTGGGTTAAATATCAGCCATTTGTGTTAGATCAAATTAAAAAGGATCAAGGAGCGGGTTGGGCCCTGGTGCCAGTACCGCTTTACTGGTGGAGAGAAAATGACCGGGGATTTAATCAGTCTTCTTTAATTGGACAATCTTTGGCCCAAAAACTAGGTTTAAAATATCTGGATGCGCTAAAAAGAGTACGCTATACCAAATCTCAAGCTAAACTCAATAGCAGACAGCGTCATCAAAACATCAAAAATGCATTTGAAATAGTTGAAAATTGTAAATTGAAAAATGAAAATTGTTTGTTAATAGATGATGTCTGGACTACCGGCTCAACTCTTAGAGAATGTTGCTGGATTTTAAAAAGAGCAGGAGCTAAAAAAGTGTGGGCTATCACTCTGGCTAGATAGTGAAGCTGGATTCTGTTAAAATTGCTTATACGGTGGGTTGTCCGAGTGGTTTAAGGAGACGGTTCGCTAAACCGTTGGCAGCAATGTCACACAGGTTCGAATCCTGTACCCACCGCATACGGAGGGGTGCTTGGAGTGGTTTATCAGGTTGGTCTTGAAAACCAATGTTGACGAAAGTCAACCGTGAGTTCGAATCTCACCCCCTCCGCCTTCGGTCCGCCGAAGCGGACCTTCGGCGTGACAAAGTCCGCAAGAAGGTTCGCGAAGGCGACCTTTAACCTTTAAAATTGGTAGATCTAAATATGTATTATGTCTATAGTTTAAAATGTTCTGGTGGTTTCTATATTGGCTGTACCGATAATCTGAAAGATAGATAAGTATGTTGCTTTCAATTTTGAAAAATATTTAAAATCAGGTTCCGGAAGAGCTTTTTTAAAAAGACACTTAATAAAATAAGCTTTATGAAGAAAATAACAAAACCCTACGAAGCAAAAGAAGATAAGTATATCTTCACCAGAGGAATTAACTATTTTGAAACCAGTCACTTCAATTTGGGGGACTGGCGATAAAGATACCTTGGAAGTCTTAAGAAGGATCGAAATTCATGGTCAATGGCTGAATCTTGCTGCTGGTGATGGCCGCTATAATTTGAACTTATTATAAAAATCGGATTTTTGTATGAAAATAGCCATCCTGCATAATTTTATGGATAACATAGGGGGAGCAGAGAAAGTAAGCCTTACCCTTGCCCGCGAACTAAAAGCCGATTTGTATACAACAAATATAGATACCGGGAAAATTGCAAAAATGGGCTTTAAAAACATTAAATTTAAGTCAATTGGAAATGTTCCTGCAAACGCCCCATTCAGGCAGCAATCAGCCCTAATGAAATTTAGAAAACTAAATTTAGGTAAAAAATATGATCTTTACATAATCAGCGGTGACTGGGCAATGTCGGCTGCAGTAAATAATCAGCCCAATTTATGGTATGTTCACTCTCCAATCAGAGAAATTTGGGATTTACACGAATTTACAAGGAAAAATAGTGTACCTTGGTATGCTAGGAGCCTTTTTGATATTTGGGTCTACTATAACCGTATGTTAAATAAAAAATACGTAAAGTCTGTCAATAAAATAATTTGTAATTCAAATAATACAAAAAAACGGGTCTGTGATTTCCTTAAAAGAGATGCAGTTGTTATTTATCCGCCGATCGAGACGAAACAATTTTATTTTCGGGAAAACGGAAACTTCTGGTTAAGCGTTAACCGGCTTATAACTCATAAGCGGATTGAGATGCAACTGGAAGCTTTTAAACAATTACCAAAGGAAAACCTGATTATAGTCGGAAGCTACGAGCAGTCACGCCATTTTAAGCAATATGCGAAGCTTATCAAGGCTCATCAACCTAAAAATGTGGAAATTTTAAGCTGGGTAACGGCTAAAAAATTAATTGACCTTTACGCTAACTGTAAAGGGTTTATAACCACAGCCCAGGATGAGGATTTTGGCATGGTTGCAGTGGAGGCAATGGCATCCGGCAAACCGGTTATTGCTCCAAATGAGGGAGGTTTTAAAGAAACAATCATTCATGGTAAAACAGGACTATTACTAGACGACATAAATGCTGAAAAATTAAAATCAGCTATTGAAAAACTCGGCAAAAGTCCGGAAAAATATAAAGATGCATGTCTGGAACAAGCCAAAAAATTCGATACAAAAATATTCGTTAAAAAAATCAGAAAGATAATTAAATAATGAATAAGCAAGTTATTAAAAAAATAATGGAGGACGCGGAAGCACTTTTAACTCTAAAAGAAGGGGAATTATTATATTCATTACCAGGAAAAATTCCAAGCGTAGGAGTAATTGTTGAAATTGGATCTTATAAAGGGGGATCTACAATTCTTCTTGCAAAATCAGCAAAAATTAACAAAAAGGGTAAGGTTTATGCTGTAGATCCTTTTAGCATATTGCCCAGAAAAAAAAAGAGAATATTCAATATATTTAAAAAAAATATAAAAAATGCGAAAATTGATGATTGGATTACTCCAATTGTTAAGACCTCAAAACAAGCAGCTAAGAATTGGCAAAAACCAATAAGCTTGTTGTGGATAGATGGAAGGCATGATTATGAATATGTAAAAATGGATTTTCTGCTTTGGGAAAAGCATCTTATCAATGGAGGAATAATTGCCTTTCATGATAGTCAGAAGCCGATATATCATTATACGAAGGGCCCAACTAAGGTCGTTAAGGAAAATATCTATAACTCAAAAAGATTTGTAGAAATAAAAAAAGTAGATACAATTACATATGCAATAAAATATAAAGGAGCAAATCTCACAGAAAGATTAGAAAATAAATTAAACCTTTTTGAGATAGAAATATTGCCTATCTACCTAGCAATAGATAGAGCTATTGGCTTATGTGGCGTCTTTTTGAAACGCCATAATCCTACATTATATTTTTTAATTAAAAGAATAAAAAAATGAACAATTCAAAAAAAAAAGTTTCAGTAATAATTCCGGTATATAATGGAGAAAAGACGTTAAGACAATGCCTAGAGTCAGTTTTGGACCAAGCTTATAAAAATTATGAAGTGATTATTGTTAATAATAATTCAAATGACAGAACCAAGGAGATAATAAAAAGTTTTAAACAGAAAAATATTAAATATATTTTTGAAGAATATATATCCAGAGGAGCTGCAAGAAATGCCGGTATTAAAGCTGCGACTGGAAAAATTATTACCATGACTGACGCAGATTGTATTGTTCCAAAAAATTGGCTCCAAAAACTTACAGCGCCAATAATATACGGAAATGAGGTCGCTGTAATTGGATCAGAAAAAGACCTGATAAAAAATTACTGGACCAGAAATATCCAAAAAGCAAATGAAGAATTTCTAAAAAGAACCACTGAAGGCAGATACATAAATCACATCGACACCAAAAATTTTGCAATTAAATCCTCAACAATTAAAAAAATAATGTTTGATGCAAATTTAGAAAATTTTGAAGACCTAGATCTCTACCTTCGGCTGAAAAAGGAAACAAAGATAAGATTTATCCCCTTATTAAAAGTAGGACACAACCACAAAAGTTCCTTCATAAAGACGATCCTATCAAACTTTAACAAAGGATTCTGGACTACAAAAATATATAAGAAATACAAAAATAGCGGTTTTGAAAAAAAACATTTTATGTTTGAAAGTATATCACTTAAAAACTTTTTTTCATTTCCTATTTGGCTTACACTTCAGTTTATAAAAAAACCTATTGGCGAATCTTCATTTTTACTTATATCAGAATTATCCTGGAGATTAGGTATAATTTGGGCACTCATTTAATTTATGAAAATTTTGCTAATAAATGATTCTTATGAAGGCATAGGTGGAGAAAAAGTTTACATAAATAGTCTATCAAGAGAGCTAAAAAATCTCGGACATAAAGTCTTTAAGCTATATTTATCTGAGGAACATCACATTGAAAATAAAGATCCAATAGTACTTAATAATAAATTTCAAAATAAACTTCAGTGGTTTTTCTCTCAAAATTTAATAAATCTCAAGCTTTACTACAAAATAAGAAATTATATACTAAAAGTAGAACCCGACATTATACATCTCAACAATATTAACAAGGCATCAAAAACTATATTACTTGCGTGTATAGGCTATAAAAAGATTATGACTGTGCATGATTTTGGTTTTCTTTGCCCATTGTGCAACTACAAAAACAAAAATTATTACTTCGTATGCGATGGCAAACACAGCAGAAGCTTTAAATGCTTCAAAAACAGTGACTTCAAGCTGCAAACTTATTTAGTAGATTTTCTTTTATTTAACGATATACTAATTAAAAAATTATTAATTAAATTCTTCATCTGCCCCTCAAAAGAGTTATACAAATCATTAATAAATGCTGGATTTACAAACGCTATCTATTTACCTTACTTCACAAATTTTAAACCTAAAATGATTACTAAGAAATCAGATACAATCTTATACGTGGGAAGATTACATGCACAAAAAGGCGTTAAATATTTATTAAAAGTATTAAGGCTTGTTTTAGATAAAAACAAGAAAATAAAATTAAGCATTGTTGGAAGAGGGCCTGAGGAAGAAAATTTAAGATACTTAGCTAAAAAACTTAAAATAGAAAAAAATATTAAATTCCTTGGAGAAATTAACAATAATAAAATAAGTAAGTACTTTAAGTATTCTTTCTGTTTAGCTAGCCCTAGTTTATGGAAGGAAACTGGTCCAATAGTAGTATACGAGGCAATGAGTTTTGGTAAGCCAATAATAGTTTCTGACAATGCAGGCGTAAAAGATCATATTATAGACGGACAAAATGGGTTTTTAGTAAACAGATTCGACTTTAATAAAATAGCGGAAAAAATAATTTTATTGCACACAAATAAAACTCTTGCTAGAAAAATGGGCGAAATAAATTTAAAAATTGTTAAAGACAAATTAGGACCAAAAAGTCACATAAAAAAAATTCTAAAAATATACAATACAATTATTCAAAATAAAAAGTTGTATTTATAGAAGGTGAAAAGATGGTAATATACTTATGCGTTAAGCATAATTACTGCGTAAATTCGAAATTTATCTATAAATGAATGCTTAATAAATATATCTTTATATCTTTTATACATTCGGTAAATTTGTCGCTTAAAGGTGGTCTGGATAGGCCAATCCTAACCCTAACATTTGATGATGCAAGTAGAACCCAATTTATAAACGGCTGGCCGATCATGCAAAAATATGGGCTGCTTGGTACATTCTATATTACTACCGATAGACTTGATGGAATAAGAGGAATGCTACCAGAGGAAGTTACTGTACTATATAAAGCAGGAAATCATATCGGCTCACATAGCGTAAGTCACCCAAATCTTGCTGACATCAGTTCTCATAAAATATATGATGAAATATCACAATCGCAGAGATATCTACAAAAATTACTTGACATTCCTATAAGAGATTTTGCCCTTCCCTACGGGATATATAATAATTCAGTATTATCACAAATAAAGAAAAATTATAGATCTAACAGAACAACGCAAGTAGGATATAATACTAAATGGAATCTGAATCTTCATAAAATACGCACCATGACAATCGTCGATAATACCTCGGTTATAGAAATAGTAGATTGGATAAATAAAGCGAAAAAAAATAACTACTGGTTGGTTTTTTTGTATCACAATATTGAAAAAAATCCAAATAAATGGGGCATATCTCCTGAAAAATTTGATAAACAATTATCAGTTATTAAAAATAGCGGAATCCCAATTGTTACATTAGATCAGGCAATTACTGAAATTATTCCTAAGTGAAAATAAATTATTATAATTTGTTCTCTATAAAATTTACGCTCCTATATTTTTTTATCTTATAAAAGTTTATTATATTCCATGCAAAGGGGTCTATTGAATATCTAATTAAAAATAAGAAATAAACCATTTTTGATTTTAAGCTTAATTTATTAATATTCTTATCTTTAAAGCCAGTAAAAGACTGTTTTATAAAGGCTAATATAGGGATTAAGTAAGCCGGGAAAAATCTAACGATATAAACCCTTAGAAATGCCTTAATCCCCATATTTTTTAAGTAATATCTTAAATAATTTCTTTCCCCATATAATATTCGTAACATAATTTTTAATTGCGGGTCAACAAAATTTGCTTTTATTCCAAGATTATCCCTTTCAGATGCATCTTTGTGGTGTGTTACGGAAATACTTTGTCCGAAATAATTAACAAAACCATTTTTTCTAAGTATAAGATTAAATTCATCCTCTAGACACGCCCCAATTATAAAATCATCAAAACCCCGATATTTATAAACAAATTCTTTTTTTACAAATAAATTACATGATGATACAATATCGCATTTTTTTAAGGCATTCGGTTCGTCTAAGTCAAAACACACTAAATCACTACTCTCATTTACAAACGCTTGGCTAATTTTTGAATTTATATTAAAGTACCCGCCTAAAGTTCCTACATTAGGAATAGTGCTATAGAATTTAACCATATTCCTTATCATATCCTTATTAATTATTTCACTATCACTATCTAACAAGTGTATGTACTCTCCATCGCTTGCTGCAATTCCCAAATTCATTGAATAATTCGGACCTTTATTTATCTTATTTCTCAAATACTTAACCTTTCCTTTAAATTTAGATTTTATATACCCATATGTATTATCTGTACTGCCGTCATCAACAACAATAATTTCAACATTTCTATAGCTTTGCCAAA
>JAUYKM010000012.1 GCA_030699125.1 Candidatus Daviesbacteria bacterium | reverse complement strand
CTCTATTAATTCCCAGCTTGGAGGCTATGTGAGCCTTTGGAATACCAGACTCAAACATTTCCCAGGCTATTGTTATTTTAGTCAGATTTAACACATCCATATTTTACCTGATGTGTCGGATATTAAACTTTAATTAAGCGGCTATTTTACAATTAATTAATTTTTTTGTATAATCCTTTGTCATGGTTGAAGCAAATAATAAAGAGATACCTCCAGTTTCTACTGAAAAAAAAGAAATACCATTTTATAAATTTATTGCTGAAATCGGCATCGGGGATCATATATTTATCAGAGACATCTATAGAGAAGGTCTAACTGATGTTGTCATTCAAAAATATAAAACAGCAAGTAGGAATAGAAGAGTAGTTATTGCCTCTGATGCAGACATTCAAACTATTAAAAAAATTGCAGCAGAATTAAAATCAAAAAGGGGTTAAAGTTTACCTTCTCGGGCTAAGGCCACTTTTTTTAATCTTTCTAAAAAGACTTTTTGGGCTGCCCCAACATTTTCTTCTTTTCCACCCCACTCCATGAGCGGTTCATCCTGCAAGGCCCTGGCAAAGGAAAAAGACAGAGTCCATCCGCCAGATGGCGGACCAATTTTAACTATAGCATTTAAATTTTGGGTGGCCATATCCGGAGACTGGCCTCCTGATAAAAACACTATGCCGGGTACTTCCTTAGGAACAGATTCCATAAGTGATTCCACTGTAGACTGGGCCACTTCTTCCGGATTAGCTTGACTGGGATTGTCCCCTCCGGCTGTTACCATATTGGTTTTTAAGATTAACCTATCCAAAGCTATTTCAGCTTCAGACATTTTCTCAAATACTTTTTTCAACATCTTAGTTGTAATTTCCTGGCATTTTTTCAGATCATGTCTACCATCTCTCACTACTTCCGGCTCAATAATGGGTACCAAATCCATACTTTGAGCGATTTTGGCATACTGGGCAAGCCGCCTGATATTCTCTTTAAGGCATTCCTCTGTGGGCATACCTTCCCCAATTTTAACTACCATTCTCCATTTGGTAAATTTAGCCCCCATTTGTTTATATTCTATTAACCTTTCCTCCAGTCCTTCCAGACCTTTGGTAACTAATTCATTAGTAGAACCCATTTGCTCAGTACCCCTATCCACTTTAATCCCCGGCACAATTCCCCTGTTTTCTAGATATTTAGGAATGGGTACTCCGTCAATATTTTGCCTGATAGTTTCATCATAAAGAATCACACCTGATAAAAATTCCTCCACCCCCGGAGTGCTAAATAGCATTTTCCTGTAAGCTAATCTACTCTGCTCATTACACTCAATTCCCAAAGTATCAAATCTTTTTTGGATGGTTTTGGTTGATTCATCAGCTGCCAATAGACCTTTTGGAGAAACTAAAAGTTGGGAGATAGTATCTTTAACCTGATCCATAATTTTAAACTTGAGCAGATTTTGATGATTCTAAAGGCACAATCCTTATTTCCAGCCTGGCTTTTAAGGCTTTGGCAATTTTATAAAGGGTTTCCCGGGTATAGCTTGTATTGTCAGCTGACTCTAATCTGGCAATATTCGATTGCTTAGTTCCCACAAGTTCAGCTAATTGTTTTTGAGTTAATCCAGCTTTTTTCCTTAAGTTGACAACCTGGAAAGCAATATCCCATTCTTCCCTTACTTTATCCATTTCACCCTTCATTTCAGGATGTCTTTTTAATAATTCTTCTGTATATCTATCTAAATCATCTTTTCTTCTTTTCATGATTCTATCCTCCTTAATACATTCAATCTTTCTCTTGCTACTTCTAGCTCTTTAGTTGGTATTTTTTGTTTTTTCTTTATAAAAATATGCAACAAAATTATTATTCTCCCTTTTTCAAATGTATAAAAAATCCTTAAAATATCTGTACCCGATTTAACTCTTAATTCCCATAATCCAACCTCTATATGTTTTGAAAAAGGCTCTTTATGATAAGCTCTGTTTCTTAACCTCTCAATTGCTTCCCTTGTCTTAAACACCAACCTCAGATTACTTTTTTCCAATTCAACTAAAAACTCTTCTATTGGACTCTTATAAGAATTATCTCTATCAGCAAACTGTAAGCTTCGCTGAGAAGCTTGCTTATAAAAGATTATTTCAAATTCCATTTTAATTATATCAAATTTGATATATTTATCAAGCCCTCAAATTCTTCTCTACTAACTCCAATATTTCCTTTTTAAATCTCTCTTTAGAGAATTTTTCAGCATTTTTGCGCAAATCTTCTGATTTAAATTGGTCCTCCCTGAACTCCCTTAATACCCCGATTAGAGAATCTGCATTAACCATCCCAGGGCCTCCATACAAAAGTCCGGTTTTACCATCTATCACAGTTTCCAAAAATCCACCAGATGCCGGAGCTATCACCGGTGTCCCTGCGGCTTGGGCCTCAATTGAGGTTATACCAAAATCCTCATCTTCTGATGCTACAATAGTAGCTTTAGCTCCCGCATATAATTTAGGCAACTCACGATCGGAAACCTGCCCCAAAAACTCTATGTTTTTATAACCTTGATTCTTAATTCTAGATTCTAAATTCTCCCTTTCCGGTCCACTCCCTACCACTTTAAGTGGTAATCCTAATCTTACACAAGCCTCAATTATAATATCTATCCCTTTTCCTCTTACCAACCTCCCCACAGAAAGAAAATATTTACCTTCTGTCATCCCGGACTTGATCCGGGATCCATAAATATTCTTTTTATTGGATTCCCGCATTCCCAAGTCTGCCTTGGTTCGCGGGAATGACATAAGATCAACCGGTGGATAAATGACCACACTATCTCTTCTGTAAAACTTCTTAATTCTTGCCTGAACTTCTTTAGAGTTGGCCACTAAAATATCCGGCCTCTGAGAAACCTCAAAATCTTTAATTCGTAAAAAATGGTTAGCCAGCTCCCCCAACACTCTGGTGAGCGGATTTTTTTTATAATTAAAAGAAGTGGTATATCCATATAAATAGCGGGGTGGTGTATGGATATAGCTGATATGCAAAGCCCCATTCCTCACCTTAACAGCTTTAGCAAAATAAGTATTACAAGAGGAAATTACCAAATCATATGCTGACAGATCAAAATTTTCAAAGATTTGGGCGGCAAAAATCCTAAATGGAGAGATTAATTTCCTGGGAAAAAACTGCAACCATGAGGTTTTAATATTCCATGATTTGATCCTATCTTTGTGCGGACCAAATCCATCAGGGTTAAAATAGGCAGTATAGATAGAAGCATCAGGGAAAATCTCGGCTAAAGCCTCCAACACCCTTTCCCCGCCTCCGTATTCCACCAAAAAATCATGGACCAAAGCTACTCTCATGCCCTAATTCTAGCAGAATTATTCCTTTTTTTGCCCCAGTTCTTTTTGTAGCATCTCCAAAGTGAATTTTTTGGCATCTTCCTCAGCCATGCCCTGGGACTCGGCCGCAGCTTTAAAGGTTTTATTGGTAATAGATTTACCATGCGGATCTACTCCGGCATTGCCTTGCCCCATATCATCATCCGGCATCCCGCATCCACAGTTGTAACACATAGGTTATAATTATAACTCATGAAAATAGTCCGCTTCAAGGAGTTGGATTTTATTCCAGCCTCACATGAGGATCCTAAAAATCCGGGAGCTTTAAAAAAAGTTCTTCTTAAAACAGGTGATTTACCTTATGGAAAGATTCAGATGATTAATTGGGCCCGCATCCCCGTGGGTAAAAAATTTGAACCGCACTATCATGAGTCTATGATTGAGGTATTTATCATGATGAATGGCCGTGTTAAGGCCAAAATAGATAATGAGGAAGCTATTTTGGAAAAAGGGGATATGGTGATTGCCAAAGAAGGCCAGGTACACACTTTTGAAAACTTAGGTCAGGAAGATGTAGATTACTTTGCTCTTGGGTTGGCCACTTCAGAAGGTGGAAAATCTATTAATGTTTAAAACTTCTTCGTCATCCCTGCGAATGCAGGGATCCAATTAATAACCTCTTGGTCGGAATTGGATTCCCGCATACGCTCGCCTCGCTGGAGCTTCGGCGAAGCGGGCGGGAATGACAACACTAATTTAGGGGGATAATAAATCTAATAGTCTGGCCCAAAATGACTGTCTCTCCTCCAAAAGTATTCCGGTTTCTGCTGAGACATAGCCTGTTAAATCTGTATTAATTGGAATAAATCCTAATACTTTTAAGTGTTTTTTAGCTGGGATTTTATAGACTATCTGGCTATCTAGCTCTTCCAAACTGATATCACTTTCCAGAATAGTCAACTCTGCTGACTCAGTTGCCTCAGGCTCCTCAGTTGGTGAGGCGGAGGGTGAAGCTGAAGGGCTACCCTCTGGCGTGGCAGAAGGCGTGGCACCTTCAAAAAACTTGGGACCTAAACCCTTTTTAAGGTGGGCTCTCAACATATTTTGCACAGCATGAGCAGGCAAGATAGTTAATACTCTCTCTACTCCATTTTTGGTCATGATTAGTTGATTGGTGGAGGTATCAATCCTTAAAGGAAACTTGGAAATGGCCCGAAGCTCTGCTACTACCTCAGTCTCTTCATCTTCATCTTCATCTTCATCATCATCATCATCAGCTGATTCAGTTGCCTCATCTTCAATTTCACTCTCTACTTCAGTTTGAATGATAATTTCATTATTTTGTCTGTGAATTTTACTTTTGGCATTGCTTTGAGAAACATCTACTCTTACTCTATCCTCTCTAATTTCCCTCTTAATCTCCTGATCAGCTGTTCTAATTTCTTGCTTAATTCTAACTTCCTCAGGAGGACCTCCTCTATTTTCAGATCCTTTGCCGCTGTTTTCTCCGCCTTTGGCAATTAATCCTTGAACATCACCTGGATCATACTCAGTGGTAGTCTGGACATTACCTACCACCATCAAACCGAGAGCCAGTAAAAATACTATGATAATGGGGATATGAATAATTCCTCTTTGACCTGCACTGAACGTAGTTGAAGTGGGCATTAATATCATGTTAGAGGAAAAAATAGAGCCTTGTCAATGAGAAGATCTATGGATTATCCCAGAAGGCTTTATTAGCTAGATTTTGAGAATCTTTAGTCAGATGTTTGACATCATGCCTTTTATTTAGGTTAGGGAAGTATGAACGGACTGGAAAATTCTCATCCAGCAGTAGTTTGTGTTTGTAAAACCTCTTGGTCATCTTTAAGAGTGTTAACTTTACTTGCTAGCTCCTCAAGTGCTCCCTCAAATTTTTTTAGCTCAACCCAAGGATACATTTTATGAAGGTCTTTTAGAGTATACCCTTCTTTGAGGCGATATAAAATAACATCAACAGGTATTCTGGTTCCAAGAATACAAGGTGCACCACCCATCACATCAGGTTTGGAAGTAATATACTTTTTCATATTTGTATTATATCACAGGAAGTAGTTGCATTTTGAAAGAAATTAGCTACTTATGGCTCATTCCAGAGGAAAAACGTTTTCTTGGATCTTTTAAATGCTCATTTGTTTTTTTCATTCCAAAAGTCCCAAGTTTTTGGCGTTTAATTTTGTTACCACTTTTTTCTTAAGTTTAGATTCTAATCTTCTTTTTGCCAAGCCTGCAATTGATCCTCCCTCTTTCGCTACTTTTTTATTCTCTTCGAAATCCTTTGGCTCTACTTTTTTAGAGATTTCTGTTGTTGAAACTTCTGCAAGCATATTTAAAACAAGTTCTAGATTAGTCATATTATCCCGCAGGTTTTCTTTTTTAAGGTTTTTATATTTTTTATAATCTTTGGTTCTCATTCCCGCCCAGGCAAAAGTAATTTCATCAGTGAGGGTTGCAAATTGGTTGCTTTCTTCAACTCCCCTTTCTTCCCATTCATCAGTTAACTCTTTTCTAATCTCAATACTTTTTAATCTTTGATTTACCCAATTTTGAGAATAACCTCGTTTAAGGTAAAATCTCAATGCCCGTTGAATAGCTTTCTCCGGATCTTCTAATTCTTCAACCCGTTCGAAACCCACTCTGGCAAGCCAGAGTTTTAATGGTTCAGCATTAGGGGAAGGGATGGCTTGGATAATCCGAAACATAGTTTCTGTATCTGCAACATCAGTTAAGCGCATTTTGCCGTCTGCTGCCAGCATTCTCAACTGGTGACATTTTGTCACCGCTTCACTCCCTTCCGTTCTAAGTCTTTCTGCTAACTTATTCCAATACTTACGAGCTTTAGTGAAATCAACTTGATTAGATAATATCTGAACGATATCTACAACTGAAAAATACCACTTTTCTTTTTTTCCATCCCAATGTCTACGTATTTTTCTTCCTTCAAAAATTGTAATTTTAGTTGGCTTTACCATCAGGTATTTTGTATCAGTTTTTAAATTAGTTTGCAACTTTAAATGCGTTTGTAGTTTGTTAAGAAGTGTGGTCATAGCCTACTCCTGCCACCCCCAGGTCATTATTGGTTGTGGCAGAGGCAATGCCGGCCACATGAGTACCATGACCATCACCATCAGTGGGATTAACTGACACACAAGAGTTGGTACAATCAACAGAGGCCACAATTTTCCCTGCCAAATCAGGATGAGTACCGTCAATTCCAGTATCGGTAATGGCAATTCTCACACTGTTTGATCCATGAGTAGTGCTCCACCCTCCCTCTGCTTCAATTTTACTCAAGCCCCATTGACTGGGATATAGGGGATCATTGGGAAAATCCAAAGCATAAGCCAGGTTATCTTTTTCCGCATATTCTATTAGAGGATTTTTTGAGAATTTGGCTGCCAAATCATCTGCTTTATTTTTTGGAACCTGCAAGACTAAAGTATCAGCCAGTTTTAACTGCTCAGATTTTGACAACCCAAAACTTTTTAAAAGAGTCGCCCTTTCTGATTGCGCAATATGAGATCTAAATTTCACAATTACCCGATCGGACTGATTCTCTATGGCATATCCAGGAGTATGCCAAAAAGCCAAAAATAAAGAAAAGAAAATTATATTAGCGATAAACTTATTCACCGGTTTCTATATTAGATAAAGATCAAGGTTTTGTAAAGAAAATTATATAATTTAAAAAGTTCCTGGATATTTTCCCTTGTTAATGCTCTATTTGGCTGGACATGTTCAAAAAGATCAGTAATCGCATATGCTCCAATGCTCTCTTTTGGTAAAGCCTGAGATAATTTTTCAGATTCTAAATACGGCACAAAAGTATCGGATTTATCATGCAGGATAAATAATCTGGCCTTAAAATTAGACACAAATTCTTGGGGAGAATATTGGTTTAGTTGGGCTGAGGAAGAAGATACTCCCTTGGCTACCAGTAAAGTTTTGGCATGACTTACAGCATCCGGGTGTGGGATCCAGGGAGTTTCTCCATCTAAAGCCGCGAGATAATCAAAAATATTAAAATATCCGCCAAAAAAGACCAAAGCATGCACTTTATCAGAGATTTCAGGATTTGATGAGGCCACAAAAGCAATTGATGAACCAGCAGAGAAACCCACAAAGGATATTCTTATTGTGTCAACTTCACAATTGTCATTCCCGCGTAGGCGGGAATCCAATTTCGAACTAGAGTCTTGTTTATTGGATCCCTGCATTCGCAGGGATGACAGGTCAAAATAACATAAGTTTTGCAAGTATTTAAAGCCTTCTACAAAAGTGGCTGGCTCCTCAGGTAAAGATTGTCCTTTATCCAAAACTTCCAGCCTGGGCCAAAGTACTACATACCCTAATCTGGCCATAGTATCTGCAAAATGCCGGATTAATGTCTTGTTTTTTTCATCGGTCTTCACCCCCATAGCCAAAATAACAGCTGATCTATCCTTTACATATGCGGCATGGGGGATATAAAGATCTGCCACCACCTTACCTCCGCCAGCTGGCGGATCAAATTCCACCCACTCATGTTGCGGAGATTGAGTGATAAGCCCTAATGGTTTAACAGGAATCTGAGGAAACTCTTCTGTAATAAAAAGGATGATTTTAAGATGAGTAGAGAGCTGTTTTTGGAAGATCACACCAGCGAGAATAATCAGTAATAGAAATAAAACTAGATATTTACTTCTCCACATCGCTTTTTCCTGTCATTCCCGCATATGCGGGAATCTAATTAACCATCTTTATTAAATGGATCCCTGCCTCCGCAGGGATGACAATTGGAACCATATCATCTCTTACGCCATTTAATTAAGATTAGACCATAAATCACAGTTCCCAAAAGCCCCACCATTAAATCATTAACAGTATCAAAAAGCCCCCGGACATTGTGGGTACCCAAAAATATATCCGTATAATATTCCTGAGCCTCCAAAAGCATATGGATGATGTTGGCAAGGCCCACTCCTCCCCAGAAAGAAAAGCCAAAGGCTCCTAGAAGTACTACTGCCAAGGCAGCTGTGGAATGAAAGTGCGGAATTAAGTCAAAATAAAAATAACTGTCATATAAGTTAAAGGAATTCCCAGCCATATCTAGCCAGAAAATGGACAGGTATAAATTATCCAGCCAAAAAGGATACCTCTTCCATGTCATCCCCGCGAAAGCGGGGATCCATAAATAAGTTGTTTTTAAATGATTTTTGAGAAAATAAAAAGCAGGAAATAAAAGACTTAAAGAAATAACAATTATAAAGTTCCTTATAGGAATAGCTTTCCCGGCAAATCTGGGATCATCCGGAAAAAGTAAAACTTCTCCTAAAAAATAAAGAATAGAAAGTCTAATAAGGATATTGAGGATTAAGCCTAAACTCATATCATCAGTATAGCACTTAAATAGACTTTGCTACTTCAATTAACTGCTCAAAGGTAAGTTTTGTGGGTTTTGCATCCGGGGCAGCTGATGAACCGCATAAAACCATATGATGGGACTGATGCAGGAACCAGTCAGCTTCCGAATCCATACTCTTCACCTTTTCATAAATGGGACTCAGATCCAAATTCTGGGAAGGAGTAAAATATTGTACTCCATGATATCTGGGGGCCAATAGTAAAAACAAATCTCCTCCTTGCTTCGCGAAGCGAGCCATTCTTTTACAAAACGGCCGGTCAATGGTATCTGATTTTACCGCAATAGATTTGCCGAATTTAGATTCAAACTCCACTCTCCCCTCCCAATCCTTTAAAGATTGCTGTTTTCTTTTTAAGCCTTCCATAATCCGCTCTAAAATTTTAGATCCCAACTCTACATCCTTTAAAGAGCTTTCCTTTTTATTATCTTTGCTTCTGATAAAAGCAGGTACGGAAAATTCATCATAAGCCTCAATTGGAATAGTACCCATATCAATTTTTTTATTCCACTCCACTGCCTCCTCTAAGGCTTTTACTTCCAGCTCATCTTTGGGCAACAACCCTGCTTGTTTTAAATGATCAAAAACTAAGGAGCCGGCACAAGTTTTGAGTCCCTCTTTATGCTCATCAAACTTTCCTCCTCCTGTGCCAACAAATACTTTATCCTCAGTTTCTTCAGAGGCTTTATCATGAGATGCAGAGATAAAATCTATTTCAAAATCACTATATTTAGGATCATATTTTTTAAGCAGCCAGATGGCAAAAATATCATCTAAATGAGGATTAATATGCGTGACTAAGATCTTCATGTTATGATAATTCTACCATGCCCATTGTTAAAAAACTCATCTTCGCTCCTATTTTTATCATTGTCTTTACTATCCTTCTCTGGCAGCTTCCTGCCCTTCTTCACTCCTATGATCTGGTCTTATCATTTTCCCTAAGTACCATTTTACAGCTGATCATACTATCTTCTTTAATTCTACTCACCTCCCTTTTATTTGTGCTATTTGCCTCCTTTGCCAATGATTGGAAATTTATTATTCCAATAGCAATTTTATCCGCCATTATTCCTATGTTTTTGCTGGATCAGGCCATGGGACTAATCATGGCGGCCAGCATTTTGGCTTCATTGCTCATCATCTATGTGACGCTGGAAAATACCCTAAAAACTTATGTTAATTTTGAGCCAACCTCTATTTTTGGTCCCTCCATCAGACATTTAACTACTTTATTCATCATAGTTATTAGCTTTACTTATTTCTTAACAATCAGCCAGAAAATACAAACAGAAGGTTTTCAGATCCCGAATCAATTAATAGATGAAAGTTTAAAATTAATACCTCAGAAGCAGCTACCAGCTGTCTCTCCTAAAACTTCCCCATCTCAACCTTCCATTACCCCGGAGCAAATAGAACTTCTTAAGAAAAATCCCCAACTTTTGGAACAATATGGCCTTGATCCCTCTGTTTTGGATAGCATCTCTATCCCCCAAAACCAGGAAAATATCCAGCCACAATCAGTTTTAAATGAAACTATCAAACAAACAGTCAAGGATCAGTTGGAAACCATTGTTAATCCTTATATAAATTTTATCCCGGCAGCTTTGGCATTATTGCTGTTTTTAATCCTCATTTCCATTACTTCCTTTTTAACCATCCTAATCTATCCCCTACTTTGGGTATTATTTAAAATTTTAGAAAGCAGCGGCTTTGTTAAATTTACAGAAGAAATGCGCCCAGTTAAAAAATTGGTTGTTTAAAAATAACCTCTCAAAGGCTGGGTTGGCCACCCAACCGGCCTAACATTAGAAACACTACCATCAGAATTTAGGTATACTCTAGCAAAACGCTGATTTCTTAAACTTACTTCTTCAAGTTGAGAAACTAACATCTCCGCAACTACTTCTTTTGTTACAGACGGCATTCCTGCCGGAGGCTGATCAGGATGGACAAAATTAATAAATTTTGCAAAGTCCTCAAAATACTTTCCCACACTGGTATCTCTAATCTCTGGTGCAACAAAATCCAAATACTTAAACTCCTGTACATAAACCTGCTCTCTCAATGTTTCTGCAATAGACTTTTTAGTATTAGCCATATAAAAATAAAAGGCCGGACCCTGAAATAACTGAGGTCTGTCAAGCCTAAAATCATCAGAAAAAATGCTTGATAAAGTAATGACAACAGACAAACTGCCTATATGTCCGCGCCTTATCAATTCTTCCTTTATAAGTTTGGGTGAAGTAAAATTTAATTCTAAAGCGGAATTTCTAATACCTTCATCTTGTTCAATCTTGCTTCTTATTACATCTGTTGAACGCCTTAAATCAGCTTCTGTTAAATTTTTGCTGTCATATGCTCCTCTTGTTCTAACATACTCTTTTCCTATGGTAGTAAAAGGTAATCCTCCTGCCGCAAGTGCAGCATAATGTATCGGCTCTTCTGGCTCAAGTTCCAGCGAATCAACAAATTCTGCTGCCTGTTCTTCTACTGTAATTTTCGATAAATCAACTCTTACTACTTTTGGACAGACACTTGTTGCTTTCCTAATACTTTTTTGAAATTCAATAGCCCTTTTTTCTGCCGACAATTTATTATTTGGTTTTTCACTTACAGTCACTATCGGGAAATAACTTCTTTGTGCAATTTTTTGAGTAAACACTCTTCCTGTTTCACCTGCTCCTCCGGTAATAAGTATTTTTCTTGGAGCTTCAATCATTGTAGCCATATTATAAGATGCAGTTTTACACAATATAGGGTATAGAAGTCAAGAATGTGGTATAAAATATCCTAATATGACTCTGGTCGCTGGAGCTGAAAGAATTAGAGGCGGGGCTATGGGGCTTTTCATAACTAATGATTTATTGCCGAGGGCAATATCCTTGGCCGGAGGAATGGGAATGACCTCTGTTGAAGGAATTGATCATATTGTAGCTAGGCTACTACAAAGGGGAGATCCAACAAATAGCATATTGAGAACAGTCGATGAATTTGAGGATAGATTTGACGCTCATGAACTGTCAGACTATGTCAGAAGTCTTTATGTACCCGGAGGAATTCCAAAAGGCCAACCTTTCCGGCAACTGCCTATGTTTGGAACTAATCCAGACAAACGGATAGAAGGCCTAAATGTTTTTGCAGGATACTGGATTGTCAGGGCTGCAAAAATGGGTAGATACTTAAAAGGACCTGAAGTAAAAATTGCTGCTAATAAGCTTGAAGAAGTACAAACCACGGTTATGGCTGTAACCTTTGGAGAGATGCTGGCTGATGTAGATGAAATAGAAATTAGTGCCGGATTGCCTTTTCAAATGCGGGAGAATATCAGAAAGTTGTGCGCTCTAGAATCTGTTAACTATAATCTTGATGTTCATCACGGGACTGATGAAAAGAGTGAACAATTCAAAAGACACGTGGTCCGTTTTAATCCCAGAAAACATATTGGCCGTCTTGACCATGAGCTTAAAGAACCCAGAATAACCGGAGTTGCATCTTCTAATATTGCTGCGAGAGTCTTGACAGATCAAAACAGACATCCAAATGCTATAGATCAACTTAAAATAGAGCTCCCTCAAAAAACCGGAGGCCATAGTACAAAACCACGTAAGATTGATTATAACGAAAGAGGAGAATATAAATATGGACCCAAGGATGAAATAGATTTAGAACTGGTCAGAGGATTAACAGGAAAAATGGGTATACCTTTCACATTGGCCGGAGGATTTTCTACCCCGGAAGCAGTCAAAGAAGCTATCGAATTGGGTGCTCAAAGCGCAACTGTTGCAACCCCATTTCAATACTGTGAAGAATCCGGTCTTCCGCAAAATGTAAAACGAGCAATAATTAATCAGATTTTAAAGGGAAATATGGATGTTTTTATTGATCCAAAAATTTCTCCCACCTATTATGCTTTTAGAGTTGATAGAAATATTGAAGGGGTGCCTAGTATAGGTGACGTTGATATATACGAAGACTGGAGTGCAAATCATAGATCCTGCACAATTGGACGGCTTAGAGAACGTACTACTCACAAGGGAAGATTAACCTGGATATGTAAAGCTGAACCTGTTGAAGATTATCTCCGGAAGGGAGGGAAAATCGAAGATACTGTGGGCGCAGGGTGTCTTTGTGAAAACCTGCTTTCTGCTGTAGACTTAGGTCAAACTCATAAAGACGGTTATGAAGTACCCCCTTTATACAGTAGCGGGACTGAAGTGAGCTTTCTACCTAGAATTTTAAATGGAAGAAAATCATATACAGCTAAGAATGTTGTTGAATTTTTAGTATCCGGATTAAGATAATTTTAGCTTTTCCATCTCTCCCCAATTTGGGCCTACTTTTAAATCCACCAACACTGGTACAGATAATTTTAAGGCATTTTCCATTTTATCTTTAACCATTTTGGCTATCTCTTTAACAGAGTTCTCGTTACACTCAAACAATAATTCATCATGAACTTGCAAAATCATTTGACAAGATTGCCACGTCGCTTCGCTCTTCGCAATGACAGAGGAAATTTCCACCATGGCCTTTTTAATCATATCTGCAGCCGTCCCTTGGACCGGATGATTAATAGCAGCTCTTTCCCCTGCTGCCTTAATAGCATGGTTAACAGCTTTTAACTCCGGAATATAGCGGCGCCTGCCCAAAATTGTCTCCACATAGCCGTGTTCATACCCAAACTCTAATGTTTTCTGCATCCATTCACGGACTTTGGGGAATTGTTCAAAATATTCTGCAATGTATGTTCTGGCCACCTCATATTCCACACCCAGCTGACGGGACAGAGCATGGGGGCCTTGGCCATACAAAGTAGCAAAATTCATGGTTTTACCTACCATTCTTTGTTGTTTGGTAACTTTATCAATCGGTACTTGGAAAACTTTACTGGCAGTGGCAGCATGAATATCTTCCTCATTTTCAAAAGCCCGTTTTAATCCCGGATCATCTGCCAGATGGGCCATAATCCGAAGCTCAATTTGAGAATAATCAGCACCCAGTAAAACTTTACCTTTAGAAGCCACAAAAGCCTTTCTCATTTCTCCTCCTGCCTCATCTTTGATGGGGATATTCTGCAGATTGGGATTTTGAGATGAAATTCTGCCTGTGGCAGCTCCTTCTACATTGAAGGTGGAGTGAATCCTACCGTCTTCCCCGACAGATTTTGGCAGGGCATCTACATAAGTGGAAACTAATTTAAACAGTTGTCGATACTCTAAAAGTAAAGGTACTACAGGGTGGGCAACTGATAGCTCATGTAAGGTATCTTCATCTGTTGATCTACCGGTTTTGGTCTTTCTAAAAACTGGCAAATTTAGCTCATCAAAAAGTATAACTTGTAGCTGTTTTGGGCTGTTTAGATTAAACTGATGTCCCACTTTTGAGTAAATCTCTTTTTCAATCTTTACAACTCTTACCTTTAGGTCTTTACCAAACCTATCTAAAAATCTTAAATCTATTAGTATTCCTACTTCCGACATTTTCTTTAAAACTTTGTCTACTTCTCGGTCTAAACTAATAGTCTCTTTATCTTGATCTATAGGTTTCTCCACAGGGATCATACTGATTTGCTCGGGTTCTACACCGGGGATCCTTTTGACTAAACTTTTAAACTCCAGCTCCTCAAAAAGCTTTTTAACATCTTCCGGATTAAAATCTTCTACCTCACATTTTTTTAAATCCAGCTTTATCGGGGCTTTAAGATCCAGAGTGGCTAATTTTTTGCTCATCACAGCAGATTCTGCACCCTCAGATAAAAGAGTTTGCATTCTCTGAGGCAAAGTTTTTAAATTTTCACCTTTGTAGATTTCCTCAATTGTGCCAAATTGATGAATCAGTTTGGTGGCAGTCACATCCCCGATGCCGGAAACCCCCGGGATATTATCCGAGGCATCTCCTGCTAAGGCTTTATAATCCACCAAAAGCTTAGGTTCAAAGCCGTAGCGGGCCACAAACTCCTCTTCGCCATAAAGTCCTACATCCTGTAGAGTCTTTTTGGGCATAAAAACCTTCACGCCGCCGTTGATAAGCTGCATAATGTCCCGATCCCCTGTCACCACAACTACTCCTAAATCAGGCTGTTTCTGAGCTTGGATAGCCAAAGTGCCGATTAAATCATCTGCCTCATATCCGGCAATGGAGAATTCCGGGATATTAAAAGCTTTTGCCACCTCATGTACTCTTTTATATTGATTGGAAAGAGCCTGATCAACCTCCACCCTGGTGGCTTTATATTGAGTGTACGCTTGATGTCTAAAGGTGGGTCCTTTCTCATCCCAGGCTATGGCCAAAAAGTCCGGTTTTAACTCCGAAACCACCTTTAAAACCATGGAGGAAAACCCATAAACAGCATTGACCAGCTCCCCCTCTGATGTGGTAAAAGGAGGTGTAGCATGATAGGCCCGGTGAAGCAAAGCATTACCGTCAACCAGGACCAGTAATTTCATGGATCGATTGTAACATCAATACTTATGAATTTCTAACAGGAGATAGACTATAATTAAACAGGTTGCTGTTTTTTGGCTTCTCTCTCAACTCTCGCAAAATATCTAGCTATGATATGGTTTGTTGCACCTGGTCTTTCTATCCCAAAAGCTATATGATTAGCAAATTTCTCTACCACGATTATACCCACATGTTCTGCTTGGGGAAAAACCTCTTTTCTAAGATAGTCTGTTCTGGCCTTACTGACCCTTGCCATACTTTCCCTGGAATTTTCTTCTGGCTTTGGTGCAGGCATTAATTTTTCCACTTCCTGTTTTGGCAAAATCCTTTCCAACTCAGATACCGGATCCTCAGAAGCAAGTAGAACAAGAACCGGAGATTTTATCTTTGCTAAGTTAGAATTCATCTGGGATAAATATCTAATTTGATCAGTAAGCAGTCTGGGGTAACGTAGCTTCAAATCTCTGACATCTTTTAACAGGCTTTTTCCTAATCCCATAAGTACCTTAAATTTATTTTTTTGGTAAATTCTATTGGGGTTTTTTGTACGATCTTCAACTGCCGATGCATCCAATAAATAATTCTTGGCAATTTCTTTAATATCCTTATCAGTTAATCCCATGGGATTAATTAAAACCAGATTAATTTTCAGCCCGGAATTTTTCTGCTCCAGCGAAACAGCCAAATCTATTATTTTTGAAGCTCCAATTGAATGACCGAATAAAGTTATCTCCTCTACTCCAGTAGATTGTAATTCTTGAGTAAATTGTCTGATTCCCTCCACTTCTAAAGCTATCGAGCTACCTTTGAAAACTCCTTTGGGTCTACCATCAATATCATAGGTGGTGAGACCAAATTCTTTTGCTAATGCTTGAGACTGCCCCCAATCAATTTGAGTATCATGTCTCATAGGCCAACCAGTTAGAAGAAATGCAGCTTTTTTAGGATCAAAGTTGGAATTTTCCGGATTACTGAATTTGGCAAAACCTACCTTTATTCTATTACCTTGATATTCATATTCTCTTTTTCCTAAAACAGGTTTTGATTCTTGTTGGATTGGTATTTCTACTCCAGCCTCACTCATATCCTAAATTATATCATGGCTTCACTTAAATAGGATTTTTGCATACTCTAAATACTCAGGATAGCCCATTTTTTCCATCCAGTACCACCACTCCACCCCCCAAAGGTAAGCTCTATCAAATCCCACTTTCCGGGCATAATCTATATTAGCTATTAGTTTATTCACCGGAAACAATTCAGTTTGACGTTTTGGATCCTGAGTTATAGTCTCACCAATCAGCCAGGGTTCTGCCTGCAGTTCTGATATGATGGTTTTTTGATTTTGAGGCGCAAAAACTTTTCTAATAATTTGTGATTTTAAGTTATAGAAATATGGCAGAATAGGATAAGAAACATAGCCTATCAAAGGATTATAAACTTCTCTGTATAAAGTAGTACCGAAAATATCTGATAGCTGCATCTGAGTAATCCAGATTTCCAGTTCTCCTGAGGCTGTAATAATAATTGGCTTATCAGATAAACTCCTGACTAAATCAACTTCTTTTTTTAGAAAATCCGGATCCCTTCTGTCACAATTTTCACCAAAAAAAGGCAGGAATGGCTCATTTTCCACCTGATAAGCCCAGATTGAAGGGTTATTTTCATATCTTTCCACTGTTTTTTGCACAAATTGCAAAATTTCAGCTCGCTTCTCCTCCAGACTTAGTTTGGCAGCCCATTTGGGCAAATAACATTCTGGCCAGCGAGGTTGTCTGAAACCCACCACTAAAACAACCCTGGCATTCCTTTTTTCTGCCTCAGATAACATAAAATCCGTATCTGCAAAGCTGAATTCTCCCTTATTTTTCTCCAGAGCATCCCAGTAGGTGGGAATTCTTAAATTCTTTACTTTAAGCTCAGATAAAACCTTAATAAAAGTCTCTTGCCAATCTAAATTAAGATACTGAGCATAAGAGGAAGAAAAAGTCACTCCATATTCAATTTTTGGGGGGAATTGATAAGTTTTATTAAAAACAACCTGGCCCACAAAAACCGAGAGCAAAATAATAATAATCACAATTAGAATGATTTTTATAATTTGCCAAATGGCCATATATCTAATTTATCACAAATCAAGGGGAAATAGTGTATAATAATATCCTATAATAGAATGCGTATTGTTTACTTTACTGACATGTTCCTGCCTCAGGCCAATGGAGTGGCCACCTCTTTGGGTAATTTTGCCCGGGAATTGGGTGAGAGAGGGCATGAAGTTTTAATCTTTACTCCAAAATTAGATCACATTAAGAGAAAAAAATTTCAGGCCAAAAATGTTAGGGTTGTATCTTTACCCTCAGTCCCTTCTTTTTATACTGAGCTAAATTTAGTCATATTTGGATTACCTAAAGCATTGACATATTTAAGAAAATTTGATCCTGATATTATCCATTTACAATCTACTATGACTATCGGAATTGATGCTGTCATGGCTGCTAAACTTTTAAAAAAACCTCTGGTAGGTTCAATCCATATTTATTTTACCAATTCAGATTTTCTAAGATTCTTTAAATATAAGTTGGCCATCAAGCTGCTTAATAAAATTGCCCTGCGTTATATAAACTTTTTATATAAGAAATGTGATCTTTTGCTGACACCGTCACAGCTGTTAATTGGAGAATTGCAGCAAAGAAAGTTTAAAAAGGAAGTACATTATTTACCTAATGGGTTATATCTAAATGATGTTAAATTTTTAACAGAAGCGGAAAAATCCAGACTTAAAAAGAAATATCGTTTAGAAGATCAGGTGGTATTGCATTTTGGCAGATTATCTTATGAAAAAAGTATTGAAGATTTGATTAAATCTTTTCAAATCCTGGTAGAAAAATATCCCCATACATCTCTTTTGATTATTGGTGATGGACCAGCAAAAAAAAGTCTGATGAAATTAACCCATCATTTGGGCATTGGAAAAAACGTAGTATTTACCGGCTTTATTGCCCACCAAAAACTTTTATCATCAAGCTTATTAAGTATTGCAGATATATTTGCCACCACCAGTCAGATGGAAGTTAACCCAATGGTGGTTTTGGAAGCAATGATGTACGGCTTGCCCATTGTGGGAGTAAAACAGGCAGGGCTTATTGAACTTGTTTTAGAAAATGGCTTTCTAGTTGAACCAAATAATACAAAACAGTTGGCTGAAAGTATGGAAAAAATACTCTCAGATCCGAAACTAAAAAAGGAAATGGGACAAAGATCTTTAAAAAAGATTAAAGATTATTCTATTGATAAAACTACCACTCAACTTATTAATTATTACCGGGATATAATTGTCAAAAAATAGGTATTTCACTTATATTTTTTAAAATATAGATAAACCATACCACTATATAGAAAAAGTAAAAAACTACTAAAACTAAGGTATTCTCTATAAAATGGCAGCCAAACTAAAAGTGAAGGGGATTGAGTAAAGATTTGCTGATAATCTTGAGTCCAAACCAAGCCTAATAAAATTAGCCCATGAAGCAGAGCCCAAATAGCGGAAATTAAAATAATCGTCTGATATTTTTTTAAATCTGTTTGTATAGCGAAGGCGATTGAGGCTGCCAACAGAACAAATGAGGCGTAAAGAAAGTTTATTAATCTGCCATAGTTTAAGGCAGAAACAGACCAAACATTTTCAACAGATGTTAATTTAAGATTGGAAAAATGTAGCAAAGCATCGAATATAAAGTAGCATCCTCCAAAGATAAGAAAGCCTCTTAAAATGTTGCCAGTCACTACTTGAAAGCCTCCAAAACTTTATAACAACTACTTGCTCTTTTCAAATATACTCCTTGCTCCACTTGATTTAGGGTAGAAGAACTTGCCTCCCTTTGCAGGAATTCACAAACCATTGTTTGTCTTGCTCTCCTTAAATTAACCACATTAATCATTTGCTCATGTTCCAAAGCTCTCTCAATAAATTCAGAATTTAAATCTGCCAGCCTATGCACTGTCAATCTGATGGATCTTTTAGCATCAGCATTAGAGATGATCCCATAAACCAGGTATAGTGCATTTAAATGATTATCTATACTCTCCCCCAACTGGGTGGACAACTCTTTCTCAGTAATATTGGTGGTGCCAATAATATCCTTGAGTAGTGCCCCATATTTTTCTAAGGTAGGTGCAATCAGTTCTTCTTTTTGTACATTAACCAAAGCCTTTACCTCTCTAATTCTTCTGGTGGCAAATTCCATTCTTCTCAAAGAGGCTATTCTGTCACTTCCAGCAAACTTAAGCTCTAAAATCTCCCTGACTGTTTTTAAAAAATATAAAGAATGTGCCGGATGAATTTGTGATTGACCAATATCAGTAGCGCTTTGGGCATAAACATTGCTGCAACTGCCTAAAAAGATTGTGGCCGAGAGGAAAAAGATCAGAGGAAGAATTATGATACGCATAAAAAGATCTTAAACTTAGGTTCCTTCAAAGTCAACACTTCGACAAACTCAGTGCTAGCTTTTCTTTTTCCCCACAATTTTTTCAAATTCCTCTGATTCCAGAGTTTCTTTTTCTAAAAGCTCCTTGGCTACTTTATCAAGTTTTATTTTCTGTTCTTTTAAGATTTTCTGGGCCATTTTAAATGAAGCATCCATGATCTTTTTAACCTCGCGATCCACCTCATTATGAAGCTGAGTGGACATTTCTCCCCCCTCATCCATACCTCTCCATACTCCAAACATAGATTTTGACTGCATGGTGATTGGACCTAAAGCTGACATGCCATATTCCATCACCATTTGTCTGGCAATTTGTGTAGCAATAGAGATATCTGAAGCTGCTCCGGTTGAGATATCTTTGAATACCAGTTCTTCTGCAGCCTGACCGCCTAAAGCTGCACTAATTTGCTCAAGTAATCTGGATTTTGTTTCATTTGACCTATCTTCTGTTGGAGGAAAAAGAGTATGTCCACCTGATATTCCTCTTGAGACAATAGAAATCCGATGAACTGGGTCAACATTTGCTAAATTATGCCCCACAATGGCATGCCCTGCCTCATGGTAAGCAGCCAGCTTACGATCTCTGTCTGATTGCATTCTCTTCCTTTGAGGTCCTAATTTTTCCTTGGTGGCTGCTTCCTCTAAATCTTTAGAATCAATGGCTGTTTTTCCCTCCCTGGCTGCCAAAATTGCTGCCTCATTTAGCATATTGGCCAGATCTGCTCCGGAAAATCCCACAGTACGCCTGGCCAAACTCTCGAAAGATACCTCTTTAGTAAAAGGTTTACCTTTCATATGAAGTTCAATGATGGCTTTTCTCTCCACCAGATCAGGCAAGGATAAAACCACTCTTCTATCAAACCTGCCTGGTCTAATCAGTGCTGCATCCAAAAGATCTGGCCGATTGGTTGCAGCAATCACAATCACATGATCAGTTTGAGTAAATCCATCCATCTCCACCAATATTTGGTTTAGCGTTTGCTCCCGCTCATCATGCCCGCCTGAAAAACCCGTCCCTCTTTGTCTACCAATTGATTCCACTTCATCTATAAAAATAATGGCAGGAGCATTTTTCTTGGCCTGAGCAAACATATCTCTGACTCTGGCTGCCCCCACTCCCACCAGCATTTCCATAAATTCTGATCCGGCAATTGAGAAAAATGGCACCCCTGCCTCCCCTGCCACAGCTCTGGCCAGTAAGGTTTTACCTGTACCGGCTGGTCCCACCATTAAAACTCCTTTGGGGATCCTGGCCCCCAAAGCTTTAAACTTATCCGGGGTTTTTAAAAATTCCACTACCTCGGCTAATTCTCTTTTAGCCTCCTCTGCTCCGGCCACATTTTCAAATTTAATTTGGGGTTGATCTTTGGTAAACAACCTGGCTCTGGATTGGGCAAAGGAAAAAATACCCTGTCCGGCATCCCTGGCTTGCCTGAAAAAGAAAAACATCAAACCAACCAAGATCAGAATCGGCAATACTGCTGATAGTACGCCTATCCAAGCCTCTTGAAGAGATAAGTCTTTAATCTCAATTGTGACTAAACTCGGATCAACACCGGATGATTCCAGGATTTTATAGATGGATTCTCCTTCTTCTTTATGGGAGGCAAGTTTTTCCTCTGAATCTTTGATTTCAGCTGTGATCTTATCTCCCTCAACAGTCACTTTGACCACTTTTTCCTCTTTGATATCTTTGACAATCTGAGAGATCGGTACTTCAGTGCCGGAAGGAGTGGGGCCGGAAATCTGATAGAAGAAAATCAAAGCTGATAGGGCAATTAATACATAAACAGCCAAACCTTTAAAAACAGCCCAAGCTTTTTTATTTAAATTTATTTTTTTCCTACCATTGGCCATACTGGGAATTTTAACACAGTAGTATTTCAAAAACTATGCTTAATGGATTTTTGTTCCAGGAATAACTTTAACAAAATTATCAAAGGAAATCATTTGTAGAGTTTTTCTCTAAGGGCTTCAGCTATAAACTGGCTACGTTTCCCTTTGGGAATTATTCGTTTAAATTCCTGGGCCAGCTCATAGGGTAAATAAATAGTGACTCTCTGTGATTTCATATTTAACTTCTAGTAATGTTTTTGGGGCTTTTTAATTTGATGTAGTGTTGCCTGAGATGAAATTTCAGATTGCTTAGATCTCTTGGGTATTGATTTTAACTTTTCCATAATCCACATTCTGACTAAAGTTGATGGACCTATGCCCATTTCGCTACCTAGTTCAGTAAGCTGAGTCAGAGTTTTACCATCCATTCTCACTCCTAAAATATGCTCCAGGGGTTTTGCAAATTCAAGCTTGACTGGCTTAAATTCATCCTCAAACTCTGTGGTATCATGAGTATCCCACCAGGTTGCCTCTTCTTCATAACTTTTAAATCTGGGAATTCTGCTTTTCTTTCTTTTAGTGGTATTCATAAATCATTGTATAACATTGTTAAACAAATTTCAATCACTAAAATAATCTAATTCCATTGCCTTTTTCACTGCTTTTAAAGTTTCTTGTGCTTCTTTTCTAGCTTTCTCAGTTCCCTCTTTTAAGATTTTTTCTATTAATTCTGGTTGTTTTTCAAATTCAGCTCTTCTTTTTCTAATGGGATCTAAAAAATTATTGAGTATTTTGGCCAGAAACTTTTTTACCTCAATATCACCAACTTGGCCCTGTCTATATTGATTTTCATAACTTGTTACTTGTACCTTGTCACCTTCTGTACAAAAAGCATTTAAATATATAAAAACCGGATTCCCCTCTACTTTTCCAGGATCTGTTGCGTGAATCCTATTAGGATCTGTATACATACTCATCACCTTTTTCTCCACTTCCTCCGGGGAATCAGTCAAGTTAATAACGTTTCCAGCAGACTTACTCATCTTTCCTGATCCATCTGTTCCGGGCAAAGTACCTAAATCTTGCGGCACTAGAACCTCTGGCACAGGTAATCTTTCACCATATAATCTATTAAAATCCCTAGCGATTTCTCTGGTTACTTCAATATGGGATACCTGATCTTTCCCTACAGGCACCAAATTAGCTCTTACCATCAAAATATCAGCAGCCTGAAGCACAGGATAACCTAGTAATCCATAGGAAGGAATGGTGATGTGAGCATCTTTCATGACATCTTTAAGAGTTGGTACCCGTTCTAGTCTGGGAGTGGAAACCAGATTTCCAAAAATAATAGCCAACTCTGCTACTTCCGGAATTTGGGATTGAATATAAATAGTGGCTTTTTGCGGATCAATTCCCACTGATAAATAATCCAACACCATCTGGTAAATATTTTCTTTAAGATCTGCTGTTTTTTCAGGCTTGGTAGTTAAAGTATGCAAATCAGCAATAATAAAAAAACACTCGTACTTCTCCTGCAAACGCACGCGGTTGCGAAGGCTACCTATATAGTGCCCTAAATGTAGCTTTCCCGTCGGCCTATCTCCTGTCAAAATTCGTTTCATAATTTTGGTCTCTTTAAATTTTCCTGTAGCTTTTCCATCATCCACATTCTCACCAGAGTAGATAAATTTAGGCCGCGGCTTCTGGCTAATTTATCCAGTTGCTCCTTAATTTCTCTTTGTACTCGGAGAACCACAGTTTCATCTCTGGGTTTGTTCAACTCAAAAACTATCTCAACATCCTCTAGCTCATCTTCAAATTCTGTGAATTCATGCGTATCCCAAAAGTTGGCTTCTTCTTCGTAAGTCTTAAATTTAGGAATTCTGCTTTTTTTCTTTATCATGTACCCTCCTTCTTTCATTTTTACCGCTATCTCTAGCTGTAACTAAATAATATATTCCAGTACTTTTTCTATTTAATACCATCGATATTAATCTGGAACCGACCCTACTGACAACCAGATATCTTTTTGTATGAGTCTTCCAATGCAAGATAAAGTTTTTTGCCTCTTCAGCTTCTTCTTTTGTAACATTGTGTTTTTTAATATGCTCCAAATTTACTTTATCCCAAACCAATTCTTTAACAACTATTCTGGTCATATTGTATTACACTGTTATACAAAAATCAAGTTGGCCTATCCCCGGTTAAAATTCTCTTTTGCATGGTTAAAATATACCACAATTTGAATTAAGAGGTTAGACTAGGACATAAGGTGACCATTCTGATCTGAATTGGTATGGCTTCCATTACCATTAAGGGATTGCGGGAAAGTTTTTATAGCTCTTAAAATAATTTCCTGATCTTGCGGATCTTTTGGATCTAATAAACAAGCTCTGTAAAATACATACCTGTTATCTCTACTGGTAAACTTACCGCGACCGAGTTTTATCAAAGTACTGAATTCAAAGGATCTACCATCCAGACTTTTCACAAAGACTATATCCCCCGACTCCTCTTCTTGAATATGTCCTTTAATACCTTCAACATTAGCCAAGATGGTCTGGTCTGTCTCGTTATCTATCACTACAATATGTTCTTTATGAGATAAAGTTCTTTCTCTTTCTACTCTTTCCATATTTCCTCCATTAAAAAACCGCCCGTTTTGCGGGGCGGCTGGGGTCTTTTAGTCCTTATCCTTGGGACTTAAGCCCACTGAGCCGCTCCCTCCAATATAGAGAGCGTACATTTTCCAAAAATTAAAAAATCTTAAGCTTTGCATATGTTTTTAAAAAAACAAAAATCCCAAATGGGATATTGATACTTCAATTGTAAGCATATTGTAAGAATGCTTGTCAATATATAAATTTTACTATAAGTTATTTAGCTTTGTCAAGTTTTCTGACAGGTTCACCGTCATATTCAATTTCTTCAGAGGAAATTCTTCTGTAAGGCTTCTCGCGCACCATTTCTTCAAAGATATGGGCCACCAGACCCACTACCCTACCTATTAGAAAAAAACCTTTACCTAAACGATAGTCAAATCCCATATCAGATATTACTGCTGCTATTGCTCCGTCCACATTAATGGGGATCTTTTTACCCTTTTTCTCTTCCAAAACTCTTTCCACCTCTGTGGCCAGATTGCAGTGTTCACCAAAAAAGCCTAATTCTCTACTTTTGGCAAATATTTGAGTTGCTCTGGGATCTACTTCATAAACTTTGTGGCCAAAACCGGCTATTCTGTCTCCTGAGGAAATAACTTTTTCCACCAGTTTGTCAGCTGTTAAGCCCATCTGTAAGAGCTTGGCACAGCCCTCAATTGCTCCTCCATGAAAATCTCCCACACCTAAAATTCCTGCAGCTACAGCTGCCTGCATGGGATTACCAGCTGAGGCGCTATTTCTGGCATTAGTCATAGATGGAGGACCTAACCCATTGTCAATTGTGGAAATCAATATTGCATCCAGCATGGCTCGCTCTTTTTCTGTTGGCAATTCCCCTTTAAGTTCAAGCCAGATTGCTTCTGTAAAATTAACTTTATCTATTAAATCTGTTACTTTATACCCATGTATAATAACCTCTCCATCAACTATCCCAGCAATACTTGTCTTCCATTTCTTATCATTCATGACTTGTAACAAGTACAGTAACGGTAACAAGGCACAAGCTATTTGTATTTTAACTTGTTAGTTGTCACTTGTTACTAGTTACCCTCCTTTCTGCGAAATATATAACCTCCAAATTATATGTCCTACTTCAGATCTTAGCAAGCAGATTTCCTTAAATGTCTCCTCTTTTATATATTTTCTCTCATAAGCAAACTCCAATAAATATTCTGTTTCAGCTAATGATCCTAAAGAAATAGCCAGAAATCTATGGAACTCTTTCTTGTTGTTTCTTGCATGCCCCTCCACTATGTTTAATGGAACTGATAAAACTGCTCTTTGTAGTTGAGAAGTAATACCAAATAATTCACTTCTCGGAAAAGCCAGTGTTAAATCATACACTTTATGTGCCAATTCATTCGCTTTTTGCCATGCTATTAGCTTTTTGTACCCAAACAATGAATTGTTTTCTAACTTGTTACTCGTCACTTCTGTACTTGTTACCTAAGTAATTCTGGAATCTCATCTGGGGTTTTGGCAATTTTCATTTAACTCCTGTATGAAGCCTTTGGGTAAGCCAGAGTCTTGCCAGCGAGGAAACATTTATTCCTTTTTTCCTGGCTTCTTTCTCAAGTTCCTCTTTTGTTTCTTTTTGAAGACGCAAGATTAATGTTTCCTCCTTAAGTTTTTCTAAATCAAAAATGATCTCCACATCTTCCATCTCATCCCAATAATCTCCCAAATCATGGGTATCCCACCAATTTGTTTCTTCTTCATAGGTCATTTTATTAAAATTAGGAAATTTTAATCCTTTTTTCTTTTTCATATAGCTTTCTCCTTTCTTTTTTAGCTGCATCTCTTGCAGTTACCGGATAATAAATACCGCTTGCTTTTCTATTAATAATTACAGTTAGAATTCTTGAACTAACTCTACCAAATATTGAATATCTCCCTAATTTAACCTTTTTATGGATTATAATATTTTTAGATATTTCTTCAACCTCACTCTGTATCACATTGTGCTTCTTTATATGCTCAATATTCCACTCATCCCAGACCAATTTCTTTATCTTAATCCTAGTCATATTGTATTACATTTGTATTACAAAAGTCAAGTATTTTTTAAAAACTCCGGAATTTCATCTGGGGTTTTGGCAATTTTGATGCCGGCAGATTCCAGGGCATTTACTTTTGATTTATAACTTCCCTTTTCCCCATAAACAATTGCTCCTGCATGACCTAACTTTGTGCCAGAAGGCAAAGTTTCTGCAAATAAACCTGATACAAATGCCACCGCTTTCTTTGTGAAACCACCAGATTTAATAAGCTCTGCAGCTTCTTCCTCATATGTCCCCCCAATCTCTCCAAACAATACTACAGCCTCAGTTTGAGGATCTTTTTCAAAATCCTCCATTAAATCTGCAAAACTACTACCTACTAACACATCACCTCCTATACCCACCACAGTTGATTGCCCTATTCCATTCTTAGTCAGTATCCATGACACTTCTGAGGCCATTCCCCCAGATTTGGAAATTACCCCCACATTTCCTTTTCTAAAAACTCCTCTTGGGTCATCTCCACCTATCGATCCTACTTTTCCTATTCCCGGGGAAATAATCCCAATAGATGATGGGCCGACAATCCTTACTCCAGCCTCCCTGGCTAGGGTAATAGCTTTGGCGCTATCTTGTATTGGTATATGTTCAGTTAAGATATTAATCAGGGGAATTCGGACCTCTACAGCCTCTTTAATTGCCTCATATGCCGCAAAGTTAGGCACAGCTACAAATGAGGTATTAATCCCTGGATGATTTTCTAGCGCCTCAGACACAGTATTATATATAGGAATGCCATGCACTTCCTGCCCACCTTTGCCGGGTGTAACTCCTGCTAAAACTTTGGTTTGATAATTTTGCATCTGCAAAGCCACTTTTGAGCCTTCTTTGCCAGTAATTCCTTGTATTAAAACTTTAGTTTTTTCGTTTACTAAAATAGCCATTTTTTTTCTTTTCTGTCATTCTGAACGTAGTGAAGAATCTCTAGGTTTATCCTAGGAACCTAGAACAAGTCTAGAGATCCTTCGTTCCACTCAGGATGACAATTGTTTCCCATAGGCTAAATCAACCATTATCTTTGCAGTTGAGGTCATAGGTGTTTCCCTGCCATATATATGAAAATCAAAACCTTCTTTTTTGCCAATTACCTTTAGCTCTCCAAAAGCTTTTTTATCATTTGGTCCCCCACGCCTGATCACAATTGGGTATGTAGGTTTCGGGCTGATTTCCCTTAATCCTTCCACAAATCCCATTAAGGTTTCATAAATATCTGTAAAATTGGCAGTTCCCCCTACAAACCAGCATCCTTTTAAACCAGGTTTGGAGAGGACAATCTTAGTCAGTTTTTTCAGTTTCTCACGAGGAGGATTTCCTGAATGTTCTGTATAATTGGCAGGTTTACCTCCATAAGCTATCAGTGCATCCATATTGACTATGGAACCACCCCCACCTGCTGCAATTACTGCTATATCTCCCCCAAGATCCCAATAAACAGAACCTGCTGTACCCTTGTGATCCCCTTCATCTATTTTTCTGGCCTCAATTTCCCTTTCAGTCGAAGCTCTACCAAACAAATTTCTTTCCGGAAACTTTTCTTCTCTTCTGAAATCTGCATCATCATCCAAAATTATTTTACTATCCAAAGCCCAAATTTTGCCGTTTTTGTCTATAACTAATGGGTTAATTTCTGCCAATTCACAGTCATATTTTATAAAAAGTTGCCACAACTTTTTGCCTTCTTCGACTAACTCAGAAGGTAAACCCTCCCCATTAAAACCTTTTATTGGATCAACTGAAATTGTTTTAGCCCCTTTCCCCTCAGCCCCTGTACCCCCTTCACCAAATGTCATCACAGGTCCCCTGGTTTCTGTTGAATAAGAAAAGGAAAGATAATATTCCTTATCTACCTCCACCATCTCTTCTATAAGAATTTTCTCTACCCTCTCACCGTTTACTGTTTTCTCAAATAATTCTTTAATCTTAAATCTTAAATCTTTAATCTCTGTGACTTTTACTATTCCACCACTATCTGCTCTTTTCCCAGATAAAACCTGAGCTTTTAATATTAATGGTGCTTTAATACTAATTAACTGATTACCTGATCCACTAATTAACTGACTTTCTGGAATATTTATTCCACTTTTTTTAAAAAGTTCTTTCCCTTCAAATTCATAAAGAAGCATATATCTATTATTTTTTTAATTTTTCCCTAAACTGATCATAACTGGTTAAAGCTGGGGTGTGTTCGGTTATTTCAAGCTCCTGTTTTACCAAGACTTTTTTATTTTCTTTTACATCCCCATATAAAACCACTCCTGGTCCTATTAAAGAATTAGATCCCACTCTTGCTCCAGGCATAGCAGAGGCGTTTACTGCGATTCTTGAACCTTTACCAGCCATAAGTCCCAACTTATGACGCCCTGAGTCTATTTCCTCTTCTCCCACCCGAATTGTATGATCATCTAAGCGTAAATTAGCCAAAACAGCCCCTGAACCCATGCCAAAATCCCCCTCGATTACTGAATCTCCAATATAATTAGTATGAAACCAGGAATTGGCTCCAATATAAGATCTGGTGATATCTGATGAAAATCCGGTCACACAACCTTCTTCCAAATCAGACTCTCTGATCATGGTATTGTTTCCCACAATGACATTTTTGCCAATGTAACAAGGCCCCTTAATAACAGCTCCTTCGAATACTCTTACCCCTTCCTCAATGATCACTTTTCCCGTAATAGTGGCCTTTTCAGACACATTCGCACCCGGGGAAATTTGTTGTTCAATATCTTGTAATAAGTGTTCCAGGATATCTAAAATCTGCCATGGATATTTTAATGGAATCCAAACTCCATCATACTTTGTAAACTTTACCTCCATCCCATCAGTAATCATCTGATCAAGAGCTTTTTCATAAACATCATCTTGCTCGCTTGATGCTTTTTCTAAATATTCAACCAATTTTTTCCCGTCTTTAAAATAATCCACCACTAACTTAACCATACCTGATGGCTCATTCCCCTCTCCAGGTTTCTCCACTATTCCAACCACCTTGTCACCATCTACTTTCAGGTAACCACCCGGGAAGTACTTGTCTACTTTCAAACCAGCCACCACTACATCTGCCCCACCTTTTGCCACTTCTCCATACACTTCCCCATCTAAAATATCTTCTGCATTAACTACCAAAACTTCACCCTCTAAATATTCTTTGGCGGAAAGTAGCGCATCTGCCATACCTTTGGGTTGTTGTTGTACAACAAGTTGGAACTTAAGATTTAAAGCTTGGGCAATTTTAGTCACTTCATCCTTGCTTTGTGGAGTGGAAATAATCACAAATTCCCCATCCACCCCGATTAAATCGGGGTCCACATTTTCTTTAATTTTTTTGAGATTATGATAAAGCAGTGACTTTCCCAGAAAAGGAATCAGGCACTTATCTATAGTAATTGGCCACATTCTTTTCCCTTCTCCAGCTGCTAAAACAATTATTTTCATAGACTTTGCACTTTTAACTTTACACTTTTCACTTACTTTGTGGCAATGAGAGGAGTCGGACCTCTATCCGTGCTTTATGAGGGCACCGCTTTGCCGTTAAGCTACACTGCCGTACGCTCAATTGTACTAGAAAAAACCTTAGGGAGCAATTCTATTGAGGATTCTACCCAGAAGAGATGTCTCGCTTCTTACTACTTGCCCATTTTCAGCTGAAACAAAAGCTTTCACTTTAGATTTGAGGGGAATCAATCCAAGGAGTTTATGTTCTTTTATTCCATCTATCTCATAGATAAGTGTCCCATCCTGTTCCACTAATTTAATCAATTTTTCCGTGCTGGCCAATTCCCCCTCTACCGGAACTGATGTCACATAACTCATCACTTTGGCGGAGAGCATATTTTTGATGGCTGCATCCGGTAAAACAGCTACCACTTTTTCACCTGCCGGCGTTGTGACAGTCAAAGTACCTGTTTCCTCATCAACTGTGAGGGGGAAATCTGTTACGGCTCCATCAGTGCTGACGATAAAGCCTTTCTGCCCCCCATCCATAATCACTCTGGGAAATCCTTTGGAAGTATGCTCTCCCATCACTCCACTTTTGCCATCCATATACTCTCTGGAAATGGGGATATTAGCAGAGACTAAAATTCCTGCCAAGATCACTACTATGAAAACTGTAAGGGGATTGATAACTCCTGCCTGATTATTTTTTCTGGACATTAACTTAATCATATGTATAAAAGGCATCCTATGTCAAGAAATCTTAATTTTAGCTGCCAATTTTTTTGCCTCTTCTTTGAAGTTCCTTGGCATATTTTTCATGCATGCCCCTAAATTCCTCGTGTAGTTTTTCCAAATCCTCATCTGACAATTCTTCCACATCCACCATGCCGGTTCTCGCTCCTTTCACCCCTCTTAATAGTTCATCCAGCTTTAAATGGATGGCTTTGGAATCTCTATTTTGAGTATTTTGAATCAAAAATACCATTAAAAATGTCACAATGGTGGTGGAAGTATTAATAACAAGCTGCCAGGTATCTGAGAAGTTAAATAATGACCCGGTGGAGGCCCAAAGAACTATAATTAAAAAAGCGGAGATAAAAGTGAGCGGCGAGCCTGCTATATTGGATACTCTCATGGCAATTCTATGAAAAAGATTATTCATCCGAAATATTCCTTATTCTTATCATGTCTGAGAGTCAGGCAATTTGTCAAATGGATTAAGGGGATTTGATCAGATTTAGAGCTTGTATCTTTTTACTCCTCCTCCATTTTTTTATTTCTATTTCCCTCTTTAAGGCTGCTGACTTAGTCGGTAGTTGTTCCGAATACATTATTTTAATTGGTTTGTGAGACCTGGTATAATGACCGCCTTTCCCATTTTTGTGTTCGGAAAATCTTTTTTCTAAATTATTAGTGGATCCGGTATAAAAAGTTCCATCTTTACACAAAAGCACATAAACAAACCACATGAAGCTATTTTAACAGAGAATCATGTTGCGGGGGCGGGAGTCGAACCCGCTGCCTCAAGATTATGCTCTTTTGTTAACAAAAGATTAGACTATACCATGTCCGTAGTACTACGGACTCCAGCGTATAATTTCAGTTTAAATCCAGATTATCTGGTACCTGAAATATAAGCAAAGCTTGATAGCTTCGCTATTAAGTCGTTACAGGGTCCTTCGATAAACTCAGGACTTCCCACGGTATTGAGTCGAAATTCCGACCTTTCACCGTTATGAGCTGGATTCTCTCTAATAGTTACCTACTAGAGGGCCCAAATTGAGCCTCGTGTGCAGCCGTTACACTTCCCCGCGTTCGATATTGTAGCTTTCTTGAGACAGCATGTCAATTAAAATACTTGACAGATTAATACAATGATTGTAGTATAGATATACATCCCAATAATCAATAAGTACAATGAAACGTAAACAGATTGAATACGAAAAGGCTATAGCTTTAAGAAAAACTGGTAAAAGTATTAAAAAGATAGCAAAACTTTTAGGAGTAAGTGTTAGTATTGTAGCTGTATGGAGTAAAGAAGTTAAATTAACAGAAAAGCAAAAAGAGAATCTAAAGAGAAGAAAAGTAAGAGTTAGACATTTAAGACGTTTGGCAAGAAGAAGCCATCTGGAAAAAGTATTAAGGGTTAAAAAAATTTTAAAAGAAGCTATTGCTGAAATTAAATCTCTATCTGAACAAGAACTTTTTCTTACAGGTCTGGCGCTTTATTGGGCTGAAGGATTTAAAAGTGTTAAAGAAGGTAGGTTAGGATTTTGTAATTCTGATCCTAAAATGATCAAATTTATTATTAAGTGGTTTGAAAAAGCATTGAAAGTTAAAAGAGAAGATTTTATTCTACGTACTGAGTTTAATGAAACACATAAGGATCGAACGGAGAAGATTAAATCATTCTGGGTTAAATTAACAGGTATTCCTTTGGGTCAATTTGAAAAACCTTTCTATCATCGTTCTACTTGGCTTAGAGATTATTCTAATAGAGGTGATTATTATGGAATTTTAAGGGTAAGGGTGAGGAGGAGTAGTGAATTACTCAATAAAACTAGGGGCTGGATAAGTGGATTAAGCAGAGCTATCTAATCCGCAAATTATACATCTAGCCTCAAATTTAAGCAACTAGATGATATGGTTAGAACCTTTAATCCAAAAGTGTTAAACTGAATTTGTGAATCAAAAAGGACATGCATTTTTAATAGTTCTGCTAGTAGCTGCAGCAATTGGTGGATATTTAGTCTATTCTGGGAAAATTAATTTAAATGAATCCCAAACAGTCCCTTCTACAACTTCTCCATCCCAGCCGAAAAATCAACACATAAATACAACATTAGGTTTTATCCTTAATCTTCCTGAGGGTTGGTATATCGATGATGATCGTAACGGATTTATCAATGTAGAATGTCTCAAGGATGATTGTCGTCCTGCAGGAACTGGATATACAGTGACCCTTGCTAAATACTGGCTTGATCAAAATCCTTTTGAAAGGCAGCGGGAGGAATCATTTTCTAACTATGTAAAACGATTAAACCAAACAGCTAACGATCAACCAGAGTTTAAAATTATTAATACACACGCAATTCTTGTGAAATCTCGTGGAGGCGGTGCTGGATCACCTACTCAAATATTATATCTTGAGGATTCAGAGAAAGCTGCTTACATAATCTACGCTTCCCAAGCTACGACAGAGGATGATCCAAACTTTCAACTTATTGCCTCTTCTATTACCAACTCTCCTATTACAACTGGCGATATCACTGGTCAAATGTTTTCTCAAGTAGAGAAAAATAATACTTTTTCTAATTCAGGTACGCTGACTAATTTTCCTGTAACTTTGTATTCGGAGGATAAAAAAACTATTGTTCAAACTACGAAAACCGATTTAGCTGGAGCATATAATTTTAGAGTAAAACCTGGTACTTACTTTATTAATGATCCAGGAACAGGGTGGCGATCTATAGTAGTCTCACTAGATGATATTCAAATCTTTAATGGCGGTACGATAATCCACCAATAAGGTTAACGGTTAAAATAATAGTTTCTAACATCATCCCACTCCGCAACCACGAACCATACAGTTCATGGTCCTATACCGTATGGTATGGGACACAGTGGTAGTTTAGATTGTTAGGACAAGCTAATTGACATATAGCGTACAAGAAACTACAATCTTGCTGTCTATGGTTGAATTTCCAAATCCACAAATTCCAGAAGCTGTTAGAAGTGCATTTATAAGTCGTGTTAAAGATTTACCACAAGTTCAGGCAGTCTACGATACTAAATCTCTTGAAGGCGAAGGTCGCCGTCTGTTAACTGTTATATCCGCACCACCGTTTGATATGATGTACAGGAATCCTGTGTACCAAGCCGAGATGGAAGTGTTGCAAAGTATAGAAACATCAGCGGATGTGGATTTTGATTTTAGATTAATAAACATACAAGAACTTCAAGAAGGAGTTGAGCTTTCACACATTGTTCCGCAGACAGATGTAATTTATGCACGGGAAGAAGCAAAATAAATTCTAACATCATTCCATCCCCGCAACATTATATTTTAGTCCTTGAAAAGTCCTGAAATTGGTGATATACTAGCTTTATGATTACTCAACAGGCACAAATTAAATTAAATTTACCTCTAGCTCTCAAAGATTATCTGGAAAGCAAAGCCGACAAATTCGGCATGCCTTTGGCAGGCTATATTAAACATCTAATGTTAAAAGACGTAGAAGATATGGATTACCCTACTTTCGAGCTCTCTGATAAATCTGAACGAGCCTTAAAAAAAGCCTTAAAGGAAAAAGATAAAGCTATCACAATCACTAGTAAAGAAGAATTGGATAAATTCTTTAAGAATCTGTGAAACCTCTTAAATTTAGTCCTGATGTAGATAAAAAACTAAAGGAAATTCAACGTCAGAATGTGAGTTTATACAACAGAATTCAGAAACAATTATATTTATTCATAAACAATTCCCGCAGTAAATCACTCCGTCTTCATAAAATCAAAAGACGTGATAACTTAAGCATATGGAGTATTTCTATTGATAAGAGCTATCGAATGTTATATAAAGAAAATGAGACTATCTATTTCTTCAAAATAGGTACCCATGATGAGGTCTATAGAAAGAAATAGTTTCTAACAGTTTCCCGTAACACTTCGACTCGTCCCGATAAATCGGGACTCGCTCAGTGCAGACACAAATTATCTAAAGAATACTCTCAGCCACCCCAACCAATTGGGTAATCTGACTTCTTGAGAGGATTCTGAGGCCCCCAAAACCTCTTTGATTTTTTTCTCCGGAATAACCACCACTGTCTCGCCTTTTTTGGATAGCCCCAGTTTATCTCTTAACTGTTCTTCAATATATTCAGGAGATTGAATCTTTTTTAACTCCTCTTTCAATTGTCTGTTTTTTGCCTCCAGCTGATAAACTTGATCTGCTGCCTGGCTCAATCTATCTGAAGATTTTAAAGCGCCTACAATCTGACTGATCAAATAATAGAAAATTGCGCTTAGAATTATAATTATTAATACAATAACAGTTTTTCTTCTCATAACTTAACTCTTGACAATTCTATCCTATAAACTTAAAATATCAGCCATATGGCTAATTTAGAGGATGCCCATAAACAATTTCTTGCCCATCTTAAGGAAAAATCAAGATCCTCAGCTACTATCTTAGCTTATGGCAAGGATATTGAGCAACTGAATGAGTATCTCAAAGCTGCCGGTAAAAATGATGTGGCTCAAGTCAGTCTGGAAGATCTCCAATCCTTTATGGAAAAACTATCCAAAGAGACCTATACTGCCAAATCTATCTCTCGAAAAACCAATTCCACTAAAACTTTTTTCAAGTTCTTAAAAGCTCAAGGCTATATAACAGAGGATCCGGCCAATTCTTTGGAGCATCCGAAATTTGAAAACAAACCCCCCAGGATTCTCACCAAGCTCGAATATAGAGCTTTAAGAGATGCTGCCAGATCTGATACCAGAATGCTGGCTGTAATTGAGCTTTTACTGCAAAGCGGCATTAGGATTGGGGAACTAGCCCAACTGCGAGTTGAAGACATCAATTTGGATGGTGGCAACTTATCTGTGCCTAAATTTGAAGGCTCAAATGAAAGAACTATTCCTTTAAATAGAGCTGCAGCTGATGCCATAACTAAATATCTGGAAGTGCGTCCCAAAACCCCCTCACATGCTCTTTTTATCACCAAAACCGGCAGACCCCTACTGATCAGAAATATCAGGACAGCAATTGATAGATATTTTAGAATTGCCGGCATCAAGGAAGCTAAAGTTAATGATTTAAGACACACCTGGGTGGCTCACCAGCTGCAAGCAGGAGTTCCCTTAACCATGGTGTCCAAGCTGGCCGGGCACAAAAGACTATCCACCACTGAACGCTACCTCCAATTTGTCCAAAACCAAAACGGAGAATCTAAGGTAAAGCTGGAAGAGCTTTAAAGGAAGAACCGCGGGTCAAGTTTTGGTATAATTCCACCTACAGGCCCGTAGCTCAATGGTAGAGCGAGTGTCTTATACACACTTTACGAGGGTTCGATTCCTTCCGGGCCTACTCTCTACAATCTTGCTCTCTGGACAATATCTGCTTCCACTACCTGAGCATCCTTACCATATTTTAATCTGGATAATTCTTTAATAGCTTGACCTACCTGAGGCTTAAGCAAAGCTCTCCACTTATTCATATCCTTGGTAGTATCTAAAGAAAACGGCACCACCGGTTCTCCTTTAACTATGGTCTTAATGTAGGCATGGGGTGATTCCACATTGACCAGATCCGCCTCTGAGAATACCGGAGAAAACTCATGTTGCAGGTAATTGGCATCTGTCACCCCTACCCTGAATGCTACCAAAGTACCCACATTGCCAAATACCGCATTTTTTAAATCCTCGCCAATCTGGCCAATAAACTGATTGGCCACAATTAAATTAAGTCTATATTTACGAGCCTCAGATAAAATATCGGCAAAAGTATCAGTGGCAAAATTTTGAAACTCATCAACGTAGAGATAAAAATCTTTTCTTTGGGCCTCCGGCACGTTGGAACGGCTCATGGCAGCTGCCAGAATTTTAGGAACCAGAATTAAGCCTAAAAAGTTGGAGTTTTCCTCGCCCAATCTACCTTTGGACAAATTCATAATCAGGATTTTCCCTTCATCCATTACTTTCCTTAAATCAAAAGCTGACTTTGACTGACCAATAATATTTCTCATCATTCTATTGGTCACAAATCTGCCGAATTTGGAGACAGTGTAATCCAGCACCTCGGATTTGTGAAAGTCAGTAGTTTGGGCAATCTGGTCTGTCCAGTAGCGGCGAACCACCGGATCGCTGACTTTAGGCAACAGCTCCTGCACAAAAGCAGCATCAGTCATAATACGCATTACTTCCACAAAAGTAGCACCCTCAGCGGACATAGCAGTGAGCATGGCATTTCTCACCCCGTGTTCAAATCTGGGACCGATAATACCGGTTTTGTTGGGATCAAACAGCTTATACATCAGCCCAATGATGGATGAGACCACAAAGTGTTTCTGCTCTTCAGTATAGGCTTCCAGCATGTTTAAACCAAAAGGGCGGGCAGTATCCGAAGGATCAAAATAGATCACATCTTCTGCTCTTTCAGGGGGAATCAGCTGCAGGATCTCCTCTGCTGCATCTCCGTGCGGATCAATAAAACATAAGCCTTTGCCAGCCAAAATATCCTGCAGCATTAAGGTTTTTAAAAACTCGGTTTTGCCGGTGCCGGTTCTGCCAATCACATACATATGTCTTCTTCTGTCATCTTCGGAAAGATAGACCGGCCTTTCTACTCCTCGAAAAACAGATTTACCCAGGTAAAGTCCTGAAGTGGGGATTTTTTCCGGAGCCGGGGCTCTTTTGGAAGAGAGCCAGTCCACGTATGGAGTTTCCACTGATTTGTTGGGAAAATGAAAAATAGAAGAAAGCTCATCAGCAGTTAAGACCGCAGGCTTGCTAAATTTGGGCATATAACGGTAGATAAAATCAGTCATAAAGCCTTTCTCAGAATAAATCTTGGCACCGGAAAATCCATTGTATGGCCCAGAAAATTGCTCAAAAGTAGCTTTGATGTTGGTTAGGTGAGCTTTGGCACTCAAAGATGTGGTGGAAGAAACTACAATTCTGACAGCTGCATTAAATCCAGCGCGGGAAGTTTTCCCCTCCACTGCCTCCAGTTGTTTGGCATCAGGCGGAGGCTTAGGGTTATCGCTCTTACCAGGATCTTTTTCATTTTTTAACCATTTCTTTCCCAGATCTCTCCACTTATCATCGGAGGGAGAGATCATCAGCTGCACTGCCGCTCCCTCACCCGGCTGCATCTTGGCCAAAGCTGAGGTAATGGCAGATAAAGGATCTGTTGGCAGATCCCGGAAAGTTTTTATGGGAAAATAATCTGCGTTTTTAAGTTTTAAAAGCGCATAGGCAGTCTCACCTGTTTCCGAAAAAATATTATATTCCGGCACCTCTTTGACCTCCGCATCAGGATAGGCTCCGTTAATCTGCTTTTCCAAAAGATCCTGATGGCTTATGTGACAGGAAACAAAAAATCTGATGGATTCATGAACAGCTACAATTTCAAAAGATAGATGAGGTTGAGGCTCCAAAAACGAGAGCATGCCGCCGGATTTTCTAAGAGAAGCAAAGGTGGCAAAAAGCTGCTCTGCCGCATCAATTTTGATTTCATTGCCTCTGGGGACTTTAATTTGTAACAGTACAAACTGCAAAGAAGATTTTTCTCTTTGTCTGTATTTGAAAAAACCTATTAAGAATTTACGGAAAAAAAGTATTAAGCCAATAGAGAGAAGAATTAAGGCTGTGGCTGCCACCATTATCATCAGTAGCGAAACAAAATCCAATCCAGTTTGTGTTTGAGTAACTTCCATCTCTTATGCTGCCTTCTTTCCTTTTATTCTCTCCTTTAAACGTGTTTTCCAATCTTTGGACGGCCTTTGTTCAATATAGGTGACATTTTCTCCACCCAGTTTGTCTCCTACTTCCTCTACTGCTGCTCCCACTACATCTGCCTGATCTTCCAAGCCTTCTCTAAGATTTTCTAAGGCAGAATGCTCATCTGGCTTAATATCCGCCTTAGAAACAGGATGTCCAGCTTGCTGAAGATTTTGATGGACCCTTTTGTGAAGATCAGCATCATGCTGGTCGCTAAATTGGATTATTTTATCCTGGGCAGTATCGTCCATAACTGCTATATTATCTCACATCTTACCTCACTATATAAATTACTTTTCCTATTATTTGCTCTTTTTTAATTGGACCAAATTCTCTGGAATCAGTACTCTCATCTTTGTTATCCCCTTCTATGTAAAATCTTTGTCTATCTATTTTTACAATTCTTTTTATTATTTCCCTTTGCACTTTTCCCTTTGCACTTTGCACTATTACAATATCCCCCACTCTTGGAGTATAAAACCAACACCAAACTAAAACATCCTGGCCTTCTTTTAGAGTAGGCAGCATGGAATTCCCATACACTGTAAATCTGGAAAATGGAAAGATCTTCATAGTAACAAGTACAGTAAAGATAACAAGGCACAAGAAATATAACTTGTTACTTGTTACTTGTTACTTTTGTCTGAGTAAATATCTCCGCAATCTTATCAACTGCTGCTACTAGTTCCTGTGCTTTTACCTCATCTACTGCCCTTTTGTTCTCAGAACATAATTTGGCTGCCTTCCAAATCAGATCATGAAGATCAGGAAATTTTTCCAGATGCTCGCTCTTAAAATAATCTGTCCAAAGAATTAAAACTTCTCTTTTACAAATTTCCGCATGTTCTTCTTTCACTTTCACCATCCTGACAAAGTTATTTCTTGCTTGCAGTTCCTCTGGTGATCCTGGTTCAGCTTTAATATCTTTTAACTTTTGAACCATGGTTAAAACAGTTTTAGCAGCAAGCTGAGCTGTGTGTGGATCATAAATCCCGCAAGGAATATCACAATGAGCATAAATTGGTTTAGTAGGAAAAAGTTTAATTAAGAAGTTTATCAACCTCATACACAATATAATACCACTTATTTTAAAATTTCCAAATATTCTTCTGCTCGCCTCGTCCGCCTTTGGTATCTAAGAAGTAATCCCTATTTGTATAGAGGAAAATATATTCTCCTCATTTTCTTCCTTAGCCAATAATTTATTTATACAGATTGCTGTGAATATCTAAAAGTTCAAAGTTTATTACTTTTTCTTCTTCAGTCTCAGCTTCACTAAAAATTGCGCGCCAATCACCTGTTATATTGATACTACGTTTCTCTAAATATTTACCAGTTAATGAATGATTATTTAATAACGGATGGAATGGATCTTGTAGAAATAATTCAAGTTTCTTATCGAATGCTGACTTTATTTTAGCATCAGCTTTTTCGTATTGCTTTTTAAACTTTTTGGCGAATTTTGTTTGCATACTTGGCTTTAGGATTACGCAGCCAAGCTATAGCATCCTTGGCATTATCAAAGGGGGGAGAAACTCTACCGGCTTTAATATCATCTTCTGCTTCTTTTAAAGACTGCATCATGTACTCGGAAGGCTCTTCAGAAAGACTAAAATGGACAGCTTTAGTTCTAACCAGATGGTGAAGGTAACCGTTAATTACTCCGCTAAGAGATAAACCTAATTCTTCAACCACTTTCTGGGCTTTCTTTTTAATTATAGGCTCAACTTTAATGTTAACTACTGCTGTCTGCATATACACAAAGTATATACTTTATATATACCTAAGTCAAGGGATCAAATTTTCCAAATATTCTTCTGCATCAAAGGTGGCTTTGCAGCCCATCCCAGCTGCGGTGACAGCTTGTCTGTAATGATAATCTGCCACATCACCTGCCACAAATACCCCTTCTACTGAAGTCTTGGTTTCATCGTGTAGTGCTATATATCCTTTTTGGTCCAGTTCCAGCTGATCTTTTAAAAAATCTGTGTTAGGTTTATGTCCTATTGCCACAAAAACTCCATCTATAGACATTTCTGTGACCTTTCCATCCTGAGTATTTTTTAACCTCACTTTTTCCAGTTTGTCTTGTCCCATAAATTCTTCTATTGTGGCATTCCACATAAATTTGACGTTGGGTTTTGATTTAACTAATTCCACCAGGGCCGACTGGGCCCTGAAAGTATCTCTCCTATGAACTACCGTGACGCTCTTGCAAAGCTTCGATAGATACTGAGCTTCTCTCATGGCAGTATCCCCTCCTCCTACCACAATGATATTTTTATCTTTGAAGAAAAACCCGTCACAAACAGCACAAGATGACACTCCTCTACCCATGAACTTTTTCTCAGATTCTAGCCCCAACCATATAGCTGAGGCACCGGTGGCGATAATTAAGCTTTCAGTCGTCAGCCGTCGGCTCTCAGACTGAATCACAAATGGCTTCTTGGAAAAATCAACGGATTGAACATTTTCATCAATAAATCTCACTTCAAACCTCTCGGCCTGTTTCCTCATTCTTTCCATCAGCTCCGGTCCCTGTATGCCACTATCAAAGCCGGGAAAATCATCCACATCTGTGGTTAACATCAATTGCCCGCCCATCTCCCTGCCGGAGACAACCACAGGTTTTAAGTTTCCTCTGGCAGCATAAATGGCCGCTGTTAAGCCAGCCGGCCCAGAACCCACAATAATCAATTTCTCAACAGGGGAATTATCCATATCATAAAAGTATATCAGCTAATATAGTAGCTGAACAAGGCAGTTTTTTTACATTCTAATTTGCTTACCATCAATACCTATTCCTCAACTGATGATGAGGTGGGAGTGGCAGTTTCTTCTGCCTCTTCTGTTGCTTCCTCTTCCTCTGCTGAAGGTGAAGATTCATCTGTCGGGCTGGCCACAGGTGTTGAAACAACCTCCTGCTTTACTTCCACCGGTTCAGGGGAAACAGGCTGCATATATCTGCTTCTTAGCCAAACCAGATACCCGGCAATCACCACCAATATTAAAATAATGATCACTATAGTGATATTTCTATTCAAAAATTAAGCTCACCTCCCAGCGGGCATCTGGGGCCATTTTATCCTTTTTTATTTGCTAAAAGCAATACTTCGACTTCGCTCAGTATTGACCCTTAAGAGGATCAAGACAGCAGCAAAAAAACCAAATCCCATCCCTAAGATAGTACCTCCAATCACATCAGATAACCAGTGTTCTCCCAAAGAGATCCTGGATAATCCCATTAAGAAAATCAATCCTACTAAAATAACGCTACTAAAAAATTTTGCTGGAAAATTTAATCTGGAATAAACTATTAGAGCTAAAAAAACTGTCACTATAAAAACAGACCTGGTCATATGCCCGGAAGGATAAGAAAATTCAGTATGAACATAAAAAGAAGGCAGATGAGTAAAAACATTAGTTCGGTGAAAAAATATTGGCGGCCCAGGGTGATAAAGCACTAACTTACCAAATACTTCGGCTGATGTGGCAGGAATAATCATCAGCCAGCCTAAAATCCCCATCCACTTAAGTCTTAATAAAGCTAAAATAATCATCATCAAGGCTATCCCGAAAGTCACCTCCACGCTTCCCAATAAACTTAAAATGGAAAACCTATCATCAAATCTGGGGGGAATATGATCCTGCAGTTTAACCATAAAGTCAAAGTCCGTATTTTGCCATCTTTCCTTGGCCACTGTATAGGAAAAAAGAGTAAAGATGGAAATGGTGATAATAGAGAGTAAAAGCAATGATTTCTTCACAATATCCTATTGTAATCCAAAATTAATATGTTCATATAATATAACTTATGCCGATAACTGATCAAATAAAGAAATTATTTAAATCTAATCTTAAGACAGGTTATTCCAAATGGAAAAAGACCGATTATCAGTTTATTTCCCCATCTAATAAAGAATACGTTTACCAGTGGCTGTGGGATACTGCTTTTCATGCCATTGTCCTATCTCATTTTGATACTGACTGGGCCAAAAAAGAGATCAAAAATTTTCTATTGGGCCAATGGGAGGATGGCTTTTTACCTCACATTATATTTTGGGAGGATGGCTTTAATCTGCCTCATTGGGCCTATATTGAAAGTAAATTATCTATCCGGCCCAAAACCACTGCCCTGACTCAGCCGCCTGCTTTGGCTTTGGCAGTTGAGGCCATCTATGAGCGCGATCCTGATCAATCTTTTCTACTTGAAGTGTTGCCTAAATTAGTTAAATACCACCGCTGGCTTTTGGAAAACCGGGATCCGGATCAGGATTTTTTAATCTCCATTATCTCGCCCAATGAGTCAGGTATGGATGAGTTGCCGTCTTTCCAGAGTGTTTTTGGTTTTTTGGGTGAGGATCCAACCAGACTGCACTATTATTACCGCAAAAGTGATTTCTTAAATCATAGGTATGGCTTTAATAGTAAAAAAATTTTAGACAAGGATTACTTTAATGTGGAGGATCTAACCTTTAACTGCGTTTTTGCTGAATCTTCCAGATCTTTATCCAGATTACTCACTCAGATCGGCCAAAATGAGGAGGCTGAGTTCTGGAAAGAAGCGGCAGATAAGTGCGAAAGGTCGCTGCTTAAAAAATGTTGGGATAGTAAAGATCAGATTTTTTATTCGCTCTATTCCAAATCAGAAAAGATGGCTAAAGTTAAAACTATAGCCTCTTTAATGCCGATTTTTTTACAGGGCATTGGCAAAGAAAAACTGACATCCCTAATCAATAAGCATCTTCTTAGTCCTGACGAGTTTTGGACTCCTTATCCTATCCCTTCTGTTGCCAAAGATGAAAAATATTATGAGCCGGGTGATACTCCTTTTTATAAAATAAAGCTTTTGTGGCGGGGTCCCACCTGGATCAATACCAACTGGTTTATTGTCAAGGGTCTAAGAAAACATGGCTTTTTTGACATCGCCGATCAAATTGTCGATAAAACGACTCAGATGGTGGAAAAAGAAGGCTTTAGGGAATACTATAATCCGGAAACAGGTAAAGGTTACAGAAGAGAAAACTTTGGCTGGTCCACCCTGGTTTTGGATTTGCTTTAACCTCTGTAAGTAAGAATTCTGCTTGTTGAATGATTGCCAATTTTTCTGGTGACAAATTTTATTTTGGCATCTATTTTCTTGGCGATCCTCTCATGGTGTGCGGTATCACCATATCCACTGGTTGCACAGATCATATCTGGTTTAATTTTCTTTATAAGCTCTTCATAGGATGAATCACTCTTAAAAAGAGGTAGCATCACCACATAATCTACAGATTTAAGAGAAGATAAAACCTGAGCTCTGTCATTTTGATTATGATAAGGTCTTTTTATACCCTTGATTTTTCTGACAGCCTCATCTGATTCTAAAAGTACTACTAGTACATCTCCTTGCTCTTTGGCTTTTTCCAAAAAAATAATATGTCCGGGATGAATAACATCAAAACATCCACCTACCAAGACAATTTTTTTTCCTTTTAATGTCTTAATTAGGTTGGAAATCTGCTCAGGAGACAAAATCATATGGGAATTATATCATCAACCAATGGCCAAAAAAGCTCTTTGTAAAACTTCTGATAAAGCCGGATGAACAAAAACAGTTTCGGTAATGGCTGAGACTTTACCGGATGCTTTCATGGCAATTGCGGCCTCATGAATCAGGGTAGAGGCATCCGGACCCACAATATGACAGCCTAAAATGTTTTCTCCACTCCCGTCAGCTAAAACTTTAACCAAACCATTCTCCTGTAAGGCCGCTCCCATGCCGGTATTTTTCAACTCAGCTCTGCCCACTTTATAGGGAACATTCTCTTTTTTCAACTGCTGTTCAGTTTTACCCACTCCCCCAATTTGAGGTGAGGAAAAAACCGCATGACCGATAGCTGAATAATCAGCAGCCAGTTTTTTATTATAGAAAACATTTTGGATAACTAATTCTGCCTGATAATTGGCAGAGTGCTTAAAAGGAGACACTCCCACAATATCTCCCAGGGCCCATACTCCTTCTACATTTGTTTCCAGATATTCATTAACCTTAATATAGTCTTTTTCATCCAAAGCGAGCCCCAGGGAAGATACTTTTAAAAGATCGCTATTAGGTTTTCTGCCTGTTGCCACCAAAAGCTGATCACCAATCAGTAAATCAGCTTGATCTTTTAGCTTCAGTTGGAATTGACCATTTGCATAAGAAACTTGTTCAGTATCGCCTTTAAAGATTACTTGCACTTTTTTGCTAAATTCTCTGGTAAACCAATCCGAAATCTCCCAATCTTCATTTTCCAAAAGCTTATCCCCATGACTGATCATGGTGACTTTCGTTCCCAAAGCACTAAAAAAATGAGCCAGCTCACAGCCAATATAACCTCCACCTATTATGATCAAGTGCCTAGGCTGAATCATCAACCGTAAGGCCTGCCTTGAAGTGATATATGGAGTCTTATCCAAACCTGGGATGGGAGGGATTGAGGCTCTGGTGCCTCCCACAATAAAGATTTTTTCTGCAGTAATCTCCTCTTTGCCCACTCTCATCAGTTTAGGACCTACAAATTCTCCTCTCAATTTATATAGAGTTAGATTCTCACTCTGACCAATGGCCTTTTCTATACTTTGAGAATCAGAGTCCACCTCATCAGTAACTCTTTTAACAATTGCGGCAAAATCAATGCTTTTAATTTCGGCTATGATGCCAAACTTTGGGGAATTTTTGATCACCTCAGCCACATCTGATGCATGAATGAGCATTTTGGAAGGGATACAGCCACGATTAAGGCAGGTTCCGCCCATTGGCCCTTCCTCCACCAGAGCCACTTTTTTGCCCAATTCTTGAGCTTCTGAGGCAATATCCAAACCACTTCCTGATCCCACCACCAAAACATCATATTGGACCATACTCTAATCATATATAATTATATCTGTTATGGAAACTGTCACATTGGCTGGAGGCTGTTTTTGGTGTACAGAGGCTATTTTTAAAAGATTAAAAGGGGTGGAAAAGGTGGTGTCTGGTTATACCGGTGGCAATATGGAAAAGCCCAGTTATGAACAGGTTTCCAGCGGTTCTACCGGCCATGCGGAGGCCATCCAGATTACTTTTGACCCCAAAATAATAACTTACAAAAAACTGCTGGATGTTTACTGGCATCTGATTGATCCCACCACTTTAAATAAACAGGGGGCAGATACAGGAGAACAATATAGATCAGTGATTTTTTATCATGATGATGAACAAAAAAGGATTGCAGAAGAATCTAAGAAAAAACTTGAGCAATCAAAATATTACCAAGATCCCATTGTCACTAAAATTGAGCCTTTCCAAAATTTTTATCCGGCAGAAGATTATCATCAAAATTATTATGAAAACCACGCAGATCAACCATATTGTAAAATTGTTATTGATCCTAAAATCCAAAAATTAATGCTCAAATACCCAAGACTTGCTTAATCTGCTATAATCTGCTATAATCTGCTATAGTTAAATTATCACCTTAATATATGGTTAAAAATCGCAAATTTGAAAGTAGGTTAGCTCAACTGCCTCCAGCAGTATTTCTTAAAATTGCTCAGATTGACGAGTTAAAAGGTCGCTGGACGCAAGGGACTAATTTAAACCCCCAACTATTAGGGAGACTTAAAAGATCAGTATTAATTACCTCTACCGGTGCTTCTACCAGGATTGAGGGAGCAAGGCTATCGGATGAGGATGTAGAAGATTTAATGCAGGGTATTGCCATGCAGAAATTTGCAGATAGAGAAAAACAAGAGGTTCAGGGTTATTTTGAACTCCTCCAAATAATCTTTGATGCTTGGGAACACATTAGATTCAGTGAGAATACCGTTAAACATTTGCATCAGGAGCTTTTAAAGTACGTTAAGAAAGATCAGGATCACAGAGGCAAGTATAAAAGTACTAATAATAAAATTGAAATGGTGGATGAGCAAGGTAGAAGAATTGGAGTGATCTTTGACACCACCCCAGCCTATTTAACCCCTAAACAAATGCAGGAATTGGTGGAATGGACCAAATATGCTCTCGATGCTAAGTTATCTCATCCGTTAATTATTATCGGTAATTTTTTAGTGGAGTTTTTAAATATCCATCCTTTTAAAGATGGCAACGGCCGTTTATCTAGAATTCTCACTAATTTGCTCCTTCTTCAGGCAGGTTATCTATACATGCCTTATGTCTCTCATGAGAAACTGATTGAGGATCAGAAGCCGCAATATTACCTGGCTTTAAGAAAAAGCCAAAAAACCTTCAAAAAAGGAACTGGAAATATTACTCCCTGGCTTGAATTCTTTTTGGAAATTATCCTAGCGCAATCTAAAGAAGCTATCAGCTTGATGTCCCAAGAGAGAATTGAGGATATTTTATCCAATAAACAGATTGCAGTATGGCAATATATACAGGCGGTTGATGAAGCTACCAATCTCCAAATAGCTGCGGCCACTAAGATTGCTTATGCCACAGTCAGACAATCACTTGCTAAACTACTTCAGTTAAAGAAAATCGAGAGTGTGGGAATGGGTAGAAGTAGTCGTTATCGCAAGATTTAGGCATTAAAAAGACCAGGTACTTTATGAGCAAATAAATCCTGTATTAATTGTATCCCCTTCCTCAAGAAATTTATTTTAAATTCTGATCAATCAAACCTACCATTAGCCAAAAATAGAGTAGATGTACCATTGATTGGTTTTGGAATTGGATCCAGACAAGATATGTTATCAAACCTGTCATTAAGATACTTTTTTCCAAATTTATTTTAGAGGTTATTAATTTCCTTATTATAAAGAAAGTTAACAAAAACCAACCAATTAGTCCCAATATTCCTGAAAAAAGCAACAAATCTAAAGAATAGTTATGAGTTCTACTAATACTAAGGTCTCTTAAGGACAACAGAGCCGGATAACTTTTTGAGCCTTCCTTAAAAACTAAATCTTGATTATCCTGGAAATAATTTGTATATGATAGACTTATGTTTTCTAGACCATAACCTGTAATAGGCTGATTAACAATTATTTTTCCAACAACTAACCAAATAAGGGGTCTTTTTCCACAGATTGATGCGTTACGATAGGATTATCAGATAAATTAAATCCCCATAATTCTTTTCCTAAATAAAAATATGCAAATTGAATTGAAATTAATATGGCAATGATGAGTAAAATGAAAGCTGAGGAATCCCAAAAAAAATATTTTTTTTTAAAATAAAGACCTAACCAGATTAATCCCAGTAAAATTAGGAGTAAAAATACGCTTTTTGATCCGCTTATTATAATGGCCAAAATTGAAATCATCAAAATAGCCAGCAAAGCCCAAGATCTCCTACCTTTGTTTATAACCAACAAATAGTAACTAAAAGGTAGGCTAAACAATATGAATGCCGCATAAAAATTGGGCTGGCCAAAAGTAGACACTACTCTGCCGGCATAAGTGGGAATTTGAACATGAAATATGTTCAATAAAATCCAATCCTTTATGGCTAATATTCCCACCATCGCAGATGAACCTGCTAAAACATAAGCCCAATACTCAAATTTAATTTTTGACTGAGAAATAAGTAAGAAAAATAAGAAAAGATAGGCATATAAGATGAGTCCCTGGAAGTATGGCTGTGTTCCCAAAAAAGAATTCCACCGATCAATTCCCAGATGGGAAGTTAGAAATAATACAGCCATCAATAAAGCGGCTGCTTTTTTAATAGGAGCCCATTCTATTTTGACTGGATGATTAATTGAATATACAAGCCATAATAAACCTGCTAAAGTTAAAAAAATCAAAAAAAAGAAAACTTTGGCTTGTTCAAAACCTAAATTTTTAACCGGACCAATTAGAGGTATTACAAAAGTTGTCAGAAGAAGGATGAAATTAGTTAATTTATTCAGTTTTACCGCTAAGGAGCGCATCAATTACATCATGCGGCAAAGCTGCAGCATTAAGTAGGGCTTTTCTTACTAATCCACTTGCTTCAGAACCGATCTCATCAGCAGCTTTAAGGGTACCTACCACTGCATTTTTGGCCAGTTCAGTTGAATCTGCTCCAATATCGCCTGCTGCATTAATAGCTCCACTGACAGCTGAAACTGCTGCCTCACCCACATCTCCACCTATTTGGGAAGTAGCTTTAACAGCACCGCTGGCTGCCTCAGTGGCTGTTGAGCTAACATCTCCTCCCACCTCTTTAACTCCTTCAATTACTCCGGTGACCAAACCGGTGACAGCTTGTGTGGTGGACACTCCGGCTTGAGAGGCGGCAGATACTCCCTCCGAAACTATAGATCCTGCTGTAGAGACAGCTTGAGAGGCTACATCACCACCTGCCTGCAGGGTCTCCACTACGGTTTTTTTGGCTACATCACGGGTGGTTCCTACCACATCACCGGCACCCGAAACAACCTGGGATAGGGCATTTTTTAAATTATCAACAATTGAAGACATCAATATCAACATAACAAAAAAAGAGTCTTATGTCAACTCTACATATTTTTTGAGAGGACCCAGATAATGCCTTTTCCAGCCATCCTCTATCTCTTTAGCCTCTGAATCAGGGACATTTTCATGAGTTAAATTGACAATAGTTTTACCATCCTTTTGGGACAATTCAAAAGTAACTTTGGAAGGCGCATCCCAACCATCCTCAGACCATTCCTGGACCAAGCGAGCCCGCTTCGCCGACTCAGCGAGGCGAGCATTTTTGACAACCTCAATATTTTTGCCATAAATATCCCCATCCCATAACTTAAATTCGGTTCCCTCCTGATCATCCATTACTGCCGGCCCTGCTCCCCAAAGATCAATCTCTTCTGGATCTATTAAGGCTTTCCAGACTTTTTCTAAAGGAGCATTAATGGTGTAGGTTTGGGTAAAACTTTTCATAAAGGGAATTTTATCAAAAACAAACAAAGGAAAACAAATACCAGTTTATGGAGCTACGGGCAGACCAAAACCGGTGGCGCTGTCATCTCCCACAGTCCAGATATCCGCCGAGTGATTTTGCAAATATGTTCTGGTGGCACTGGCAGAACCCTGCCAGAGCTTGGCTGCCAAACCTGACACATGAGGTGTAGACATAGATGTACCTGACATATATTCATAACAGCCATTTTTATTAGTTGATTCCACAGATACTCCGGGAGTTGCAAACTCTACTTCCCTCTCCTCCACTACACCATCCCCATCATTAATCCCCCGGGATGACCAAGACGGTACGTTTTTAGATGAATTAATGGCTCCTGCTGCCGCCACCTTTACATAAGCTCCGGGATAATCAATCGATCCGTTAGCGGGGCCATCGTTGCCGGCAGCTGCCACCACCAATACCCCTCTGGAGGTAGCATAATCTATGGCGGAAAGCTCCTGAGCATCAGCACTATCTCCTCCTATACTCATGCTAATAATATTGGCGCCATTATCAGCGGCATACCTGATGCCTGCTGCCACATCATCCCCAAAACACCAACCTCTTCTATCACATACCTTTACTGCCATAAGAGAGGCCCCCGGGGCTACTCCATAAATACCCAATCCGTCTAATCCTCCATCAGCCAAAACAGTACCGGAAGTATGAGTACCGTGACCGTGAGCATCCTCACAATTTTGACTATCAGCATTGTGATGTGTGACCTCAGTTGTACAAGAGACAATCCTATTTGCTAAATCCGGGTGATCTTGTTTGACTCCGGTATCCAAAACTGCCACTGTTATTCCTGAACCTGTGGGACTTGAGCTACCCACTCCCACTCCACCGTTGACCATATTAATTCCATAGGGGATTTGATTATCAGGCACACAAGACCTGGATGATGGGTCTGGAGTTGGGGTGGGGGTAGGACTGGATGAAGGGGTGGGCGTTGGTACCCCTGAACAATCCTGAGAACAGCTACTTGCATTCTCAAAACCCTGACAAACTCCATCTCCGCATTTATCTTGTTTAGGTGCAGCGATCTTTCTGATTTGAACCTGTTCCACTCTCACCCCCATTGAGCTTAACATCCCCAATTCATATCCAGTCAATTCAGTGGAGAAAACTCCCTCAAATTGATGATCCACTCCTAAGAGAACTTTTAAGGCCGGATTATCTGAATGAATATAGAAAACTTGGGGAAGGTTAGGGGTTTGTTCTGAAACTGCCAATACTCTGCTTCCCATAACAACTGTCAGGATTAGCAAAGCTAAAAAAGAAAAAGGGATTAAAGGAATAGAGAATCTGATCATTTTATTATTAAGATAAGTATATAGTTTCTTTAATATAAGTCAATTGGTCGCAATCAGTTTTTCCCGGGCCAATTTTGCTTCTTCTTTTTTTCTTAAAATAAGGTCTGCTTTTTCTTTTCTTTCAGCAATCTCCTCATCAACAATCTTTTGACAATCCCGATCCGGGCAAACTGTCAAACTGTAGGTGATGACTGAGGCGCCCATTTTTTCCTCCCAGGATTTAGATTCTATTCTTTGTTTACCACACCTAATACAAGGATTGTTCATACTGAATGAGTAGTTTAACAGAATTTATTAAATAAAACAAGAAACGGGATGAGCCCGTTTCTTGTTTAAATTTCTAGACCTAATTCTCTTTTAGGATTAAGGCCTATGACTATTATTTTGGGCAGACTGAGCTGTTGTTTGACCAAAAACTAATCCATCATTAGGTTCAGTAGTTACCTCAACTTGCTCCTCAATTGTCTGTTCTTCTACCTCAAGATCCTCATTTACTACTGCCTCAAGTGCCACTGAATTATCAATTGCAACTTGTGGAACCGGAGTAGGCATTTCTTGACCTGATTTAGTATTATATGATGCTACTTGAGTAGTATCTATAGACACAGTATTTGCATCTTGGATTTCATCTTCAGATTGAACTTCAGTCTGTGAGCTCTCTGGAGCAAGATTCTGCGCCTCTTCAGAAATCACCTCTCCTCTAACTATTACCTCCTCTGGAGTATATGGAGGTAGGGTTGTTGGTTTGCCTTCTTGAAAAAAACTAGTTACCAAAGTTATTAAAGCTAATAAAAAAGCTGGCATAATTTAATCACCTCCTTCAATAAAAAACCTGCCCAAAAGGCAGGCAGGTTATTAATTTTAATCCTATCATTTTTCTTTATCTTAATGCAAGAGAACCTAATTACTCTAAACCTAAAAATCATCTGCTGATATACTTTAGAGTATGTCTTTTAAAAATTCTCACTTTAGGTGGATCTTTCTCTATCTCCTCACCTTTATTTTGTGGGCTATCTATCGTTTTTTTGAACAATTTCCTACCTGGGTAGATGAGATGATATTCAAACCTGTTTTAAAATTTGCCCCCATTATATATACAGTATTTATTCTGGAGAAAAAGGGTTGGGTATCTTTAGGATTTTCCCAAAAGAATTTATGGACTAATATATTTTTAGGTATTGGCCTCGGCTTAGCCCTTATTATAATAAGGATCATAGCCAAAGATTTTGTCAGTGGAGACTTAACAATAAATCCTCTGAATTTAACTTATGCAGGATTTGTTGTGGCGGCAGTAACAGCTACTGTGGTGGGGTTTTTGGAAGAGACTATATTCCGCGGATATTTTTTCCAAAGAATTTACTTAAGCGGGCAAAGCGAGGCTTCCGCCAATATAATAAGTAGTATGCTTTCTGCGATTGCTCACCTGCCTCTCTCAGTATTTCTCCTGCAGTTTAGTGGTAATCTATCCTTTTACTTTACTCAGGCTCTGCTTATGAGTATGCTGTTTGCCTTTGTCTTTGCCCGCAGAAAATCCATTTTTGTTTCCATAACTGCCCACGCAATCTGGAACTTTTCTAATTATTTGGTGGTTTAAATGTACATATCCTCAACTTTAACTCGCCTTATTGGACACACTTAAGGACTTTTAATTACCTTCCAAAAGGGAAATTTATGCTAAATGTTTCTTTGATGGAATAATTAAAATTTTATCAACTCTGTTGCCATCCATATCTAAAACTTCAAGTTTTAATGATTCCAATTCAAAGCTATCACCAGCAATAGGAATATGGCCAAGTTTATACATCACAAAACCACCAACAGTATGGTAATTCCCAGACTTTTCTCCGGGAAGTCTGCTGATATGGAAATATTCTTTCAATTCATCAATCGGCACAAGACCATCCACTAAGAAGGAACCATCACCCCTCTTAACGATCTCCTGCTCTTCCAATTCATCAATTGTTGGTATATCTCCCACTATTGCTTCCAGAATATCAGTCATGGAAATAAGACCTTGAACATTACCATATTCATCAACAACTAAAGCCATGTGAATACCGGATTTTTTAAATAATTCTAAGACTTTCAACCCATCTGTTGTCTCTGGTACAAAAAGCGGCTTATGAAGAAATTTTTTCAAATCAATTTTTTCTTCTATTAAGAAATTTGCCAGTATATCTTCAGTCATCACCACCCCAAGAACTTTATCAAGACTACCTCGGCATACCGGAAAATGAGAATGGGGATGTTTGGCAACTCTTGAACGTATGGCTTTGAATGAGGAGTCTATATCAAGCCAGACAATTTCCTTCCGAGGGATCATAAGCGTATTCACTTTCTTGTCCCCTAACTGAAGGGTGCGTTCAACAATATCTTTTTCTACCGTCCCAAAAACACCCACCCTTGCCCCTTCCCGAATAAGCATCCTTATTTCTTCCACACTGACTGCTTCTTCTTTTGGCTTTATCTGAAACACTTGTAGAATAAAATCTGTGGAGAGGCTTAAAAGATACACTAGTGGTGCACTTATTTTTGAAAGTGCGCGCATGGGACGGGCAGCAAAAGAGGCGATAAGTTCAGGATTACTAAGTCCTAAACGTTTTGGTACTAGTTCTCCAATAATTAAAGAGAGATAAGTGATCGCAGCAACCACAATGGCAATGCCAATTGCTTCACTATAGGGAGCAATAGATGGTATGGTTTCAAAATATGAAGCTAAATTCTCTGCAATTGTTGCCCCTCCAAATGCACCAGCAAGTATTCCAATAAGAGTTATGCCTATTTGAACTGTTGATAAAAATCTATTAGGAGAATCTTTAAGCTCTAATACAGCTTGGGCGTTTTTATTACCCTCCTGAGCCAGATGTTGTAGCCTTGATTTTCTGGCAGAGACAACTGCAATCTCCACCATGGCAAGTATACCATTTAAAAGAATAAGCAGCAGTATAACTATTATTTCCATAGAAACTATCAAGTGGATTATACCAGAGGTTAGAGTAAAGTTTGTATGCTCCCCTTATTGAACATACTTAAGAACTTTTAATTAAATTTCTTCCACTTACCTTCTGAAATTATCTCAATTTTTTTATCATTTACCAAAACTGCGCTCTGATCATCAATTGCATACATAGTTTCTGATAAATTTTTCGCGATCTTTGATAAAAAATTCAATCTTATTTTTGAAAATTGGGGAGAGTTAAGATGTGGCCTAATTACAAAATCAACAAGTTTGGCTGTTTTAGATAAAGACTTACCCTTAGGTCCTAACTCCTCATATTCTTCATCAGATAATTGATGAAATTTTTCCAATGCTTGGGAAGAAACTCTTAAATTATTTGTTACAATCATACTTCCTGCACTAATACCAACATATATTCTGGTTTTTAATAATTCTGGTAAAAGATCAGAAAGTCCACTCTTTTGCATCCAATAGCTTAAATAAAAAGTATTACCTCCGCCTACAAAAATAACATCTGCTTTTTGAATTCTTTTTATATCTTCTTCTAGCCACTGTAAATTTACCTCTGGGTATGCTGCTGTTGGAATAAATACTGCATTTAAATCTTCAAACGGCTTATCTGCTAATTGTTTAAGAGCGTTTGTGATTGATTTATTGGTTAAACCAGCAGAAGTCAAAAGTAATTTCATGAAGGGATTATATCAGAACTTCCGATAAATCGAAGAACCTGAAACTTTACTCCTTTATATATTATAATGCCACTATGAAAACTTCAGAGGATAAGGTTATTTGGGTTGATGATCAAGATAATGTTTTAGGGGAGGTAACAAGAGCCGAGGCTCACCAAAAAGGACTAATTCACAGGACTGCTGTAGTTTTTTTGACTAATGATAAAGGACAAATATTAATTCAACTAAGGGATGACGGTAGGTTAGATCACTCCTCTGCCGGACATGTCGATCCAGGTGAAAGCTATCTTCAGGCTGCAAAAAGAGAACTTCAAGAAGAATTAGGAGTAGATAAAGTCAAATTAAAAGAAATAGCTCATACTCAAGCAATCGGTGAGAAATATAAAGGAGAAATCAGGTCACATACATTTAAAATATTTTCAGTAAAAGCAGAACCTGGAATACTTAATAAATGGGTTTAAATTAGCTTGTTCTAACAATCTAAAATCTACTTGGCTCGAGAATCGTAACTCTAATATAAACAAAGTTTGCGATTAAATTATCTAAAATTGAAAATAATTTTCAATTACATACTGCAGCTGTTTCAAATAAAGTCGTTTGAAATTAAACAAATTGTTAGTTTCATAAAAAATAATCATTACGCTTCTATATTCATTAACATTAATATTTCGATAAGACAAAGGGGGGAAATCGAAAGCCACGAGGACAGCGTTTGAAAGCATACGCGAAGTCCTCTTATTCCCATCAGCAAATGGTTGAAGATAAGCAATCATTATCGCAAGTATTAATGCTTTTTCCGGTGGATATTCGGTTTTATTCACATGTCCGATTAATTGTCTTAATATCTTTTCAAGCTCATGTTTGTCTGATAAGGGCTCATATTGTGTTCCAGAAATTCTCACTTTTTGCGATCTTACCCCAGATGTAATAAGTCCTTTTGTAAGAATGTTGTGTAACTGAACAACATCAGAAAAATCTATTTTCTTAAAATCCTCTTTATTCTTAATAATCGAATTAAATGCATCTCTGTGATTTAAAATCATCACAGCTTCTTCGTTAGAATGCCCCCTCGCTTTAATATTCTGCTTAATCAAGGTTTCCGTTTCGATTAAGCTGTAAGTGTTTCCCTCAATTTGTGATGATTTCCAAGATAGTTCAATAACAAATCTTTCGAGTTCCCTTTTATAGATTGATGGATCTAGTTTTTCTTGAGCCTCTTTAAAAACTTTCTTGCTCTTTTCCCACAATCTAATTTCACCCGGAGAATATAAGTTGTTTAAGTGATTAAAGACGGAAATATCAAATTTTTTTTTAATTATCCTGTCTTCTTCAAAAAAATAACCGTCAAGATCAAGATAGTTTAACAAAGGATTGGTTTCAAGCAAACTATATCTAGTATTTTTCCCTTTTCCTTCTACTTTGACCAGTTTATCGTTGATTAAATCGTTTAAATCTCTAATAATTGTTATTCTCGAAATTCCTTTTTTAGCAGATATTTGCTGTGCTAATCCTTGGCGGGCAACACTACTTTGCTGTTTTAAGATTGACAAGATCTGTTTTTGGCGGACATTAAGGTTCGTATCATTCATATTTATTAATCGTATCATAAATGATACGAATAGTGAATGCATGATTTATTAAGAGGCTCATTTTGGGTATATTAAGTGCCGATTGGCTCCCCAAGCCTAGACACCTCATACTGAAGGATTTCCCCAAGATCTTAGAGGTTTTTCAGAACGCTAGTTTTATCGGAGAGTTGCGAGAAAGATGGTTATTAATCAAGAAATTGCAGTATGGACAACATTTGGCAACACCGTAACTAACATAAATTATCTAGCCTCAATTATGTAATCTGTGCCAATTATCCTAGATATAAATGCTCTAAGAAATGTTACCGAACAGGATCTTACGAAACTATCAATTAGCCAAGACTCCTTTTTACTTAATAGACCCTCTAGATACCTTGGGTTATATCTTACTAAGTTTGATAAATAAAACATTATCAGATAGATGGCAATTGTTTCATCCATCCTTACTTGTTTATTGGGAAGGTAAGGAAGAGAAATTGCAAAGTCTGCGCCTTTTGCAAAGTAGTAAGTTTGGAATACTCTACTCAGTGCCGCTAATGTTTCACTTCTCACCTCGGGTTCCGAAGGTATGTTGTCGCTAATCCACTTTTTTTCTTCCCTACTTTGGAAAAACGAATAATGGCTTTGTTGAAATGCATCAAGGTCAAATAATTCACGGCAGCTTAATTGTGGAAGTTCTATTTTTTCAAAAGTATCAATAAAACTTTTTATGCTCTTATGGTATTTCAACAGCAACGAAGCCTGAGGAATAGCTACTAAACCCCACCCTGTTTTTTTTGTTTTATCAACACAATGGGCATAATAGGAATAAATTATCTTCGTTTGATGTATCCCAGCCATTTGACATTGATACCCTATATCTGTGCAGTAGTTAAGTAATGCTGGAATAGTAAGACTCATCTGTTTTACGCTCTGGCCGAAATACAAAGCGTAGAGTTTTGGAAATACTCCGTCATTCAAGATGTTTACACTTTGTTTAATAAAATGCGGATCGCTATTAATCTTGTAGCTCAAACCGTGTGTGATTTTCTTACCTCCAATTGACGGATCTCTTACCACTAAAGCTGCCTTTGCCAAATTAAGGAAACAATAATAATACAGCAATCCCGCTGAGCGAGGTGCTAAAACCTTAGCTGAATTATAGTAATTCTTTGCTTGTCTGACATATGCTTGAAAGTGCTTATAGGTAGTCTTTCTCGTGGTTTTATTCTTAATACCGTTATCAAGTAAAAACTTCAATCCAACATCTTCTACTTCCGAATAATACTCCAATAAAATCCACAACTCGTCATCAACAGAGCCTGATGTAGATAGCCCCTGTATATTTCTAGTGTTCAAATGTTGTCGCAAATATCCGGTCACCTTGCGATATTCACCATTCCTAAATGCAGTCATACTAGTTTACCAATTCTCCCCGGAATGCCTTAGCTAGGATTGATTGGGTGAGTTTATTTACTTTTCTTTCAGTGTTTTCAATCTGAAGTTCTACTTGGTGTGCTATTCCTAAATATCTATCTATTTGTGAAACAATCTCTTTTTGTTCTGCAATTGGTGGAAATGGAATGGTAATACTTGAAATATCATCTAATCCTAATCCAACTTTTGTTGCTCCACGCTGCTTGTCTACAAACTGGCTCCACCCACCTTGATATGTGGCTAAATACCAAGCAAGGAAGGGTGCATAAATTGAAGTTACCGGTCTTGCTAAAGCTATGTGTTGATTTATATATCCCTCATCAATATCACTTGATATTAGAGCGATCCTTCCAATGTCAGCTGTAATTGATATGAGAAGGTCATTTGGTTGTAACTTTGTGCGTCTCCCTTCAGTCTTATCTGGCAACTTAACATATTTAACATCATCTAGTTTTAGGCTTATTGAATTATGTTCCAAATTACCCACCCTGAAGAATAGATTGCCCTTGTCCGAATAATACCTTGCCCAGCCTCTTGATCCACTCGTGACATACGAAAATACCCTTGATGAACTAATTTGACCCCAAGTGTCTGGAATATCTTCAAGATTACCGGTGTTTATTGTCCCAAATAACTTTTCAAGCTCTAACTTGCCGTTTTCATTTAGGTGTTTTTCTCTCCACCCCTCAGTCAATTTCCCAGTGACGGCAGCGGAGAGAACCGATTGGCGAAACTTTTGAATAAGTAGTTTTGCTTTTTGGATATTTACTGATGTTTGAGAAACCTGTGGAAATAATTCATCAACCTTCACCACTATTTTTCTTTGTTCATCAATATCACAGACTGGAACTTCAACTCCATCAACAAAAGTTCTATTTATTCCTCCCTGTGCAGAACCTTGAAAGTTGCTAATAATTTCACTTTGCCCCAACGAACTCCACAAGAACCAAAAAAGATACTTAGGAAGAATATCTGGTTTCGTTCTTAATAAAAAAATGTGCTCATTTATCACAGCTTCTTTGTAAGGAAAGTCGCTGTTTACAAAGGACACTTTTCCAGTTGTCGCACCATCTTTCACTACTAAAATATCATTTAATCTAACCTTACCTCTGTTCATTGACAATGCAAAGTTTTCAGGCACATATTTTATTGAGCTAAAATCAAACCCACCGAGAGAGTTTAGGTGTTCACCACCCAAGCTAGGAATACCTGAGGATATACCTCTCACACCACCACGGGGACGAGTCCCAGCTTCAATATCTGATAATAAAGCTGATAATGTTCTAGTTGTCAGTTCCGTTTGTGAGCTCTGCATAGATCTTTTCTAGGGCAGTATTTGCCTCTTTGAGTTCTGACATTGCGTCAGTCAATAATTCTTCCGGTTCTGGCAGGTTTTCTGGATCGTCCAAGTCCTCATCCTTGATCCACTTGAAGCCATCTAGCTTGTAGTTGGCTTCCTTAACTTGTTCCAGAGAAAACTTTTTCCATCTGCCTTCTTTGCTATCTGTTTCCTTTCTTGAAGAAAGTCCATTTGGATCGTCTCCATAGCATTTTTCAAACTCAGCGAAATGTTTGGGAGTAAGCGGTCTATCCTTTTTGGTTATTCCCGGAACATTGGTTCTGGCATCATAGATCCAGACATTTTCAGTCGGAAGACCTTTGGTGAAAAAGATGACATTAGCCTTAACTCCTTGGCTGTAAGGCGTAAATGTGCCTCTAGGAAGCCTTAGAATGGTATGCAAATTACAATCCTGCATCAGGATCTTGAAAATCTCACCCGCTTGGTCAGCAAATAAAACATTGTCAGGAAGCACCACACCAGCCCTACCACCCGGTTTCAAGGTGGTCAGGATTTGTTGAACGAAGTTTAGCTGCTTGTTACTGGTGCCAACGGTAAAGTCTTGTCTTTCCGGTATCTGATTGGCTCCCTTGGTTCCAAACGGAGGATTGGTGAGGATCACATTATAGCGATCACCACGATCCGGTTCATACAAGGAGTCACCAAGTCTTATCTCCGACTCAATTCCGTGCAAGTAGAGGTTCATTAAAGCTAATCTACGGGGACGGGGAACTAATTCTGTGCCAAAGTAAGTTTTCTTCCTAATTCGTTCCAAATCGTCACGATTTACTGCCTCGCCCACAGTCTTGAGAAACCAATCATAAGCAGCAACTAAAAATCCACCAGTCCCAGCGGCAGGATCACAGATGGAGAAATCAGGTATTTTCCGGGGGTCTGGTTTTATACAACTAACAATAGATCGGATAAGCACTCTTGGAGTAAAGTATTGTCCAGCACCTTTTTTACCTTCAGAGGCAGACTTTTCAAGAAGTCCTTCATAGGCTTCTGCTTTGACATCTACTCCCAAACTTGACCAGTCTATTTCATCTATGAGATCAATCAATTTCTTGAGGTTGACTGGCTTGGTGAACTTTGAGAGGGCTTCAGTAAATATAGCTCCTAATAACCCTTCCTGTTTTGCCATACCCCTTAACAGATCCGAATAGAAATCAGTTAGATCCGTGCCGGACTTGGTTTTCAATACAGCCCAAGAGTATTCTTTGGGAATAACTACTTTCTTTTCCTCTGCCATCTTGAGGAATAATAGGAAGGTAAGTTGTTCTACATAGTCGCCATAATCCATTCCATCTTGACGAAGGATATGACAAAACCCCCAGAGTTTATTTACAACTCCCGTATTAGTAATTGTGTTAGTTGGCATAAGCGTATACCTGCGGCATAGCCGTATTTAACTGACTAATAAATACCCCCAATTGGTTGTCAAAGTCTTGGTTGATACGGTTGAAATTACCACCCTTATTTACGAAGATCGGCATTGTGTCAAAGTCGCTGGTTTCAATGGTTAGGTTCTCAATCAGGTGCTTACGGATTAGACCTATCCACTCTTGTTGTGGCGTTGATAACACTTTACCTTGGGTTACTTTCTCAAGAGCCAAATCTACCCGTTCTTGAGCCGAAAGGATTGGTTCCTCTTTACCAGCGTGTTTGATCATAGAAATAATATCGGCAAGTGGATACTTGTAGGCTTTGCGCAATTTATCCTCGGTAAATCCTTCCGGTGAGGTCTTGAGCGAACCCCTCAATTCCTTGAGTGCTTCGGTGTTCCAGCCGGTTGGTTTCTCTAAGATAATAGAGATTGCCTCAATGTGTTCGGGATTATCTTTGACAAACTTTTCAAAAGCGGAAATGTAATCATCTGGTTTTAGTTCACGACCATCGGTAGTGCGGAAAAGATACTCGGAAGTCACTACATCTTCCGACTCAATTGCCCGGATAAACTGCTTAGGTGGTCTTGGATAATTCTCCAGCAAGTCAATCAACTCATCATTGTTAAGCAGTTTCAGGGTTGATACTCGTTCCTTATCTAGCTGGTCTGGAAGAGAACTAGCAAAGTGACCTAAATCACCATCGGGTATAAACTTTGCCAATCTATCTCTACCTTCTTGAGTTATGTTTTTATTTATTCGTTGAAATCTTTTGACTAAGCAGCGCGTGTTGTAATCCACATCAACGCTGTCGCTTAACTCTTGGATAATTTGCCTTATCGTTCGGTTAGGAGAGAGTGGGGCTGACTGGGTAATACTCGTTTCATTTTTGAATGACTCCAAGAGCGTCCCGGCAAAGCAGTCATAAACCGTAAAGTGGGTTTTGGGTGCGGTTCCAATGCCATTGGGAAATGACTTACACAGACGGGTGCCACGACCCATCATTTGCTCAAACAATATCCTTGATCTGACTGGACGAAGGAAAATAATGTTTTCTAGTGCCGGAATATCAACTCCGGTTGATAGCATATCTACTGTCACCACAATTAGAGGCTCCGGTCTGTTTCTAAACTCCTTAATCCTTCTAAGAGGTCTATCTACTGTTGGCGACCCGGTTATCTTCTGGACGAACGCATCACCCCGACCAAAAATGTCCCGGCACATATCAACTATCTGGTCTGAATGAGAGGTGTGTGGCAAATCATTGTCGGCAAAGATAAGCGTTTTGGGAAACCTACCTAATTCTTTTTCCTGCTCAAGGGCATACTTAGCATACTCTTGAATAATCTTGCGATTGCTATCCGGTGAGGTCACTTCTCGTTCAAGCTCGGTGGTTTCGTAGTGCTTCTCATCTTCCAAAAGGTCAAGTTGTTGCACCCCCGTTGAGGGATCAACTTCCTCTACTTCTTCACCCGCTTTGATTGTAATTCCCTGTAGTCGTATTCCAGACTCAATTTTTACTGCGTCATAATCCACCAAGTAGCCATCTTTGACCGCTTTCTCATACGGATACCGATACACAATTTCTTTGAAATAACTGGTAGTATGAGCCGCTGGTGTAGCAGTTAAACCGATCTTGATAGCGTCAAAGTGGTCTAATACTTCTCTCCACTTGCTTACTTCTTGCGAGGTATATCCACGATGGCACTCATCGGCAATAATCGTGTCAAAGGCGTGAATGGGTATATCTAATTTATCGGCATCATCCTCGGGGTCATACTCTCCGGTTTCAGAAAACATTCCTTCTTTTCCAAAAAGATTGATCTGCATTCGTTGGATAGTGCATACATAAACAAAAACCTGGTTACCGTCAGGATTGGTTAGGTAGCTATTAGGTAATGCGGTAAAGTCAAACTTATCATCGTCCTCTAGATAGCTTTTCTGAAACTTCTGGCTATACACTTGATATATTTGATTGAACTTGAGTCCGCTCTCTGCTTCATAAGCCGCAAACTCCATCACAGCTTGAGCCGCTAATGCCTTTCGGTCAACTAAAAATAATATCCGCTTACTGGTTCCGGACTTGAGCATTCGGTAAATAAGAGAGGCAATAGTGTAGGTCTTCCCGGTTCCGGTTGCCATCGCCACTAGCATTGCCCGTTTGTTGTTTTGGATTGCCGACTCAATTGAGGAAATGGCTTCTTTCTGATAATAGCGGAGTTTTCCGTTATCAATCGGGTTTTGCCCAAACCACCAAGATTTGGAAGCTATATCGGTGATTGCCATTTCCGACAGTCCTTGAGGCGTGTGGAAAGCCTTAACTTGCCTTGACCGGCTGTTGGTGGGTCTTAGATCCTGAAACCAGAAAACCTCACCATTAGTGGAGTAAATGAATGGAACTTTGTAGCCATTGAAGTCGCCAATTCCTTGACTTAGACCCTTGGCATATCGTTGGGCTTGGATAAGCACATTCTGTGGACCAAGACTCAATTTTTTTGCTTCAACAATAGCAATAGGCTGACCAAAAAGGAAAAGCACATAATCAGCCGGACCGTGTTCGGTAGGTAGTTCCTCAACTGCAGCATTATGGAGTTTGGTTAAATCCATACCTTCGCTGTAGGGAACAATAGTTGTCCAACCAGATGCCTTGAGCCTCTCATCAATTATCTTTTTTCTGGTTGTCCACTCACTTATTTTTTCCATATTTATAGTTATTTTTTAGGTCTACGATATTAGATGCCTAACCTATCTTTCTTTGTTTTATTTTCTTCTCAATTTCTTCAACCTTATAGCGTCTATCACCCCGACTACCAACCCTAACGGCTTTGAGAATTTCGTCATTGTCCCAGCGCCTTAATGTTTCGGGATTAACCCCCAACATCTCCGCTGCTTCTTTAATTTTCAATAGTCGCTTACCTTTTGGCATAGTCATCTTGATAACTTATACATAATTATACATCTAAGATGTAAAATATGTATCAGCTGGAATAACTATGAGTATAAATATAACCAGAAGAATATATCCTGTTGAGGTTAAAAAAGACCTTGTAGTGTTACTAGAATGGGTTAGTAAGCAACCAGATAAGACAGTTTATGATCTTCAAGAAGTCATTTTCAACATAATTCGGGTAGTAACTGAAAGCTCATTTAGAAAAACAGTGCTAGATCTTAGGCAGAAATATCAATTGCCAGAGGACTTCTATACCACACCAAGAGACGATGATCCCAAATATGAAGAATGGTTTAACGGTCATAGTGATAAAGTCCCGGTGGATCCGTGGGATAAGCAAATAGCCAAGGTTTGCCAAAAATATCAACTCAATCCGGATAAATACGGAGAGTTTGTCTTGAACTATTTATACTTTGGCGAGGTCCTACCTGTTGGAGAATTGGTTACTCTGGAAAACAATCTGTCAATTGATGAACCGAAATACAAAGCTCGTATCTCTTTACATAAAGATAAAGAAGATTTACCTGAGGGAGCATATATACGATTATATAAAGACACTACCAAAAACCAACTTCACGAGTATATTGAAAAAAATTGGCAGATAATTTCCTTCCTTCAACAATTCCTAACCGCTTTTCCCACTGGGCGTAACAGAAAGGCGTGGTTATTCAGGAGAGATTTAGTTATTTACCTTCACCATTCCCTCGGAAAAGAAGCACCGCAGATTATTGATGAAATAATGAAAGACTTTCTTACTGATGAGAATTACGACCAAGATGAAGAAAAATATAACCTCAACGACTCAAACATCAGGAAAATTGCAAGTGATTTCTATAAAGATATACAGCACTCCTCTGACATTTGATCCCCTGTAGTGTGAAATAAACTCACTCCATATTCGGAAGCGGAGCTCTAGTCATAGTTGCCATAAACTGAAGCCAACAAGATCAGTTTTGGATAACTATGAATAGTAATAAGAAGAATAACCAGAAATATCCCTCTAAGATCATAGACGCTGCAGCGGAACAGTGGGTCAATCTCGTCCTCACCCAGATAATTTACCAGAAACCAAGTTACGGCTTTATCAAACCTGACAAGAAAAAATAACTATGAAAAATAAAGTTTTTGAAAGTGATAATTTCCCTCTGTGTGCATATCTTCTGAGTAAGTCCTGTCTTCTGTTAATGGTTAAAAAAGACAATCCGAAACGAGCGGTTTTCGTTTTTGAGGATACCCCTGATAGAGAAAGGTTAACTAACGACTTCTTCTCGTCTAGGGGAAGTGTGGAGCCCAACTCATATTTTGCAGCCCAAAGAAACCTAAAACAGCTTATTTACAGACAATGATTATGAAATCCGATATCAAGGCTAATAAACCTACAAATAGACGACAATTGGACTACACAAACCCGGGAAAGGCTGACTTGAGTTATTTGAGGTTATTTAATACACAATTAGACCACAATAAGACCACACAAAACGGACAAAAACTTTCAAGGCTACATTTATTACAAATAGGTGACATTAAGGTGACCACAAGTATACCTAAATTAAAGAAGTTATAACAAATAAAATTTCTATAAATATAAAGTATGAGTGAAATCTTAGACCAGGCAAATATAAAAATATATCTCAAGATGAGTGGCAATTATCTTGCCCAAGCAACACTTATCTGGGACGATGCTCAAGTTAGATATTTCCGTGTTTCTCTCTCAAAAGAAGGCAATCTTTGGTTGCAACCACCATCAACCGGTCAAGGTGACTTCGGACATAAATGGTTTCGGTGTTTTATTGTTGATGATAAAGACAAATGGCACAAACTCCAGGAGCGAGTAATCAATCAATTTTTGTCGGAATTGGATCAAAAGGTAAGAGAGGGCGTGTATTCATCCGAAATACTAAACAAGTTGAAGAACCGGAATACAACTGAAGAAATCACAGATGAGGATTTAGACCAAATAGATAAAGCAATCAATACATAATCACTTATAGGAACACATAGTGACTATATAGTAACTAGTGTTTATAGAGTAACCATAAGGATTGGATTACCTTGATATTTCAATCAAAAACTAATAAAATATATGTATAAGATAGTAGAACTCACACAGGCTAATTTAATATCAATATAAGGAAAGAATAACTATGAAAAACGCATATTTATATATCCGAGTATCCACTGAAGAACAGGCTCACGAAGGTTTCTCCATAGACAATCAAAAACGGGCGTGTATGGAATATGCCCAAATGCACACCTACCATATTAAACGAACATTCCAAGAGGATGGGAAAAGTGCCCGAACCACCGACAGGCCCGCTTTTCAGGAGTTACTGAAGGAACTTGAGGAACATCCAGTTGACGCAATTATCATCTATAAGATTGACCGCTTTGCCAGAAATGTCAGTGACTTTGCCAAACTTTACAGTGAGTTCAAGCAAAAGGGGATCAAACTCCTCTCTGTTTGTGAAGGTGATTTGAGTGAGGGAACGAGTTTGGTGCCGAATATCTTTGCCAGTGTGGCTCAATGGGAAAGTGAAGTGAACAGCCAACGAACCCGTGACGCTTTAATGCAAAAATTTCGGGAAGGTTGGCAACCCACCCCTCCTCCGGTTGGATATCGGAGTGTAGGTGGTGATAGAGAACGAAAAACTTGTGAACCTGATCCTTACACCGCACCCATTATCAAGGAATTATTTCAACTCTATGCAACGGGTAGTTACTCTATTATTGAGGTTCAGGATTGGTTAGCAGACAAAAATATTCTTTCAAGAAATGGCACCGGGTTAGGTCATAGTGTCATCTGCAATATCCTCAATAACCCATTTTATTACGGACTCATCAGATGGCACGGAGAGTCAAAAATGGGTAATCATCGCCCAATTATTACCCAAGAGCTCTACGATACCTGCCAGTATGTGTTAGCCAAGCACCGTAGTTTTCTAATTCGTCATAGAGTCCACGATTTTCTGTTACGGGGATTTGCCTACTGTGGTTATTGCGGACAACGCTACACCGCTGAATGGCACTACAACCCGGTTAAATTGGCTAGTCTAGGTGGCAAGATTGCCTATTACCATTGTCAGAAACGAGATAGGAATGATTGCCCGGCAAAGTATGTTGAGAAGGAAGATTTGGAAGTTCAGGTAGAAGATTATTTCAAGACAATGCAATTCAGTCCCGAGTTTATTCAAACTATAGTCAAAAAAACCCGGAGTGTATTAGAAAAAAGCCGGAAGACATCATCGTCAAGGATACAAGCTATCTACAATCAAAAAACTGCCCTAGAAACCAAAAGAAATAAACTTGAGGACACATTATTGGATGGAACCATTGACCGAGAAACCTTCAAGAGGTTACACGCTGATATAGAAAGTAAAATAATGAACCTTGATACTCAAGTCCAAGATGTAGAAGCTAAACACAGAATTGATATTGATCTGATTGAGGAAGTTCTAGCATTTACCCGTAACATTTATGAGACATACAAAAACGCTCCACCATTCCTCAAACGCCACTACTTGCGGTTCTTTTTTGAGAAGATAAATCTGAAAAATCAGATGATTTACGCTACTGACCCAACTCCGTTTTTCGCGGTGTTACGGGCTAATCAGCAGGTTATAATAACAGACCTTCAGCTCCCCCGCGTGGATTCGAACCACGAACCTCGATCTTACAAGTGCTCCCGATTTTCATCGGGACTTGGACTATCTCATAACCATTGCTTTCGCTTTAGGCTCCAGGCGTATAGTCTCTGAACCTTCCCCGCCAGAGGCGGGGCTTGGCTGCGGATTACCATTTTAAAGGTTTCCCGATCCACCTTCACTAAAGTTTCGGTGGATCCTCCGAAGCCTTTCGGCGAAGGAGGACAATTAACCCAGTTTTCAATTAGTGTTTCCACTAAAGGCTGCAATGTCTTACAGGATCTCGCTCTACCATTGAGCTACAGGGGAATATTAATGTACGCTCGTTATTTTACCATCCAATAGCGCTGAAATCCATCCCATTATTCGTCTTTGTTTATCGGAAATACTAAAATTAATTGCAAAAACTCCATATTTATGAATATTTTTTCTAATTTTCTTGCTATTTATTTTATTTTTTGCAATATATGTTTTGAAAAATTGGTTTTGTGGTATCCCAGTTATTTTTGATCAGTTGTTAATTATCGAATTTTGTTTAAACATTTTGAGCACAATAAAGTAAAATTATAAAATCCTGAGCTTAAAACGTTTAAATATTTTTTTAAAATTAACATCTGTTCCAGTTAGCAATGCACCATACAGACTGGATACAAGACGACTTGTTGGGGCTGTTATACGTCCTGTGTCGCTTTGCACTGAGCGAATGGAATAAGGAGAATCCTGTGGACTACGTATTTAATACGTTTCGAAAATACTGTGAAGAACTGGACTCGAAAGGCCGACGATAATTAGGATTACCAACTCTATTGCCCAGATGTCCTTCCTATGGGACGGCCAGCTCGAATTTTAGTTGCTTGATATGCGCTGAATCTATCAATGTTGATTAACCAGAGCCTATCCAGCCGCAGCGCATCAATTCTGCCGGTCCTTGCCAACCTCTCTAGTGAAGAGACCTCATAACCGAGGCTTTTTGCCGCGGCGGAGAGTGTGAGCCAGATTCCTTCGTCAGTAACAAAACCTTGTACCGTGCGTGTCGCGCGGTTTGCTATAAGGAAGCCGTGTTCACTGTGGGAAGAAGCATCGACCTGCATCGCGCCTTCAGGAGGGTGGAGTTGTTTCTTGTCGATTCCATCCCCAAAAGGCTCGGCTCGGCGCTTCGTAAGTTCACCTTTAACGCTGTTGGAGATACTTCCTGGTTCTTGCTCCTGATTCTTCATACGGCAACCGCTGTCGCAACCGGTGCAGACATCGAGGCGCAGTATAGCACCCACTTAGGGCCCAGTTGAGATTAGGGGCGTTGGGAAGCCCCAAACCCCTCTTGACACGTCAGTTATCTGTTCTCGTGCTTTCCCTTCCAACGGCAACTGCCCTATTGTTAATTATCGAATTTTGTTTAAACATTTTGAGCACAATAAAGTAAAATTATAAAATCCTGAGCCTAAAACGTTTAAATATTTTTTTAAAATTAACACCACACCAAATAATATTTAAAGCTATTATAGATTTAATCATGCACGCATGATAATATTCCTCTAAATTATGTGGGAAATAATAATTTGGCTTATTTCTATTCCCTTTATCATACTGTTTCATATAAATGAGTTTATAGAAAATCCTAACAGAGATTCTCTGATCGGTTCACAATCTGAAATTATTCAGGAAAACTATCATTGGGATTATTTAAAAGAGCTTACCTCAGACAGATATGAGTTTGGGGCAGCCGTATCAGATGATAAAATTTACTTAATTGGTGGTTTGGCTGCTCCCACAGTTTATCTTCCTTCCAGTAAAGTGGAGGTTTATAACCTTAAAACTAATCAATGGCAAAAAGCCAAAGATGCTCCCATTATTGTGCATCATCCGGGGGTTACATCTGATGGAGAAAAGATTTACCTGATTGGAGGAAACGGCATCAGAATTATCTCCTACTCTTCTGCTTATGCTTATGATCCGAAAAAAGATCAATGGGATAAGCTGGATGATATGCCCACCAAAAGAGCTGCTTTAGGGCTGGTTTACCTTAATGGCAGAATCTATGCCATAGGCGGAGCAGATAATAAAGTGGCCCTTAAAAGCAATGAGGCCTACAATATTTCATCAAAAAAATGGGAAGCTTTAAAAGAAATGCCCACTCCCCGGGAACACTTAGTGGCAGTAACAAATGGAGAAAAAATCTATGCATTGGGAGGGTATAAAGATACCAGATTCAATGCCCTGAAAACCCTGGAATCTTATGATCCCAAAACAAATGAATGGCAAACCTTAAAAGATTTACCATTACCTATTTCCGGTTTTGCCGCAGCAGCTACTCCGGATTCTATTTTTATCTTTGGAGGGCAACAAGGCTGGGCAGACTCCGAAGAAGTACATGAATATATCATTGCCGAAGACAGATGGGTGAGAAGGCTTAACTTGCCCTCTCCCAGATATGCACTGGTAGCAGTAACAGCTTCAGACGGAATCCATGTTTTTGGAGGAAATGAGGTTGTGGGAGGATACCAGTTTTTAAGAGATCATCTGCTGCTTAAGCTGCCTCCAAAGATATGAAAATTGTAATTTTTGCTAATGCTTTTCATACCATCAGCGGTGGAGACAAAATCTTTGTGGAGTTTGCCAAACATTGGCTATCTTGGGGTGAAGATGTTGATGTTATCACCAATAAATCCGGCAGATTATTTGCCATGGAAAATGGTCTATCCCCTAAATATATCCACCTTTGGCCGGCCTCATTTAGTGACAAGTTGGGGATTTTTATTTCCAGTGCCTATAAAACAATTCATTCACTAATAAGATCCTTCTTTATTGATCCCAAAAATATAGATATTGTATTTTCCGCCTCGTTTATCTGGCCGGATTTGCTGCCTGGTTTAATTCTTAAGCTAAAAAAGCCGAAGCTTAAGTGGGTGGTGGCCTGCTATGTTTTTTTGCCCAATCCCTTATCTAGGGGATACCGGGGTAGTTTATTCAACGGAATAGTGCTTTTCCTGGTACAAAAGATTTCCATATTAATTATTAGTTTGTTTGCCGATCAAGTTTTTGTGGCATCATATCTTGATTCCAACCGTTTTTTTAAAAGGATTAAAGTTAACGCCATCCGGGGTGGGGTTGATTTTCCCTATTTTTCCAAATTCCCGCCTGAGAAGAAAATTTTTGATGCAGTGTTTGTGGGCCGCTTTCATCCTCAAAAAAATGTGGATGATTTATTAGATATCTGGCAAAAGGTAACCAAAAAACGGAAAGGGTTAAAACTGGCCTTAATCGGCGGTGGATATATGGAGGATGAACTAAAAGAGCAAGTCTATACTAATAATATGGGTGGGAATGTCTTATTTTTGGGCATCTTGGATGGTTTAGAAAAGGCAAGAGTATTAAAATCTTCTAAACTTTTTCTTTCAACTTCCCAATTTGACAGCGGCAATATTGCTTTAGATGAAGCTTTGGCATCTGGTGTACCTGGAGTTGTCTATAACTTGCCCAGGCTTGATTATCCCCAAGGAGTTATCAAAATTACGCTTGGTGATGAAAAAACATTTATCAAATGGGTCTTAACTCTTTTGGAAAAAGAGAGCTTGCGGAGAAGCCTTTCTATTAAAGGTCAGAGCTTTGCCTCCAGCCTTGATTGGAACATAAAAGCCAGGCAAGCTTTAGAATCTATCAAGGATTTATATGTTAAAGAAAATTAATCCCTATATTGCCTTGATATTTTTAATACCTTTGCTTCTTTCCCTAATCTGGTTTAAAGATGGCAGAATAATGGCCGGCGGTGAATCAGGGTTACTTTTCCATGATCCCCAAAGAAAATTTGAGTTGAGCCAATATAGTTGGTCTGAGATCGGATTAGGTTCTGCTTTAAGAAATGGCGTCACTGCCGCTCCCATCTATTGGGTATTTGCCAAAATGAACGAATTAGGCTTACCCAACTTTTCCGTTCAGGCTATTTATTTTTATTTTTTATTTGTTGCATCAGGATTATCAATTTATTTTCTGACAAAGACGCTTTTTCCTAAAATAAAGCCTCGGTTTCTTTTTATCTCCACTCTTTTTTATTGGTTTAATCTTTTTTCACTGGTCAATATCTGGAATAGATTTTTGTATGATTTTATGTCATTGTGGACATATCTGCCTCTGGCAATCCTTCTATTTGTCTACGGCATCAAAAACAAGATCCTCTCATTCTCTATTTTACTTTCACTTTCTTCTGTATTATTTTCTTTCGGGCTGTCTAACGTAGCCTTCCTACTATTATTTTGGGTTGTTTTATTTTCTTTTTTTATTTTCTTTTTTCTATCAGGTGGTCAAAAAAAATTCACCATTAACTATTTTCTCATCACATTAACAAGCTTTGTATTTTTTAATTTCTGGTGGATTAGCCATGCCATATTTTTTAGAACCAGCAGCTTTTTTGGGGAATATATTTCCGGCTTTTTTTCAGCCACAGGTAATCTTGATACCTTAAGTATTTTGAGTGAGCAATTGGGTAATATTTTCTATTCCTCCAGGCTCATGCATGGCACTTTTTTTACTGAAGGACCTATCTGGGCTAACCTTTATAAATCATTGCCATTTTCATTACTAACATATCTGCCTCCTATTTTAATTATTTGGGTGGTATTTAAGTTCAGAAAAAATAAAGAGGTAATCTTTTTAGGATTATTTATTATCTTTTTATTATTTTTAATAAAGGGCACGGCTAAGCCGCTAGGGGAAATCTTTGAATTTTTCTTTATTAATATTCCGCTTTTGCAGGTTTTCAGGAATCCATTTGAAAAATTTGGTATCTTACTGCCCTTGTGTTTTTCTCCCTTGATTGCTTTTGGCTTATCTAAATTAAATTCTCTGTTTGCCCAAAAAAATCAGACCTATTTTTATTTATTTATTACTTTCTATATAATCCTTATCAGTTTTCCATTTTGGACCAATCTGGTATTTAATAGTCATCAAACCCAAGTACCTTACTTTTATAAAGAAGCTAACGCATGGCTAAGAAAGGACCAAGATCTTTTTCGCTTAATGGTTTTTCCTATTGGTGGTGAGGGAATTAATCAAACTTGGGAAATCCCCTATTCCGGAATTGAATCCTCCAATTTACTTTTTGATAGACCCGCCATCTCTTTTAATACTTCCATTCCCTATTATTCTGAGATTGTTTCATCCCTGGATAAACTGCTTTTTGAAAGGGAAGATTTTGCCAAAATTGCCACTGTTTTAAATGTGAAATATTTACTACTAAGGAAAGATAACAACTGGCAGAAAGATTCCATGAGAGATCCTGAGGATTTAGAAGAACTTTTCCAAAAACATGGATATCAAAAGATATCCCAGTTTGGTAATCTCATCTTTTATAACGTTGGCCAGAACAATTTTAAACCCAAAATTTGGGCTTCCACCAATCTGGTGGAAGTTCGTGGGATAACGGAGATTGAGGATTTCTTTCTATCAGAATCTGCTCCTGGTGATATCATCTATTCAAAACAAGATATCCCATTACCAGGCACAAAAAAAGTATTAATAAAGCCAAAAAAAGTCTCTTTTTTCTCGAAGATTAAAAAATATACTCCAAAAGAGGCATTAGACAATCTCCCTTATGCCAAATATTTACCTGATCATCCCATCTATCCATTGATTCAATTAAAAGAATCTTTTGAGAGAACGGAAAATAAAGATACTGCTGGTAAATTCTTATATGAATTGTCCAACTTGGGCAAGAAAGTTGCAGAAATTTATGGATTATCCCAGAAAAAAAATATTAGATCCTTGGAAAAAAGCCTTGATAATTATTTGAAACATTTAACTCACTTTGAAAATGAATTCGCAGATAAAGTATTGCTTTCCCCACAGAATCAATTCTCCAATCTTTTACTTGATAGCTTAATGAATCAAAGAATAATTATTACCCAAGCCTTAGATTCTTTGCCAAAGGAGTCAAAAGAAAAGTATCAACAATCTTTAGATAACCAGCTCACCCAGATGGGTATATTATTTGATTCATTCTCATATTTATCCGATCAGGAAAATTTTTGGGTTTACAGCTTTAATTTATCAGAAGCCGGGGATTATCGGCTGGTTTTAGAAGATATAAAAGCGCCTTTTTTAGTTGATGGCAAGACATATTCAAAAACTAATAATTTCTACTTGAAGAAGGGCAATCATGAACTGGTTATTTTTGAATCAGATACTAAACCTATTTTTCTAAAAATTATTCCAGCAGATAGTTGGAACCCTCCCCAAGTAACATTTGAAAAAATCAATTCCACGAAATTCAAAGTTAAAGTTAGTTCATCTCCCGGTCCATTTTTATTAGTTTTTTCTGAACTCTATTCCTCCGGCTGGCAATTTTTACAAGACGGAAAAGCGCTTGATGAAAAAAATCATTTACTGGTCAACTCTTTTGCTAATGGCTGGTTTTTGGAAAAAGGTGACTTTGAAGGCGTTATTAATTATTATCCACAGAATTATGTTAACCTGGGTTATAAAATTTCTCTGATATCAATCGGTATGGGGATCTTGACCATTTTAGTCTTGAGAAAAAAAGAGTCTTAAGTCTTACAATTGACAAATTAAAAGAGTTGTTTCATAGTTAAATTAATGCCCACATCCAAGGGTTCTGTTAATCCCGTTGTCATAATAGTAGTTTTAGCCATAGCAGCCATTGGCGGCTATTTTTTTCTTTCCCAAAAAGGTTCTCTACCTTCCCCATCTTTACCTTCCACTTCCACTTTAACCCCAAGAGCCACAGAAAAGGATTTTGAATCCATCACAGAAGATCCAACACTAAGAAAGCATTTTGCCGCCCAAGCCAATAAAACAGATTACAGATATAAAGGCACTTCTCCGGGATCTGGTTTAACCACTGTTAATGAGGTACAAATTAAGGGTGAATCTGTTAATAGTAAGGAAATAGAAAGTGATGGTAGTAAAGAAAAAAAACACCTCATCATCTTGGGTGATACTACTTATCTTAAAGATTACTCAGATAATAAATGGTGGAAGCAAACTATCAAACCAGAAGAAATTCCAGATGAAGAAGGAGCTGAGGAACCCAAGGATTTTAAAGAGGAATATTCCCAGCCTGATCTCCAATATAAATCCTTAGGTAAAGAAGATTGCGGTTCACATGCCAGTGGATTAACTTGCTTTAAATATGAGCAGATTTTTCCTGACAGCCCGGAAACTAAACGATTTTTCTGGTTTGATGATAAAGATTATCTTTTAAGAAAAGATCAGGCTGGATTTGGAGAATTTATTGCCACCATAGAATATTCTTATGACAACATCAATATTACCACTCCCTCTCCCACCAAAGATGTGCCTGAAGGAAGAAGTATTTATGAATACTCTCTGGGATCTGATACCATGACTCCTCCATCACCTACAGAGAATCAAATACCAGAGATCCCTACAGATTTAAACATGGGTGAGCAAAATACAGAAGAACCACTTGACTATTAATACTCATACTGATTCTCACCTAGATCAGACTCATCATATGGGTTGACAACAAAAATTATTATAAAGTAAAATACACTCAGTTTGTGGTGCTAGAACTATCCGCCAACTGGCGGAAAAGCGCTTAAACTTCCTTAAGCAAATGGTATCCACCCCGTACCGTCTGGTACAGGGTCATTGTAGCTGTAATCAAACAGTGGTGATGTAAATACCAACAAAGCATCCTCATGTACCGTTCTGGTACGTGACTATGGAGGGAATGCCTCTTTTTTTGGTTTTCCCTTTCTTAAAATTTAATATTATGGAAAGAAAACGTTTAATCAAGCACGCTGCAATGCTGGCACTTTATATTGGTACAACTTGCCTAACTCTCCATCCAGAAGTTAAGGCCAATGAAACAATCCCACAAGTACTGCCTACTACTGTACTACCAGAAGGTTTAGCAGAGCGTTATCGAAACTGGAGACTTGTTAATCATCAACCAAAAGAAATACCTGTGGAAACCTCTACTCCAACTCCTATACGTAAACTATCTTCAGTAGGAACAAATATATCACCAATAACAGCTTTAACTGAACCCAAGGCTGTAAAAACTCTTCCTCAAAGACTACCTTCTACCTATGAAGAAGCTCAAGAGTTTATTGAAGAAGAAAAAAGAATAAAGGGCAAAGTTATGACCTCGGAGGGACTGGAAAATGCTCTGCAAAGGTTTTCACCACTAGTCCAGTGTGCAGTTAGAGCGGAAACCACTTCTTTAAATCCTTATGCCATCGGTGCACTGCTCGAATTGGGTCCCGGGCAACTCTATCGCTTTGGTAAGCTTATTACTTTTTATAAAAAAGGTTATGATGACCCATTTGATTATGAACAAGTTCTACCATTTATGGAGAAACAATTTGCACTAGGAGATGCTACTCATTGGGCTGGACCAAGAGATGGAAAATGTTAACTATTCCAGATAATCCCTAAGTTTTTTGGCTCGGGTGGGATGTTTTAGTTTTCTAATGGCTTTGGCCTCAATCTGTCTGATACGCTCACGAGTTACTCCAAACTCCCTGCCCACCTCTTCTAGAGTTCTTTGTTTTCCATCCTCCAGACCAAACCTTAGCTGCAGCACTCTTTTTTCCCTGGGAGACAAAGAATCCAATACCTCATCTAAGTGAACTTTTAAAAGTTCCCTGGTGGCTTGTTCATCCGGCTGCAACCCTTGATCTGCAATAAAATCTCCCAGATGGGAATCTTCTTCATCCCCCACCGGAGTTTCTAAGGAGGTGGGTTCTTGGGAAACTTTGATGATTTCTCTGGCTTTAGTCACATCAATTTCCAAAACTTTGGCCACCTCCTCTGGAGTTGGTTCTCTACCCAGCTCCTGCATCAGCCTTCTTTGAGCTCTGTTAAAGCGATTGATTGTTTCCACCATATGGACCGGAATCCTGATGGTTCTGGCCTGATCAGCAATAGCCCTAGTGATGGCTTGCCTGATCCACCAAGTGGCATAGGTACTAAACTTGTAGCCTTTGCGCCAATCATATTTTTCCACAGCCCGGATCAGTCCCTGATTTCCTTCCTGGATTAAATCCAGGAGGGATAGCCCCCGCATGACATATTTTTTGGCAATCGAGACTACCAGACGCAAATTACTCTCGATGAGTTTTTTCTTGGCTCTGCGGTCACCTTTTTCTATTCTCTGGGCAATGTCAATTTCTTCCGGGGACTTAAGAAGCGGAATTTTACCAATTTCTCTTAGATACATCCGTACCGGATCAGTCGAGACCACACCTTCAATCTTGGTTAGGGCCTCGATTTCTTTTTCAATGTCCCCGGAAGTTTTTATTTCCGGAGTATCTTCAGGCTCCAAGTCTTCAAAAACATCGACGTTGTTTTCCCCAAGTTGATAATACAACTCATCTAATTCCGAGAGCCTATTCTCAGCATCTGGAAATATCAGCAAGATATCGTCAAGCGTCAAATATCCCTGGTGCTTACCCTTGTTCAATAGTTTGATTGAGCTTTCACTGAGTTTGGCCATAAATTTCCACAAAATAGCGCCCGTGTCAAGTCAAATAACTCCGAGCTTGTCCTCGAGTCTATCTTATAGGTGCTCTTTTGTCAAATCCGAAAGTTTTTGGCTGAGTTTTTGGATTTTGGCCGAATCGGTCTCTATCTTTAGATTTTTTTTAGTATTTTGTTCCTCCCAGCGTCTCAATGTCTTTTCCCATTCTTTGTCGCTATACTCCGTCTCATGCAGCATTAGTTCCTCAGTTCTACTTTTTAGTTCGGCTGGTAAATCAGGTATTTTTTGCGTTTTTAGATGATCGGAGACTTTTGCCCAAAACGGATCAACCAATTCCGGAAGCTCGGATAATTTATTACCCTTGATGGCCAACTCAACCAAATAAGCCTCCAAAATATTTTCTTGGTTTCCCGGTTTTGCGCTTTGAGTTTCAGGTTTTGAACTTTGCGTTTTGAGTTTTGACATCTGGTTTCGTACATCTTGTTCTTCCACCCCCAGAGTCTTAGCCAGTAGTTGAATATAATGGGCCCGCACTATTTCATCATCAATCCGGGCCCAGATGGGCAGGAGCTCTTGGCCGATTTTCCGCTTTCCCACAGCCTCCAGACCATGCCTGTCCACTGCCGATTGTAAATAAAAGTCATAAATAGGGATGGCTTTTTGGATCGCTTCCTTCCAACCTGCCGGATCGGCGATCGCATATTCTCCCGGATCCTTGGCGCCCTCGATTATGGCAATTTTAATATTCAGACTGGCTTTCTCTGCCACCTCTATCCCGCGTCTGGCCGCGGCGTCGCCTGCCACATCAGTGTCCAAGGCCAAAACCGCAGTATCACATATCCGCCGCAAGATTTCCACTTGTCTCTCGGTTGTGGCCGAGCCCTTGATAGCGACTACATTTTTAATTCCCGCTTGGTAGCTGGCGATACAATCAATCTCTCCTTCTACTACCACTGCGAACCCCGTTGATTTTATCTCACTCCTCGCTATATCCAATCCATAGAGCATTTCACTTTTGTGATAAATTTCTGTCTCCGCCGTATTTACATATTTTCCTGTTTTGTCTGTACTCTCCGGCATAAGTCTACCGGCAAACCCCAGCACCTGGCCCCTAGCACTATTAAG
>JAUYKM010000011.1 GCA_030699125.1 Candidatus Daviesbacteria bacterium | reverse complement strand
CCAAACCAAGTACAGAAGTCTACAAGTAGACAAAATTTAGTCAATATGATATTGCGGGATCGTCTAATGGTAGGACGATAGCCTTTGGAGCTATCTATCATGGTTCGAATCCATGTCCCGCAGCATATTTGTTATAATGTTGAGGAAGCTCTTTACTCTACCTTATCTACTCTATCCTCTAAATTATCAAATTCCTCCCTAGTCGGAGCATCATCCTCAAGATACGCAAGTGACTTGCCCAGTTTGTCTATTCTTCCAGTTAAGTTTTTTTCAACTTTATCTATTTTTTGGATATCATTCATCGTTAAAGTATATATTGATAAGTATGCTGTTTTCAACAGCCGGTTTTTATTCCTTAAAGAACACCCTTGACTGCATCAATTAATTGATTATTTCTAAAGTAAGAAAAGAGCTGCTGAGGCCAGTCTGTCGCTTTAATATTTATATCCGGATCCACTCCCCTGCCTTCTATGGGCTGGTTATCATCCCGCAAAGTAATTGAGTGAACTAAGAATAGGGAATATTTTTCCCCTTTTTCAAACTGATTTTCCAGAGGAAAAACCCGTTCCACTGTGCCCCAGCCTTTGGTTGGTACTCCTACTACCACCCCCAGGTGGTATCTTTTTAAAGATGCAGCCATCATCTCAGCCGATGATTGGGTGGCATTATCAACCAGAATTACCATCTGTTTGTATTTGCCCAGGGAGGGGAGTTTATCAGTCGGAGTTTTAAAAGGTTCATATGCCCCCCGGTGATAAAAATCATAGGCATACTGATTTTTGCCTAGAAACAAGCCTAAAAAGTAAGGGGTGGCATCTATTGCTCCACCTACGTTGCCTCTTAAATCAAGAACAAGACTATTCAGGAGAGCCTCATTTTTAAAATCATCAAAAGTCTTGATAAATTCATCATATGAGGTAGGGGAAAACTTTTTAAACTGCAGATAAAGGGTATTGCCCAAAATTTTTGTAAAAATTGTAGGTTCAACTCCTTTTTGATCATATCTGGCCTTTTTATCCTTTTGAGTTAACACATCCCTGGCATAAGATAACTGCTCTTTTTGCGTAGGAGGGAGTTTTTCATAAGCTTCTAAAACAGCCCCTTCAGATGCCCCTTTGGATAATCCCAAATCCTTATATAAATCTTTTTCCGGATTGACATTTTCTACAGTGTTTTTAAGTGCAGTTTCCTGTTTTTCGGTATATAATCCTGACCTGCCTGCCGGTGGCAGCGATGCTAAAACCTGGGAAACCAGTTTAGCGGCTTTACTGGAATCAAGTTTTTTTATTAATTCGTCTTTACTTTCAATTTTTGAAGATAAAGGGGAACCTAGCGCAGATGAGGCAGTTTTAAACATGTCAATCAGTTGGCCGTCGGATAAATTGTCCCAATAATTTGCCTTGATTTTGTCATAAACTTCCGAGATGAAAGCCTTGGGGGTATTTTTTTCCGCTGATTTATCAAGCGGTATTTTTTGATTATTTACAAAATAAAATCCTAAGGCCAGGCCCAGCAGAAAGACAATTAACAAAGGAAAGACTCTTTTAAAAAATTGCATTATGCTCTAGTATAATACAAAACATGGATTTTTTATCAATCATTTTAGTGGTGGCAGGACTGGTTCTTTTTGAAACTGTTTCCTCAGTTGATAATGCCATTATTAATGCCCAGGTTCTTTCTACCATGGGAGAGAAGGCCAGGAGGTGGTTTTTAACATGGGGCCTTTTAGTGGCTGTATTTGTGGTTAGGGGCCTTTTACCCTGGATGATTGTCTGGGCTGTTTCTCCCTCACTGGGCCCAATCGGCTCTTTAACTGCCACTTTTAGCGGAGACGCAGAGGTAACAGAGGCCATTGAATCTTCTGCCCCCATGCTGTTGATTGCCGGGGGTACTTTTATGATTTTCCTATTCTTTTATTGGCTTTTTTTAGAACCAAAGTACTATGGAATCCGGGGTGAGAGATTTTTCCATTCCCAGGGGGTGTGGTTTTATGCCATAGTCTCAATACTTCTTTCCCTGATTGTCTGGTTTGCCCTGAATAAAGATCCTTTGATGGCATTTGGGGCGGTTTTGGGTTCAACTGCCTTTTTTCTAACCCACGGGTTTAAGGAGAATGCCGAAAAAATGGAAAAGCAAATTGAAAGTAAAACCGGAACCATTACAGATACCAGCAAAGTACTTTACCTAATGGTACTTGATGCTACATTCTCTTTGGATGGGGTCCTGGGAGCTTTTGCTTTTACGCTGTCAGTCCCTTTAATTTTATTGGGTAATGGCATAGGAGCTATAGTTGTTCGCCAATTTACTGTTTCCAATATAGAAAGAATTAAAAAATATATTTTTCTAAAAAACGGGGCGATGTATTCTATTTTTGTCTTGGGAGTAATAATGATTTTAGAAAGCTTTGGTTTTCATATTCCCCAGTGGCTTTCACCTGTTGCTACAGCCATTATTGTAGCCTACTTCTTCCTTAAATCCAGAAAAGCACTTAATTAACTCCCTTCTTTACTAAAACCACCATGAAATTATCAATATAAGCTGTCTCCCAGGAGGGGTCTTTAACTACATTTTGTAAAAAATTTCTGCCCCAGGGGGTCTGGTCTGTATGGGAGAAAACAATAGTTTTAAAGCCCCATTTTTGCTCCTCCTTTTTAAATCTAGCGTAATCAGACTGCATGGGGATATAAGTATTTGTAAAAAAATCTGCCGGGTAAGCTTCCGGTCTGCCATCTACAAACACCCGGTATTTAGGGTAGCCTCTGTAAATAATATAGCTGCCAATATCAAAGTTATTAAAAATAGGGTTAGGCAAATTATTATTTATCACAAAATCCAGGGCATTTTTACCATTTTCAGCCATCTTTAATCCCGGAGACTCTTTTAAATAGCTAAAGGATTCATACAAGGCCAGTATGGTAAAAACCGTAGCTATCATAGTTGTTAAAATTGATTTTCTAATTGGACCAATATTTTGCAGAACTGCAGGTAAGGAGAGAAAAACCAGATATGGAAAGCTTCTGACATGCATTAGCGCCAACCCCACTCCGGCTGATGCCAGAAGAATATTTTTTATGACAAATTGTTTCCTGATAAAAGAAATAAACAGAGAGATTCCTACTATTACTGCTGAGATTTTAACAAAAATAAAATTAGGATCTTGAAAATTAATATTTTCTAGAAAGAAAAGGGTCTGATTTTCCACAATTGTATAGCCATAATTTTTGGTTACATTTAAGGGGTACAGAAGTCCGCTGATCCCGTTAGGATTTATTAAAGATAAAACTAATGAAAACCCCAGGATTATTGCCGGTAACTTTTGTCTTTTAACAACTAAAAAAATGGTTTGAAGCATCAGTCCCACAAAAAAATAAATATGGGTATTAATCCAAATCAGTTGTATGATGGGCAAAAGAAAAAATAGCTTTGTTTTTCTCTTTTCCAGAATATAGAATGTCAGAGCTGTAAATAGAAAGCTGAATATTTCCGGCCTCAGTGCTGTCCTTTCCCTTAAAACATGTAAGAATATAAAGCCAATTGGTAGAAGCAGAACATAATTTTGTGGAGGGACAATTTTTAAAATTAGCCAGAGTGAAAGCAAGATAATGATAATTTTTAAAACCAGAAAGGCTTGCAATCCAATAGTTTTACTAAATCCATATGCTATTACTCCAAAGAGCCAGTGAGTATTAATAAAAGGGAAATCAGGGTTAGTATAGGAAAATAAATTAGTTTTAGGAATTTGTCCGGTTTGGACAATTATCTCCCCCAGCTTGATATGTCTTCCCAAATCCTGGTCAAAGGCCGTGTCTGTTTTAAAAAAAAATGAAAAAACAAAAAAAAGTAGTAGTATTTTAACCCGCATAGCTAGATTTTAACATTTTAGTATGGTTAAGAATCTACAATATCTCCAGACAGGTTTGATCTATCCTTTCGCGAACAACTCTTTCTACAAAAGCTACGCCCTTAAATCGGGTTGGATAAACTTTAATCAAAAGTTCTCCTATATCAACTCTCGTAGTTGGATGGTTCCGATTTACCCCAAAGGCCCGTTCTAGATCCGCAAAGGGGCTATCTGCATATAGTTCTTGATTGGTAGCGCTATCAAAGACAGGAATATCAAGTGGCGCTAACGGGTCCCTTCTTTTTTGTTCCACCAAGCCAGCCAGATATTCTCCGAAAGTATCAGGACACAATTTTTCTTCAACCATGGAAGTTATTTTAACAGAATTGTCAGTAGCCGGTAAAATTCTCAAACTTGATGTTCTCTTTACTAACTCCTGCTTCTTCCAGAGCCTTCCTAACAGCCTCCACCATAGCTGGAGGGCCTACTACCATATATAAATTCTCATTAATATTGGGGAAATATTCTTTTATAAATCCTGCATCTATTCTTCTTTTCTCCCCTATCCAGTTTGGATCATCTGTCATAGTTAATATTAATTTAATGAATTTGAAGTCCGAAACCTCGTTTAAAAAGGCTGTTGAAGCCTGATTCCTGTTTGAATAAACGAGAGTTATTTTGTATGGATTTTCAGTTTCTCTAAGGTAACGAAGCATGCTCATAAAAGGGGTAATGCCAATGCCTCCGGCAATGAAAACCAGGGGTTTTGTCTGATCCTCCGGCAGAGTGAAGATACCGGCAATGGGGCCCAGTTCCACCTCGGCACCAATTGGCAGTTCATTTAAAGCATTTTTAAAATCACTGCCTGTTAATCTGGTAGTTAAAGTTAAGATATTACTTTGATTTGGGGAGTTATTAATGGAAAATTGTTTTCTGCCCATAGGCAGATTAACAAAAAAGTACTGGCCTGGCTTGAAATTCACAGGCTGAGAAAGTTTAAAAACTACCTGAAGCGTGCCATGGGTTATCTCTCTTCTCTCTATAATCTTTCCTAACATGATATGATGATTCTAACATGTTTAAATCATTTCGCGGTATATTTCGCGATAATTTCGTGATATAATATATATATGTTTGAACCTGAATACGTCATTACTCCTATCATCCTTTCCCACATTGCAGAGATTGCAGAAATTAAGGCCACTGTTGAACGCTCGCGTGTTTTACCGCTGAATGAGGCTCAGCTTCGGCGTCAGGCAATCCTTAGAATGGCCCACACCTCAACTTCTATCGAAGGTAACAGATTAGCCCAATTTGAGGTAGGAAAAGTATTTGAAGGTAAGAGAGTCAGTGCTCCCCCCAAAGATATCCTGGAGGTAGAAAATTACTTAAACGGGTTAAAACTTTTAGATGAGCTCTCCAAAACAAAAAAAGATTTGACTATGGAAGAAATTTTGAAGCTGCACCAGACCATCATAGATGGATTGGTTGACAAGGAAAAGGTGGGAAAAATCAGGCCAAGCGATATTTATATTTTAGATGATTTAGGGGGAGGCAAAGAGATGCTCCGGTTTAAAGGTCCCCCTGCACCCAAAGTTACCAAGCTTTTGGGTGATCTTTTAGAGTGGTTAAAAAAAGCTAAAGCAGAGGGTATTCACCCTATTATTATTGCCGGTATTTTCCATTTAGAATTTGTCTCTATCCATCCTTTTACAGATGGAAACGGCAGAGTCACCAGGCTTTTAACTCAACTGCTGCTCTATAGATTAAATTGGGATTTCAGGAAAATTTTAGTTTTAGAAGATTACTATAATCAAAATAGACTGGCTTATTATAACGCTCTGCATTCTGATGAAGAAAAAGAATATAAACAAGGCAGGCAGTCAACAGTTTGGCTGGAGTATTTCACTACCGGCTTTTTAGTTGAGGCACGGAAGGTATTAGAAAAGATCCAGTCTATCGGCTACGGGCAAGTCAGCAAAAAATCAGAACAGATTTTTCTTGATAAAGATGAGATTCAAATTATGGATTTTTTAACAACTACAGGCAGGATTACCTCGGATGATGTAGCTGATATTTTAAAATTTACTAAAAGGGCTGCCCAGTTAAAACTTAAAAGGTTAATTCAAAATAAATTAATTAAACTGCAGGGTAGTGGTCCGGGTACTTATTATGTCCTTTCGCGATAGATTTCGCGAAAACTTCGCGATTAGCGGAACAAACTTGCATTCTATTGACAGATATGTAATACTATTAAATAGAGTGTTGAGTATAAGTTTTTTAATTTAAAATCACCTCGAAATAATGAAAAAAGGAGGTGATTTTTTTGAATAATAGAAAATTGTTCGTAGGCTCTTTGCCTTGGGCTATTGATGACGCAGGACTTGCTCAGCTTTTTTCGCAGGCAGGTACTGTTGTCTCAGCACAAGTGGTTAAAGACCGTGATACAGGCAGGTCAAGAGGCTTTGGTTTTGTAGAAATGTCTACAGAGGAAGAAGCTAATGCAGCTGTATCTAACTTAAACGGAACAGATGTTGAAGGTCGCAAGATTGTTGTTAACATTGCCCGTCCACGAGAAGACAGATAATTAAAAATAGTGGTTAGATTTTTAGTGGGATCTCTGGAAGAATACGCCTGTGGGCAAGATATGTTAAAGCCTTTTTAGTTAAGATAAAAGAGGCAGTAATTCCTGTCGCAAACAGTAATCTTTCAGAGATCACCACCGGAATTAGGGAGTTCCAGACAGAGGCAGGCAGGTTAAAGGCCCAGATCCAGGTAGCTCCACCCACAGCATGGGCTGTAAATGTGGCTCCCAGGCTCCGCATATACAAATTAGACCTAAATTTATAGGCAATTAAAGGAATAATCCAAAATAGAGTGTAATATGAGACTTGCCCTCCGTTGGGGTGGGCCAAAAATGCTATTATAGCTAAAACAGGCACCCCTAAAATCCATCTGCCACTTCCCTTTTTAGAAATAACAGCAAAATAGTAAACAGCAAAAAGAGTGGGAAAGAGCCTGATTATTGTTCCGGTTGTCCAGGGGACATTATTAATAAGGTTATTGGCCAAAAGTACCGAAAAAACAGAAATTATCCCAAACACCGGTCCTAAAAAGGCTCCGGTGATGGGGGCAAAAAAGTCAAAAAGGGTAAAAGAAACATTTGAACCGGCCAGTTTATTAAAGGGAATCTGCAAGGCAGCAAAGCTAAGAAAGGAAAAAAGGGCTAAAAATATTAATTTTTTCTGTAAGCTTGACATGGATAGGAACTAAAGATAATCTAAGTTATCCTATTTGTCAATATAATAATAGTCAACCTTTTATCTATTCTGTCGGATCATGCGACCAAAATAAATAACAACAACTGCACCAATTACGGCAACAAAAAGACTGTATAGGTTAAATCCTGTAATCCCTGATTGACCAACCAAGCCCATGAGGAAACCGCCTACCACAGCTCCAACCACACCCATAAATATATCCATCATGGTACCTTGATTGGAATCGGTCTTCATGATGACCGACGCGATCCATCCGGCAATTGCTCCAAAAATTATCCAAAGTATAATACCCATTATTTATTCACCTCCTTTAATTTTAAGCCTAATTTTGAATTTTCTAAGCTTCTTGTGTTTTTCGTCCTGTATATTCATGTTAAATTATTTGCCAGCATTTTTTAGAATAAAATATTTTAACGGTTGTCATAGAAAAATAGATATAACAAGTCCTAGGATAATTACTAAAATGATAATATTTGAAAGGCCTGAAATAGCCAGAATGCCTAGCACAGACAAAATCCACAAGAGAAGCAGTATTCCTGCAATTGCTTGAAATGGACCGGGTAAAATGCCTATTGCCCAAACGATAACCGCCATTATAAGAATTTCCCATAAAGTAACCGGGTGATTATTGATTGTAAAAAGAATGATATTAGGGATAGAAATTCCCGATAAAGGAGCGTATCCAAGAATCCAAAGGATGGCAAGAATAATAACGATTGCTGCTAACATGGCTTACCGCATTTCCACATCTCTTGGTGTAATTGGATAGATAAGATCCATAAGATAGACAAATCCCCAGGCTACACAAAGATATACGATGGCAGCAATCACTGTTGACCATTCAATCAGAGAATTTCCGGTTATAGATGCTCCTAAAATACCATTAAAAGGAGTTGCTAAGGGTGCAGTTAAGGCATAAATTAAACTGGTAAATCCAGAAGATGGATTGGCTCCTACAGCTTTCAAAACAATCCTGAATACAAGCAATACTTCAATCAAGCCTAAAATATACCAAACAATTTGATTAAACCTGAAAATTGTTTTCTTTTGCTCATAGACTTTTTGAGGAGCTTCCCCTTTTGCCTTGGGTTCAACTTCTCTGGTTGTTTTTGTGACAACCTGATCCGGGGATGCCTTTTCCACTGTTGTTACTTCTTCGGTTGTAGTATCCAATTCTGTCATAGTAAATGAAAGTATATGGGAGTTTAAGAAAATACACAGCAATGTGCCTGGTTATATATGTGTGATAGGGATAACAAATTTTCTGTGATCCTACTTACGACTTTTTATGATTTGAGGCTAATTCAAGCTCTAATTTCTTAATACTTTCAAATTCCTTTGTCTTATCTGTATTCATTGACATTTTTTTGAAGACTTTATAGGAGCATTATATATGGAGAGGGGGGTTAAAATCAATCACTCGTATTTAACCACGTCTATCGCTTACACCCTTTCTTTATGTTTCAGCTTACTGGCGATGATAGAAGTAACCAAAAATCGTGCAGAGGACTACCTTTTAATAATCTGGATAGCCAGTTTATTGAAGTACGCTTTTCAATAATTAAATTTCTCCACAGATAATTACTCCGAAGGGGTGATTCTACGGCTAACTTATTGGGTAAAATTAAATCTTCTGAAATAACCTGGATGGTATTCATATTCTTTGCCAAGCTGGGGCAGGAAGAGAAGAGTTAGATATTTTTATATGTGACCTAATGTACTTCTCTATATTTAACTTTTCGTTAACTACCTGCCTCAACTTTGACTAATGCGAAGTGTAACTTTAAATTTATTCATATTCAGTAATATAAATTTCTTAAATTTAGTGATTTGAATTACTCATATTTTGTAACAAGAATCAATGGATCCAATTTTAACGGATTACTTTTTTAATGGCGCAATCGGACAGTTGGAAACGAGTCCAAATTGAGTCCCGAGTAAGCTTCAATTCATTTTTGTCGTACGTCGCCAAAGGCTATGTCGACGGCAGTCTTCGGCCTCGCTCTATGTATTTTTTGCTAAGACAGAAAAGCAATGCGCGCGATTTTTTTATTTATAGTCCGCCTATGGCGGACAGGTAAAACAAGAAACTCAAATGTTTTCTTGCCCCAACCCACCCAGCGCGAAAACTTTTTTACTCCCACTATTTTAGCAGAAATTTCTTCTAAACCTTTTTAATTTGTGAATTTAAGGGAATCTATAATTTTACTCGCAACAGTATCAAAGTTCTCACTTGCTTGAATGTAGTAATCCACATTTGGCTTAGTAGCACAAATAGCATAAATATAGGGAGCAGAATCACCACCACCTAATCCATTTCCTCGATAAGCTGTTACTCCCGCACCTAAATCAACTTTTTTAGGATTTGCTAAACTTTCTGGGCAAGTTTCAGCAGTCTTTTGTCCTAATTGATGGTCATAGATAGATATTTCTAAATAGTATTGTCCTGTTACCAGTTTTCCATTATTCTTCATTACATCTTGGTCAGTATAGTTTTGAATACGAATATACTGGTATGGATTAACACCGCCGTTTGTTCGTGTTTCAATAGTGCTATTTACAGGATGCTGCAATTCAAAACCGTATTTTGGATTTTTATATGTTTCCCACGAAGAATTGACATTTGCTTGATTTTGATCTGAGAATTTAAATGTGGAGAGGATTTGATCAAATAAAGATGCGTTTGTAGATTTTGGAGTTTCAAGATAAATAGTAAGAACATACCCTTTATGAGATACCCATATGGTAGGAACTTTTTCATTTTTCTGAATTGCTAGACCTTTCAATGCTGGTTCATTACCTAAAGTTATATCAGCAAATATTTGGACGCCACTTTGATTCCAAACTTTATTTGGATCTTTAACGTATTTATCTAAGGTTACTTGATCAGAATTCTTATATGCTTCTACAACCATTTGAAAATCTGTTGGTTGGTCTTGTCTTGGCTTTGATCCATCAAAGTTCTGGAGCAATAGATTACCTTCAGGGTTATCCGGGTGATTGAACCCAAACTGATCATACAGATGGTCAAGAATCATCGGATACGAAAAAGAAAAACCTAGAGAGGAATTAGAATATGTTTTCCAATTGGCTGTTTCGTCAGGAATCGGAGAGGGTGTAACTTGAGATGTCTGTGGAGTAGTAACTGGTTTATTAACCTGTTTTTGATAAAGAAAATATCCACCCGCACCCACTACAAGCACTAATACTACCAGCCCGATTATAAGTAGAAAATTTCCTTTTTGATTTGAAATTGGATTAACAGGAGGAGAATCCTGTTTAATATCAGCATCTGTATTTACTTGTTCTTGAATGCTTTCCATGTACTAACAGTATTTCAAATTTAAGAGTAAATTGCAAATGCCTAAACATTTTTATGGTTGCAAATTTTCTCAATAATTGATACATTATTTTTGTAGTCAAATTTTTCCTTGCGTTTTTTAATGGTCGCTTTGGACAGATTCGCAAGGATTTGACTACACCAGAGCGGCCATTTGAATTTTAGGATAAGAAAAGTTCTTTAAAATTTTTGCGTTTTTTGGGGTTGCTGAAGCAACCCGTTCGAGCCGACATTTTTTAGAGCTTCGGCCGAAGGCCGAGCGGATAGAGGGCGGCGCGGGAAGGGGCGCGCCGCCTACCTTTGGCGAAAAGAGGTTCGGATTTTTTCATAAGCGCGCACTGAAAGGGAGTTTTGAAGGGAGCCAGAAGGTTGGCTCTGCGCGGGGGTAGGCGCGCAGAGCTCTGCAAAGCCCTTTTTGAAGGTCGGGACAAGCCGCCGGAGTAAAAAAGAACAAAAAACGAAGGCACGCAAAAATTTTGGATTTCTTAAGAAGAAATCCTGCTCGCTTCGCTCGCAAAAGAACATTTACTTATAGGGAGAATAAAAAAAACTGCTATGAAATACATTGCATATTGCAGAAAAAGTACAGACGAAAAAGATAAACAGGTTTTGTCCATTGAGGCTCAAATTGCAGAACTAAAGGAATTTGCTCAAAGGGAACATTTAGAAGTTGTAGAGTTTGTTAGTGAGGCAAAAACGGCTAAAGTCCCCGGCAGGCAAGTATTTGCTCAAGTCCTCAAAAAGATTGAAGCAGGAGAAGCCTCTGGAATTTTGAGTTGGCATCCCGATCGTTTAGCCAGAAATTCTATTGATGGTGGAAAAGTTATCTACTTACTTGATACTGGAAAACTTCTGGACTTAAAATTTCCCTCCTTTTGGTTTGAAAGTACTCCCCAGGGGAAATTTATGTTATCAATTGCTTTTGGACAATCTAAGTATTATGTAGACAATTTAAGTGAGAATGTAAAGCGTGGGAATAGGCAGAAGTTAAGAAATGGAGTTTATCCTAATAAAGCACCTTGGGGATATTTTAATGAACCCAAACTTCGAACTATTGAAGTTGACCCTGTAAAATCAAAAGCAATAAAGAAAGCCTTTCAACTTTTTGCAGAAGGCAATAAAACTTTTACAGATATTTGTCTGTTTCTACACAAGTTTGGTTTTACAACAAGGAAAAATAGACCAGTAAAAATTGATTACGTCAAAGAAATGCTCTCTAATAGATTTTACATTGGCATTATGAAATATGCGGGTGAATATTACGAAGGAAAGCATAAAACATTTATCTCAAAAGAAATTTTTGACGCTGTACAAAAAAGAATAGATCAGATTATAAAACCGAGAAAAAGAAAACATGAGTTTGCTTTTACTGGCCTAATAAAATGTGGCGAATGTGGAGCCTCTATCACAGCTGAAACACATACCAAATATTACAAGGGCACAAATAGAAATGTTACCTACAATTACTATCGTTGTACTAAAAAATTAAAGCCTTGTTCTCAAAAACCAATTACTGAACCCGAATTAGAACTACAAATAAGAAAAGTTATTGATGATGTAGCCTTACCCCAAAGCTGGGCTAAAGATTGGTATAAGTGGCTTGAAGCAGATGAAATTCTGGAAAAGCAATCAACAGAAGAAAACATAAAGAAATTAAATCTCGAGCTGGAAAACCTTGATAAAAGGTTAAACCTGCTTTTGGACAGTTACTTAGATCAAGTAATTGATGCTGAGACTTACAGAAATAAAAAGAACGAATTTTTTGAAGAGAAATTAAAAATAAATGAGGAAATTGAGAAAATTGGGGACAACGGTTCATACTGGATTGAACCTTTCAAAAACTTCATTGGTAGCGCACTATCGTGCGCAAAAATCGCGCGCGCAAAAAATACATGCTCCGATTTAGCAATCGGAGCAAAAACTGTCGGCTCGAACTTCTTTTTAACTAATCGGCGGCTCGTCCCGACCTTCAAAAAGGGCTTTGCAGAGCTCTGCGCGCCTACCCCCGCGCAGAGCCAACCTTCTGGCTCCCTTCAAAACTCCCTTTCAGTGCCGAAGAGAGGAGTCGAACCTCCACCCCATTGCTGGGATAAGCTTCTGAGGCCTACGCGTCTGCCATTCCGCCACTTCGGCATATCTGCCCTCCATATTCTAACAAATTCTTGACTTCTTAGCATTTTGGTATAATATTTCCCAAATGGTAAATAATAAGAAGTATCAATTTGCCCAAAAAGTAGTCACCTTTGGTGGAGGAACTGGCCACTTTTCTTTGCTTCGTGGTTTGGTGGAGCTAAACCAGCCGGAGTTAATTACAGCTGTGGTAGGCACTTGGGATTCCGGGGGCTCATCAGGCAAACTCCGCTCTGAGTTAGGCATTTTACCTCCCGGGGATATCAGACAGTGCCTGCTGGCTTTAATGGAAGATTCCAAACAAAGACAGGTTGCCCACAGATTATTCGAGGACAGACTAACTGATATAAAAGGTCTCTTAAGAGGCCACAACATGGGCAACTTAATTGCCGCCAGACTTGAGCAGCTTTATAAAGGGGCTGACAGGACAGTGGAGGCTGAAAAATGGCTCTTTAGGATCAGGGCTAATGTCTTACCGGTCAGCTTAACAGACTTACATTTGATGGCCAAACTGGAGGGCGGAAGAGAAATTGAAGGAGAAACAAATATTGACGTTAGGGGTGAGAAGAAAAATTATGATCCCAGGGAGAAGATTTTAAGAGTTTATTTTGACAGCACTGCCGAAGTAAATCCTCGAGTTTTAGATAAGATTAAGATTGCAGATAAAATTGTTTTCTCAGCAGGGGACTTATATACCTCTATTCTGCCTCATCTTTTGGTTACCGGTATTAAAGAGACCATTGCCAAATCCAAAACTAAGGTTATCCTAGTTTTAAATTTAGTTACTAAAAGAGGGGAGACAGATTATTATAAAGCCTCAGACTACTTAAAAGCCTTTATTTATTATCTGGAAGATTCCTCAATTATTGATTATGTTATTGTCAATTCAAATGGCCTTGATCCGGAAGTTCTCAGTGCCTATAAAAAGGAAGGCAAAATTCCTGTTAAAGTAGATGAAGAAAATTGTCTGAGACTTGCTCCCAAAATAAAAATTATCAAACAACCTTTGGCCGTATACCTTATTAGGGAACATCTACTCAGACATTCTCCGGAGAAATTGGCCAAGGCTATTTTGAAAATTAGCTGAAAGTCAGTATTGCAATTTTTCAAATTTTTCTTTAGTATCTTACCATCTAAAAATGCAGACGGACAAACAGCTTACCATGGCTGCCTCATGGTTTGGGGCGGCCTCAATTTCACTTCTTATCTCCATACTATTTTTATTATACTTAAGTTTTGAGCATACCAGTATTCCAGTAGCCCAAAATTTTAAACTTTATGCTGCTCTTCCGGACAACACCCAAATTGTGACTGACTCAATTGAAATAAAAGACGCCAGAGCCAAAATTGTGGAAGACTTTTTCTTAAGCTACAAATCTCAACTGGCAGGTTATAGTGATTATTTTATTCAGGTGGCTGATAGGTATAATCTGGACTACAGACTACTGCCGGCCATTTCCATGCAGGAATCTAATGGAGGAAGAAGAATGATTAAGGATTCATATAACCCTTTTGGGTTTGGCATTTATGGCAGTAAAGCCCTGAGATTTGAATCATTTGAGGAGGCAATCGAAAAAGTGGGTTATTCTTTAAGGGAAGATTATCTAAATCAAGGATTAGAAACCACTGAGCAGATTATGACAAAATATACCCCTCCATCTTTGGAAAAGGGTGGCGCCTGGGCCAAAGGGGTTAATACTTTTATATCGGAAATGCTCTAAACTCTAGGCTTCCATAATTTGCTTTTCCGTCTGATTTCTGCTATACTATCGGTCCAAACCATATACCAGCTGGTATATGGATTTTTTAAGGTAAATTATATGAACTTAAAAAACCTTTTAATACCTCTGATGGCTTTTTCCTTAATCCTCACCAATCCAGTGAGTGCCTCCTACGTTGCGATTCAAGCACCTGTTGAGATACCAAACCAAATTGAGGCCAGAAAATTGGACAGGGAAGCTCAAATTTTAAATGCCTATTTGGCCAAATATAACTCTCCTATGCAGTATCATGCCCAGGATTTTGTGGATGCTGCTAAAGAATACAACCTGGACTGGAAGCTTTTACCATCTATTGCCGGAGTGGAATCCACCTTTGGTAAGCACATCCCTGGTGGCTACAACGCTTATGGTTGGGGGATTTATGGCTCAAACAGGCTCTATTTTAAATCTTGGAGAGACGGAATGTTTACTGTGGCCAAAGGACTCAGAGAAAATTATGTCAATAAAGGCTTAAATAACCCTTATCAGATGAATAGAGTTTATGCAGCTTCACCCCTTTGGGGAGGTAAAGTAACCTACTTTATGAATGATCTGGGAAAATTTGCCTCTCAATATGAGGCTGACTATGGACCTGTGGTGGATTTGTATCAACCTATCATAAAGATTGCAGTTATCTCCGGCCAAGTAAATCCAGACTAATGACTAGACTCTGTTAATATAATACAATTCCCACATGAGGTTACTTCTGGCAATCCTGGTAGGAAAAATTATCGCCCAACTAATTAGATTCTTAAAGATAGGCGGCGGCAGTGCTGCCCCCGGATTATATGCCCTCAAAATTGATCCTGATTTGGTGGAAAAATTAGCCTCCCGCATCCCCAAACATGTGATTATCACCGGTACTAATGGCAAGACCACCACATCCAGAATACTTGCCCACTTTGCGAAGATGAGTGGTCTAAAAATTATCAGAAACCACACAGGATCAAATTTAGAACGGGGCATTGCTTCTACTCTCATTTCCAGTTTCCAACTTCCAGTTTCCAACTTCCAGCTAGGTATCTGGGAGTTGGATGAGGCGGCTTTCAATACAGTCGCACCCAAACTTAAACCAGATATAGTTGTCTTTCTTAATGTTTTCCGGGATCAGCTGGACAGGTATGGGGAGGTTGATAGTGTGGTTAAAAGATGGTGCAATACATTAAAGATGCTCAATTTACAAGCTACGGTTTTAGTTAATGGAGATGATGCCAATTGCGCCAAACTGACAAAATGCTTTAAAGGTAAGACCTTAAAGTTTGGAGTCAGGGATTATAAGATTGTGGGGGAATCCATTCAGCATCAAAAAGAACAGGAAAATTTTGATTTTGAAGCTAAAAATGTCAAATTAAACGGCCTGAAAGGTTCTTTTTTCCATCTTCAATCTCCCAGCTTCCTCGCTTCGCGAAGCGAGCATCTTCCAGTTGCATTGCCACTTCCAGGAATTTATCATATTTATGATGCTTTAGCAGCCATAGCTTGTGCTACTCAACTTTTTCCTGATACACTGATACACCGATACACTGATACACTGAAAAACTTTAAGCCCGCCTTTGGCAGAGTAGAGAGATTAGAATTTGGCTCAATTTTCCTTATTAAAAACCCTGCTGGAGCTACCCAAGTTTTTGAAACCATTGCTCCCAATCTTAAGCCAAACGATAGACTTCTTATGGCCTTAAATGATAACTTAGCAGATGGCACAGATGTTTCCTGGATCTGGGACGCGAATTTCGAAGTCCTTCTCAGACACAAAAAGTCTTCAAAATCCGCAGGTGTCAAGGTAAAAACACCCCAAGGGTGTACTTTGATTGCAAGCGGAAATAGAGCTTATGATTTGGCTAACAGACTAAAATATGCAGGTTTTAATCCTGAGTTAATTAATGTTCAGAAGGATCTTTCAAAAGCCTTACAGGAAGCTAGAGATGGATTAAACGGGCATCTGTTCATCCTACCTACCTATACAGCCATGCTTGAGCTCCAAGGTATCTTAACTAAATCTGGAATAAAGAAAAATTACTGGGAGGAAGTATGAAACTTACAATTGGCTATTTATATGGTGACCTGATGAATATTTATGGAGATACTGGCAATATTATTGCCTTAAAAAAACGTTGTGAGTGGAGGGGAATTGAAGTAGTGGACAAAAATATTTCGATCGCAACATTATTGTCCAAAGGAGATTGCGATTTGTTCTTTTTTGGAGGTGGGCAGGATCAGCAACAGGAGGTGGTGGCAAAAGACTTAGTAAAAAGTGCAAAGGGCAAAGTGATTACCTCAGAAATAGAAAGGGGAGTACCTTTACTTTCAATCTGTGGAGGATATCAATTATTGGGAGAGTACTATAAACCCCATAAAGGCCCAAAATTACCTGGAGTTGAATTATTTGGTGCTTACACTGTGGCTGGTGATAAAAGAATGATCGGCAATATTACCACTGAATCAATGTTTGGCAAACTAGTGGGGTTTGAAAACCACTCCGGGAAAACTTATCTTAAGAAAGGCTCAACTCCTTTGGGAATGGTTATAAAAGGCTTTGGTAACAACGGCGAAGATAAAACTGAGGGTTGCATCTATAAAAATGCCATTGGCTGTTATATGCACGGCTCGCTTTTGCCCAAAAACCCGCGTCTTGCAGACTGGTTAATCAAAAAAGCTTTGGAAGTAAAATATGGGAAAAATATTGAATTAAAGCCACTAGATGATACCTTTGAACTCCAAGTCCATCAATCGGCAATCCGAAGATTTGGTTAAGGTTCGTCCTTGGTTGAGGTTCGACCTGAACAAATGTGGATACCATCCTTGTACCTTAGGTTTCCAGCTAGTCAACACCGGGGGTTGGATACTTTTACAATCAACTTCTGTTATCTATGATATTAACAACTGCAATATCTGTATATGTATTGCCTTCTATTGTAGTAAATTCACAGCTAACTTGGTTTTTACCTGTTTTAAATTTGTAAGCTTCTACAGTTTTTGATGTTCCTGTAATCGCTGTAGAACTATCGGGTCCATTTCTGTCATATGATCTATCAACAATGTTATCACTAACTTTAATTACTATACTTTTTGTTACGTCATGATATTGTCTTCTATTTACTTTTTGAGCTTTACTCTTGTCTAGCAGAAACCCTCCATTCCCGGACTGTAGATGAAGATAAGTTACATCACCTTCATCAGAGCTCATTCCTAATTGTAATGGCTGTTTTTGGGGGCCTATAACCTGGATAGCGCGACATTCAACTTCAAAATAACCAGTCCAAGGTACTTCTATTTCTTTTAACATTTGATCTGTTCTAAAATCAGGGATATTAGGAAATAAAAAGTCAGAACTGGGCCTATTTGGATTTGCAAAGTCTTCTACAATACCTACTCTGGTGGTTATATCATAAGAAACCTCTGCCAGAGTTGGTGGAAGAGTGCAACTTGCTAAAACTGAGGACAGAAAAGTCATATATAAAACTGGCCTAAACCCCTTTGATTTTTCTATTAAGTGATGCTTTATAGATTCTATAGACATTTTAATCTTTCTCTGGTGCCGGGGACAGGATTCAGATTGAATCTCCCCTCAGCATCTCTAGCCTCAATTATACACTTTTCTTTCCAAATCTTGAAGAGGCAAAGCTCCTGGCTTTCCAGCTTAAGCAACTCAAAGATCATCTTGAGCTGAAAGGTTTATGGTATGTAAGATGAAATTTAAATATGTATAAAGAGCACACTATAAGAGCTTTAAAATATGCTAGAGTAAAGTAATGCCCATTTCGATAAGACTCAGTGTGAGCCAAAAAGGATTTGCCAATATTCTAGTAGTTCTGGTAGGGATTGGTTTAGCCATTTTTGCTGGGGTTTTTCTTTGGTCTAATATTCAGCATGGAAATTTTGGAATAAAAAATGACCAGGATAAACTCAAACAAAAAGAAAAAAAGTTTGAGCAAACAGTAAATAATCCCCAAAAAGAAGAATCTGCCATTTATCCTAATACAGATAATCCGCCAACTCTTACCCTATATTTTGGTAAGGAGAAAAAAGTAGGTATTTCTGATGATTTAGTTTTAGAAACTGGTCAATTTGGGACTTGGGAAGGAGGAGGTCATCCAACTCCATTTAAGCAAGGCTTAGAACCAAACTCTGAGATGGAAATAAACCTTAAGGTTGGTGAGTATCCAATTTATTCTTTTACTAAAGGAATTATTACTAATATTGATAGCAGTGAACAAGGTGAAGTTACTATTAAGTATGGTAGAAAATATGCCCTAAAACATATGCATATTAAAAACCTTGATAAAAATCTAAAGATAGGAGACAAGATAGAAGTAGGGCAACTTTTGGGATATACACATACAGCTAGTTTAGGAGACGGGAGTTTGACCTTCTCATTTTTAGAAATTGAACTTGATAAGCTAATTTCAAGTCGGGCTGCCAGAGCTATAAGCGCTTTTGATTATTTTGACTTAGATTCAAAAAGTGCGCTGGAAAAGATCCGTAAAGTTGCTCCGCGTGACCCAAAGCCAAGCTGGGTAGCCAGTTTTGAGGATAAAAATGAAAGCTGGATTGCTTATACTGGAAAAGCGGAAACTTGGGCAGATATGCATAAAATTGGTTTTGAAGGAGACTTAGAAAGTTTTGAAGAGTTTGCCAAAAATAATAATTTAGAATGGGTTCTAAACAACTAATATGAAAGGATTTGCAACTGTTGCAGTTCAACTCCTCTCCTTGGTGTCAAAAATCTAGGCATGAAATTTTTGGGAGAAAAACCTCTGGATTGAACCTCCGATTACACAGTTAGAACAGTCTAAACAGGCTATTTCTAACCATTCACTATTCTCTAGTGCCGAGGAGAGGAGTTGAACCTCCACGTCCTTTCGGACACAGGATCCTAAATCCTGCGTGTCTACCATTCCACCACCTCGGCGCGAATATATTTTACCAGACGATTTGACTTATAGCCAGAAAGTAGTAGAATCTACACCATATTATGACTGACTTACAAACATTAAATCCATTTTCAACTAAGCCAAAGGAAGTTAAAGTAGCACCGCAAAATCAAATAGGAGGCTCTTTTGAAAATTTTGAGATAGACTTACCAAATCCTCAGAGAGTGGTTTCCGCAGGCAAAACATTCCTAGGTGAAGCTTTATCTTCTATAGGAGACCTCATAAAAGATGATATTGCTGGTCAAGAACAAGAACCAGGGACCATGCCTGCAATAGGCTCAATTGAATTCCAAAATAACGTAGCTAAAACTCCTGAGCTTTTGGAAAAAGAACAAGAGGCTCAGTTTAAAAGACAAACTTTTGCTGCACAAGAAAAAACAATAAGAGATGTGGAAGGGTTTTCCCGCGGAAAAATTATGGATGAATTGGTAAGAGCTGAAGTTGCCGGAATGAATGCAGAGGAAAGAAATAGAAACCTTGGCTTTAATTTGGATTTAGATGAAAGACATACAAATACTGCATACCACATTCAATCCTTAAGAGCAAAAAAGAAGGAGCAAATAGAGGCTATAGAAATACAAAATCAGCAAACTGATAACGCCCAAATCCAAACAAAACCGGCTATGCGCGAAGGGGAGTTGCTTATGGGTAACGAGAATCCAAATCATTTTACCAAAGCTACCGGTTAATTCTGCTTGAATATCTTTTCATCATAATTTAAAATTCAATTTGTGGGCGGTTAGCTCAGCTGGTAGAGCGCGTTCTTGACGTGAATGAGGTCACAGGTTCGAGTCCTGTACCGCCCACCACTTTGTGTTATCATTAATTTATGCCAACTGAACAGATTGAAAGACACCTATCTGCCAATATGACCTGGAATAAAAGACAAATTATGTGGGCCAATTTTTTGGGAGGCGTATCCTGGGGAGTAGGCACAGCTGTTGGCGCCGGTTTGATTGTGGCCATAATAGGCGGAATCTTAAACTGGTTCGGTATTTTTGATATCTTTAAACAAGTTTCACAGGCCCCCCAATTTTATCAATGAGCAATAACTTAAAAGATCACAAGCAAATCGGACAGGAATTAGAGCTTTTCTTTACAGATGAAATAGCTCCCGGGGCCCCATTTTGGCTTCCCAAGGGCATGATAATTTTCAAGGAGTTGGAAAAATATATCAGGGAATTAACTGAGAATGCAGGCTATTTAGAAACCTCAACCCCAATTATGGTGAAAGCAGAATTATTTAAGCAATCTGGTCATTGGGAAAAATTTGGTGAACATAACATGTATAATCTGCAACTTTCAGATGAAGCAGATGGCAATAAGTCTGTTTCATATACTTTAAAGCCCATGAATTGTCCTGAATCCACCATTTTATATAGATTTAGACCAAGATCATACAGAGAACTTCCTTTAAGGCTCTCTGAAATTGGCAGACTGCACAGAAGAGAAAAGAGTGGAGAAGTTAATGGATTACTTAGAGTAAGACAGCTAACAATGGATGATGCGCATATTTATGCCACAGAAGACCAGATTTTTGATGAAGTTTCTAATATTTTAGATATGATGATAAGCTTTTATAAAATGTTTGGTTTCGAATATGAATTCAGGCTGGCCACTAGACCTGAGACAAGAGCAGGATCCGATGAAAATTGGGATAAAGCAGAAAAAGCTTTGAGCGATGCTTTAAAAAAGAAAGGACTTACTGCTGGAGATAAAATGGGTGACGGAGCTTTCTATGGCCCTAAAATTGATGTACATATAAAGGATTCACAAGGCAGGGAGTGGCAGCTGGCAACAGTGCAGTTGGATTTTCATCAACCGGAAGCATTTAAATTGGAATATACAGATAGTGACGGGAAACCTAAAAGACCGGTCATGATTCATCGGGCAATTTTTGGATCTTTTGAAAGATTTATAGCAATCTTAACAGAGCAATATCAGGGAGCTTTTCCCACCTGGCTTTCACCTTCCCAAGTCACTGTAATCCCAATCACAGATAAAAATAATGCATATGCAAATAAAGTAGCTGATTTTTTAAAAAAAGAGGGCTTAAGAATTAATGTTGATTTCCGAGGAGAAACCATGCAATCAAAAATCAGAGACGGGCAAACTCAAAAGGTGCCATATATGCTAATTTTGGGAAATAGAGAAGAGGAAGAGAAAAAAGTTTCTGTGAGAACAAGGTCAGGAAAAAATCTATCTGGCATCTCCCAGGATGAGTTTCTAGAGAAAGTTAAAAAAGACATTGATCAAAAAGCCTGATTTATGATAGAATCCAAAATAACAATGATAAGGAGTTCTTTTTCTGGTTAGGTTCTACCGCCTAAACGAAAGAATTTCAGCGCCCACTTTAAGAGTGCTGGATGCCCAGGGCAAACAGATCGGTATTTTAACAAGAGATGAGGCGCTCTTGAAAGCTAAGAATGAGGGTTTGGATGTGGTAGAAATTGCTGCCAATGCCAATCCTCCTGTTGCCAAAATAGTTGACTTTCAAAAATTTAGGTATGAGGAAAATAAAAGGGATCGGGCTGCCAAGAAAGGAGCAACTGAGGGGGGTATGAAAGAGCTCTGGCTTTCCCCCAGGATTGCCGAGCATGATTTAGGAGTTAGGCTAAATCAGGCCAATAAATTTTTTGAGGCAGGACATAAGGTAAAACTGACTGTTAAGTTTAAGGGGAGAGAATTAGGACATAGGGAATTGGGTTATAAGGTTTTAAATGAGGCATTGGCCATATTAGGAGAAAGGGTAAGCGCTGATCGGGAACCAAAATTTGAAGGAAGGAAATTATCTGTTGTTTTAACAAAAACAAAAGGAGTAAAAAAAGATGAAACAGAAAACAAGGAAGTCAATACTGAAAAGGATCAAAATAACATCTAAGGGCAAACTTTTAAGAAGGCATCAGTTAGGTGCCGGACACCTGAAGAGGAAAAAAAGTAAAAGTGCTCTGGGAAGACAAGCTAAAACCTCAATCTATTTTGGTGGCGAAGCAAGAAAATTAAGAAAGGTGATAGGCCTCTAAAATGGGCAGAGAAACTAGAAATTTTAAACAAACAGGGAGCTCCAGAAAAGGCAATTCTATCCCCAGAAATTATTCCGGGATTAACCGGGCCGGATATTTTGGGAAAATAGTTAACTTTTTTAAAAAAGGCGGGTATTATGGCAAGGGTTAAAAGAGGTGTTACTTCCCATAGAAGACATAAAAAGGTTTTAGAACTGACCAAGGGTCACCGTGGCGGCAGATCCAAAAATATCAGGGAAGCTAAATCTTCTCTTTTACATGCCGGACAATATGCTTTTGCCGGCAGGAAGCTAAGAAAGCGTGATATGAGAAGACTTTGGATTACTCAACTGGGGATAGCAGTTGAGCAAGAGGGACTAAAATATTCCAGGTTTATAAATCTACTTAAAACTAAAGACATAAGACTTGATAGAAAAATCCTTTCTGATTTGGCAGTTAACCACCCGGAGGATTTTAAAAGGATTGTGGCAGAGATTAAGTAATGCTAGAATCAATCTAGCATGGAAGAAAAAATTTCCCAAATTAAAAAAGAATATTTACATAAAATCCAGAAAGCATCAACTCTAGAACAGTTGGATGAGATTTTTATTGGGCTTTTTGGGAAAAATGGGGAAGTTGATCAGCTTTCCAGACAATTTTCCACACTTTCCAAAGATGAACTTAAAATAGTTGGTCCGCTTTTTAATCAGATCAAACAGGAGTTAGAACAGGCAATAGGCAACAGGCGACAGGTAATAAAGGAAGAGATTTATAAATCGTTAGAAAATGAAACTTTTGATATTAAAGGTAATGAAATTAAAAAAAGGACAGGGCATATGCACCCTTTAACTGCTTTTGAGGAAGAAACTGCCAAGATTTTTAATAAATTAGGGTTTGTCCAAATTGACGCGCCCTTAATTGATACTGATTACAACAACTTTGAGGTGTTAAATATCCCTGAAAATCACCCGGCCAGAGACCTTTGGGATACTCTTTATCTTGATACTACTAACTACCAACTACCAACTACCAAACTCTTACTTAGAACACATACTTCTAATTCGCAGATTAGGGCTTTGAAATCATCCAAACTTCCTATAAGGCTGATGAATATTGGCCGCTGTTTTAGATATGAAAATCTGGATGCCAGACATGAACACACCTTTGAGCAATTTGAGATTGTTTATGTTGATCACGGGGTTAGTATGGCTAATTTGCAGTATCTTTCTGAATATTTTCTAAAAGCTATTTTTGGATCGGATATAAAGGTAAGACTAAAACCTAAATATTATCCTTTTGTAGAGCCGGGTGTAGGAGTAGATGGGCTTTGTATTTTTTGCAAAGGCAAGGGCTGTAAGGTTTGCGGCGGAATCGGTTGGCTGGAACTGGCAGGAGCAGGCATGATTCATCCCAATGTTCTAAAGGCAGGAGGGGTTGACCCTAATGAGTATTCCGGAATAGCCTGGGGTTTTGGACCGGCCAGAATGGCCATGATTAAATATGGCATAGAAGATATCAGATTATTTAACAGTGGTGATTTAAAGTTTTTGGAGAGATTTTGATGAGAGTATCTATTGCCTGGTTGAAAGAATTAGTTGATCTAAATTGCTCAATGGATGAGCTAATTAATTTATTACCTCTAAGGTCAATCAGTACTAAAGAAGTAACTAATTCCTATATAGAGCTGGATATGAAAGGATATAATCGGGCTGATCTTTTGTCCATGCGCGGTGTGGCCAAAGAAATTTCTGCTATAACAGGCTCCGCTTTGGTTTTTGAGGAGGTTGAGGAGGCTAATTTCGTCTGGAATAAGTCTCAACTACCAAAAGGCAGGGTGGAAGTGCAAAACCCTGAATTGGCTCCATTTTATACTGTTACCAAAATAGTAGGGCTGAAAGCGGAAAAATCCCCAACAGGATGGGTAAAAAAACTGGCAGATGCGGGATTAAGATCTGTAGATAATATTACTGACATCACCAATTTAATCATGCTGGAGTATGGTCAGCCAATGCACGCATTTGATGCAAAAGAAGTTAAAGATGAAGCAATTGTGGTGAGGACTGCCAAAAAAGGAGAGAGAATTACCACCCTAGATGGAAAAGTAAGGAATCTCCAAGATTCTGATTTGCTGATTGCTGACTCAGAGCATGCTTTGGGAATAGCCGGAGTGATGGGGGGAAAAGACTCTGAAGTAAATGAAAATACCACTGCTATATTACTTGAGGCAGCTATATTTGATCCTGTAAATATTCGAAAAACTGCTACCAGACTAAATCTTTCCTCTGAAGCTTCCAAAAGATTTCAGCACGGTTTAACCAAAATAGGGCTTTTTCAAGCTTTAAATGCGGCTATTAAAAAGTATCAGGATTTAGGAGGGAAAATAACTGCCCAAACTTTTATTGGAGATTTAGAAGTTCCGGTTAAAAAAGTCAAGCTCACTCAGGAAAAAATTAATTCTTTAATTGGAGTGGAAATTAAACCAGAGGAAGTGGAAACATATCTTACCAAGCTTGGATTTAGTTCAGCCTCGCCGAGTCTGACTCGGCGTGCGTGGGAGATCACAGTTCCGTATTGGAGATTGGATATTGAGTTGGAAGAGGACCTGATTGAGGAAGTGGCCAGAATGTACGGTTATGAAAAAATTCCAGCTGTGGAGGTGAGCGAATCCAAACCCCTGCAATCTGAGGATGCTATTTTCCAAAAAATTTCCCACTTGAGGGAGAAACTGGTGGATTTGGGCTTAACTGAAGTGCAAACTTATTCTTTTTATTCAACAGATGTTTTAAGTTCCTTAGGATTCAATAAAGATAACGAAGGCGTTCTCATTAAAGTGGCCAATCCCATCTCCGCTGAAACAGAGTTCTTACGGATGAATCTTTGGCCAAATTTAGTGGAGGTAGTTGGTAAAAATATCAGAAAGGGATTTAAGGATATGGCGATTTTTGAGATAGGGAAGGCTTTTGACAATATTCACGGTGAACCAAATGAGGAATACAGACTGACCATAGCTTTATCCAATAACACAGATAATCCCTTGGAAGAATTAATTTCTCTTACAAAAGGGGTGGGATTAGATCTGGTTTTAAAAGAGTCTGAACCAGAGGGAATCGGGAAGACACTCTTCCATCCTAAAAGATTTATACAAATTGAGAAAGATCATAAACAAATCGGAGGCTTATCAGAAGTTCATTTGAGAGTGTTAAATAAGCTAGGTATAGAAAAAAGAATAGCCATATTAGAAATTACCCTCTAAAGGGCTACTGTTACACCTATTGAAGTAGAATGTTGAGCTCCGTTATTGTCTTCCAAAGTTACAGTGATAGTATGTGAGCCCTTATCTCCAGGAGGAAACTCTACATGCAAAGCAAAAGGTTCTGAGGTTTGTGTGGAAGATACACCTCCATCTATTAACCAGGTAACCTTTTTAATCCCGGCTGGGGAATTAACCGCAGCCAATACATCAAAAACCCTGGGTACATTGGCTCCATTGTTGACATTAACAATCTGAATCGGGGCCCCGCTGCCGCCGGAAAATCCCGGAATCCCGGCGCACCCCCTGGTGGCACCGACAAACCTGGCATCAGGCGAGGTCAACACCCAGCTATCAATCCCGGCCTGCCATTTGTTGGCGCCAGTTGGATCATCTTCCTGCAAGACTATCACATCTTTTTCATCAGCTTCTTCGTGATCAAAAGCTAACCTGTGAGGATTTTGCCGGCAGACCTTTTGCCGCTGGTAAGCAGGTGATTCACCCTGAGGTTGAGTACCGGATATAAAATATTCACGTCTGGTGGGAGAACCTCCATGAGGTTTACCACTCATTAAACCATCTACCTCCTCTTGAACCACATTTGAGGGCCTTTCGAAAGACTCATTGGTTTTATCTTTTAGGACAAAGCTCATGATCTTATTCCAGATAGGGGAAGCACCAGTTACACCTGAGGAAACAGTGGGACTCATCTGGGAGTTATCATTATTGCCTACCCAAACACCTACCACAAATGAAGGTGTATAGCCCACTGCCCAGTTGTCTCTTTTTTCATCGGTGGTACCGGTTTTTACAGCCACACTCTTTCCAGAAATATTTAAAACAGAGTTGGCTCCAAAAGCCGCAGTTCTGGCACCGTTGTCTGATAAGATATCTGAGATGATAAAGGCAATTGCGGGATCTAGCACCTTTCTGCCTTCATTTTCGTGATACTCAAACAATTTCTTACCCTTATTATCCTCAACAGACAATATGGAGATGGGATCCTTCTGGGAGCCTTTATTAGCCAAGGTGGCGAAAGCAGAGGTTAAATCAAGAAGCCTTACTTCTCTTCCACCCAAGGTCAGGCTGAGTCCTACTGAGTTAACATTTTCCTCAGTAGGCTCCCAATTCAAAAGCCCCATCCTGTATCCTAACTCCATCACGTCTTTGACCCCCACCAGAGCTAAATTTTTCACCGCCGGAATATTATATGAATTGCCCAGGGTATATCTCATCTGCACCGGGCCATGGTATTGACCATCATAATTAACAGGTATATACGAGGGCCGGTCGCCACCGGGAAATTCTGTTTTAACATCCATATATAAATAATTGGCTGTATAGCCTTTTTCCAAAGCCTTGGCATAGTTGATTGGTTTGGTGGCTGAACCAGGCTGTCTTAAGGAAAGGGTGGCATTAACATTGGGTTCAAAAACACAGCTATCCCCCTCAATACAGCCTTCCGGAGATGAGGTACCAAAATAATCTTTTGATCCCGCCATGGCCAATATTTGACCGGATTTAGGATCCAAAACAACGGCCGCACCATTACCCACCTGAGCTCCTGCCAGTTTTTCTATTTGTTCTTTAACTATTTTTTGCACTTCTTCTTGCATCTGATAATCCAGGGTGGTAGTAACTTTTAATCCACCTTGTTCCACCAGTTTATCTCCAAACTGCTCAATCAGCTTTTCCTTCACATATAAAACAAAGTGGGGAGCCTTAAATCCTAATTCGTTTTGGGAGGTCCTGTAGGTTAGGGACTGATCACCTGCCCGATTTGCTTCATCTTGAGAAATATAGCCGTCTTCCACCATTCTTCTTAACACGGCTTTTTGCCTCTCCCGGGATAATTCCGGCCTTGACCCATAAGGGGAGTAAACCGAGGGCCTCTGGGGAAGTCCAGCAAGTAGGGCTGCCTCAGCTAAATTCAGCTCTGAGGCATGTTTACCAAAATATAGATTGGCTGCAGCTTCAATTCCATAAGCAGTTCCTCCATAGGGAATTTCATTAAGATACATTTCCAGAATCTGGTCCTTAGAATAAGCCCTTTCTACCTGTACAGCCAGAATAAATTCCTTCATTTTTCTGGTTAGAGTTCTCTCGCCGGAAAGAAGAGCATTTTTCACCAGCTGCTGAGTGAGAGTGGAACCTCCACCGGAAACTTGTCTGTTCATGGCCAGATCCACCACGGCTCGTCCAATGCCTACAATGGAAAATCCCCGATGTGTATAAAAATCCTTATCTTCTATGGCAATTGTGGCTTCTTTAACATACTGAGGGATTTCATCAAGTTTGATGGGAGTTCTATTTTGTTCTTCATAAATATCATATAAAAGTTCTCCCTCCCGGTCCAAAATTTTGGTGGCTTGTGCAATATTTCTATTAGTTAAATTATCAGGAGAAGGAACCTGGGTAGCAAAAAAAATAATAGAGGCAAAGAATAAAAAGATTGACCCCAGTATTAAAAATATAGCCAAGGAGGAAAATTTGGAAAATAATTTAGATTTCCAAATTTGGGAGGATTCTTTTCTGGCCTTAAATGAACCATTAGACATAACTTTTAGATTATACCAGAGATTGAGCACTGGATCACATCTGAGTGTTAGGATATAATATGGGCATATCCCGAGGTGGCGGAGTGGCCAATTACAGTTGACATAGCTCGTTGACAATTTACACTGTATACCATACTATAAAAGTATGCAGGGTTCAGCTTATAAATATACAAAGGAAAAATTGGAAGATGCTGTCTCAAAGTCCATCTCAGTCCAAGGAGTAGCAAGAATAATTCTAGGTAAACCAGTAAGCGGCAACCAACATCGGCACATTAAAAAAATGATTCAAAAGTTTGGTATTGATAGTAGTCATTTCTTAGGATACAGACATATGCTGGGAATTCCTTCAAATAAGAAGAAACTGCCTGCACAGATCTTTATCATTGGTCAAAGACAAAAATCATTCCATTTAAGAAGGGCATTGCTGGAGTCAGGGGTTGAATATGAATGCTTAATTTGCGGTATTAATAAATGGAAAGATATTAAGCTTAACTTAGAAATTGATCATATTGACGGTAATAGTGAAGATAATCGAATAGAAAATCTAAGATTCTTGTGTCCAAATTGTCATTCTCAGACAAATACTTTTGGATATAGAGGAAAAAATACCTTATAATAACTTTACCATGGGTGGCAGAACGGTTTATGCAACAGACTGTAAATCTGTGCCAAGTAGGTTCGACTCCTACCCCATGGACTTGACATTCTTTTTATACGTGAGTACAATGTAATTACTATGATAACTACAATTATTGAAATAGGCAATTCCCGTGGAATACGTATACCAAAACCCATCTTAAATGAAAGTGGTCTTGGGAAAGAGGTTGAATTACAGGTAAAAAAGGGTGAAATAAGAATTATTTCAGCACCTGTAAAAAGTACATCCGTAGTAAATACATTACTGCTATCAGAAAGGGCTCTCGCGGCTGACTGGGATCGACCTGAAGAGGATGAAGCATGGGCAAGCTTGCAATAGGCAGCGTTGTTTTAGTTACATTTCCATTCTCTAATTTAAAAGGTCAGAAAATCCGTCCAGCACTGGTCCTGGCAAACGTTGAGTTTGGTAATTTTGTTTTATGCCAGATCACCTCAAAGCCTTATACGAGCAAGAAAGCCATTTGTATTAAATCAGAGAATTTTGCTAAAGGTAATTTACCAGTTACTTCTTATGTCAGAGTGGATAAATTGTTTACAGCTGATGCAACCATTATTAAAGATGTGGCCGGCCAATTAACTCCAACAATCAGAAATAAAATTTTAAAGGATGTTCGTAAATTATTTACCTAATCTTCAAATAATAATCAAGGGTGATGAGACTAACGTTTACCAGGTGGACACTAAAATCCCAGCCAATCCATAATAATTTGGAAAAAACTTCGATTTGTACTTACTCCTTGAGTGCTACCACACTGACAACTTGAACCGTTCCAGGAACAACCGGGCGTTTGGGCACAAGCCGTGGCAGGATCCTGGATAGAACTACCCTCTTGTGAAGTCTGAGTTTGAGTGTCTGTTGAGCTGGTGGTGGGTTGGGGAGTACTGCTGGTTGATGTAGTAGAACCGGAGGTAGTACACTGACAATTACAGAAATCTCCGCTCCAGTTACAGGTACCTCCACAAGATCTGCAGCCTTCCTCCTGAGATTCTCTGGTCATACCCGAAGGAGCACTATAAGGGGTAGTATTTGGATAGGCAGTGGGAGCAGGAGTTGAACCTCCGCCGGATGTACCTCCGGTAGAGGTATAACCTCTACAATTACAATATCCACTACTCCAATCACAAGTACCTCCGCCTGCCTTGCAGCCCGCTTCCTGAGTCTCCCGACTCCCATAACTGGGGCTTACACTTCCACCCGATGATTTAGAACAATCACATGTGTTTCCTGTCCAGCTACATCCACCGGATTGGCAAGCTTGAGCAGGATCAGTCTCATATCTGGTTGAACATTGGCAAGAGTTGTTGGTCCAGCTGCATCCGGAGTACTTAACACATTCTTTGGCAGGATCATATGTACTACCACCAAAACCTGAATAGGAAGGGCGGCAAGCTTCCGGGTGTTCCCGGCAATATCTTTCAAATTCCGCCCGCTGGGCTGCTGTTTCAAAACCTGCCACACCACCCGGAGTACATCTTGAGGGGTTCTCCCGACAGATTCTGGTATATTCCTCAGCCTTTTGAGTGGCGTCAGAACCTTCATAGAGACCACATTGGCAGGTATTATCTTTCCAAGCACACTTGGGAGTCCTATTACACATCTCTTGTGGATTGTAACCAGGAGGTGGGAAACCACCTGGGCCCTCTAGACTACTGCACTCATTCTTATGCTCCTGACAATAAGCTCGACAAGATCCTTCACTATTGCATCCTCCCGGGCCGGAAAAACTCCCCCCTGAGGCCCCACTAAACCCACTACAAATCTGATAATTCTGCGGATCAGAACAAAAGGCTTTACAAGTTTCCCTAGAGGTACAACCACCTGGACCAACCTGTACTTCTCCGCCGCGAAGTCCAACCTGTCTGGCAAACTCAGAACATTGACTTTGATTAGCTTCTTGAGAACAAAATGTGGCACACGCAGCATAAGAGTCGCAGCCTAAAACTTCCTGTGCTTTTTCCAGGATATCTTGTTTGGCGGGATCATCTACATGGCCGCCAACAATGTTTTGACTCTTGGCGAAAGCATCGCATTTCTCCTGATTTGTGGGAATTTCGCAAAAGTTTTTACAGGTTTCGTATGAATCACAACCCAATGTTCTTTTTGCCGCCTCTAAAATACCCTCTTTTTTAGAATCAACCTCATCTTCTTTATAAAAACCTCTTGATTTTCCATAGTTTATACAACTTTGAGCATTAACCGGGTCTTCACAAAATGTCCGACAGTCATAATAATTGGCGCAGTTACCCAACTCAGCAATTGGAAAAGTAACACCATAAATTTTTGCTCTACTCTCTGGGTCTGCATATTCACCAGTACTTTCCTCAAAATCATCAATACCATTATTGTTATTATCCACAAAGGGATGGGAGGGAGAAACCAAAATTGTAGTTTGGAGTAGAGCTATAACTGCTAGTGCTGCAATAAGTAATAATTGTTTCTCGATAAAAGACCAGATATTGATTGTTAGTGTGTTCAATTTCATATTTTTTATTTTTTCAGTGCGTCAAATGGGTTTTTGTAAGATGCAAATGGGTTGACATATTGAGAGCTTTTATCAAAAGGGTTCTGATATTGATTTTGTAAAGAGACCGTTGGTTCTTTTTTAACACCCGGTACTGGTAAGGTATTAAGGGGATTTTTAATAATTCCAAAATAAATTAAGAATACAAAAGTCAAAACTGCCATAAATAGCAGTAGAAATAACGGAAGGGCCAGATGAATGACTCCTTTTTGGTTCATCTATTTATTATGTGAATAGGCGGGCCATACCTGTCAAGTCCACAACATCTTGGATATTTAATCTTTGACCCATCTGGAAATAGGGGTTTTTACTCTGCCTAATTTTTGGCCGATTCTTAGGACCCAAGATAACAGCGTGTAATAGAAAACGCCATGATAATGCTCTGCGCTTTTTTGTAAAAGATCATAAGCCTTTTCCTGACCAATCCTTTTAGTGGACGCGCCATGATGATGAATAAAATGAGCAGAAGGGATAAAGTAGAGGGGAATCTTGAGCTTTTTTAGTCTTCTGGCATATTCTATATCTTCAAAGAAAATAAAAGTTCCCTCATCCAAAAGCCCCACCTTACTTAGGATCTTTTTTGGAATCAACAAACAGGCCATTACTAATCCTTCCACTTTAGATGGTTTATCACTTTTGGGCAGGTACATAAAATACGAGCCTTTTATACCTAAAAAATACTCCTTAAAAGCTCCCCAGAGAGTCGGGAGATGAAAGGCAGAGTCTTGATCGCTTTTGTCCGGAAAAACTAATTTTCCTCCTAAAACAGCTTCACCATTATAATGATCCGCCCATTTCACCATTTCTGATAATCCATTCTTTATAACTTCAATATCAGAATTGAGCATCAAATAATACTCACCTAAGGAATATTTAATTGTCCTGTTATAACCTTTGGAAAATCCCTCATTTTCCTCATTTTTTAAGTATTTAATTTTGGACCCGCTTCGCGAGGCGAGCAAATATTCTTTTATCTTATCCACACAAGGATCAACGTCCCCATTATCCAAAACAATAACTTCCATAGTTTTTGGATCAAATCCAGAATCTTTTTTAAATATACTTTCTACTAACTTTTTAGTCAGATCAGCAGTATTGTAATTAACTATTCCTATGGACAATTTCAGTGGATACTCTACATGTTCAGGTGCGTCCAAGGTTTTGGTCGGACCTTGGTTAAGGTCGCACCTGCCCCAATTACCCAGATAAAAATCCAGAATTCCCTGTCTTTGGGCGGGACGGCCAGAAATAAACAACTTAAAAGCTTCACGTAAAAGAGCAAATTTCGTGCGAGACTTCGCATATTTCATTCCCAAAATAAGTCTGTTTCTGGTGTGATAATAATCTGTGACAATGGAACCAATCCCTGTTGAGCGGGAAACTTTATGGTAAATGGCCACCCCTCCGTTGTAATAAAGTTTAAAACCAGATTCCAATATTCTTTTTTGAAAATCTTGATCCTCAAAATATAAAAAGTAGTCATTATCAAACATTCCCACTTCTTCAACAACTTCTTTTTTAATTAACATACAAGCGCCGGAGACAAATTCAGTCTCCTCTGTGCCATCGTATTTACCGGCATCCACCTCATCAATGCCCCGGTGCACTCCCATCACATTATTCCAATCAAAACTTCCACCTGCGTACCAAATCACCTGACCTTTGTCATTCTTTTTATATCTATCTTTGTGAAATTCAAAGCCCGGTGCAAAATAGATTTTGGGAGATACAATACCAATTCTTGGATCTGACTCCGCGGTCTTAATTAATTCACCGAGTAAATTCTCATCCTTTATCAGGGCATCATTGTTAATCAGCAAAAAATAATCCGCACCCCAAATTTGGGCATACTCAATACCTCTGTTATATCCTCCGGAAAAACCTGAATTTGATCCAGTCTGGATGATATCAACCTCAGGATATGCATTATGGATGGCCGGGACTGATCCATCAGATGAAGCATTATCAACAATGATAGTCTTCAGCTGACAGCCATCTGCTTTCAGACTTTTTAAAGATGTAAGAAACTCAAGAGTATCTTTTTTACCATTATAGTTAACTGTAATAATAGCAACTTTTTTCATATCACCCTTAATCCTTCCACATACACTCTGGCCCTTTTAGTTTGTCCCAATATTGAAAAAGCCAGAATCCTTAAAATAAGCCCCACTGTTAAAAAAATCCTGATTAAAAAATAAACTGAAGAATGTTTTAAGAAAAAGTATTTTATGCCCTTGAGCTCACTAATATACTGGTTTGATGGATCAAACTGGCTGCTGGCCCCATGAAGATGTATTACCTCAATTTGTGGGACATACCATATTTTAAATCCCTTACTTTCTATTCTTTTGCACCATTCCACTTCCTCAGCATACATAAAAATATTCTCATCAAATCCGCCCACTTCCTCATACACCTGTCTTCTAAGCATAAAAAAAGCTCCGGTAACCCAACCAACAGGGTGGGCTTTACTGAAAAAAGATTTATGTTTAGGATGATATGGTCCAATTAACTGACTGATCAGAGGCAGGTTGGAAATCCCCAAAATCCAAAAGGTAATGTTTAAGGGGTTGGGCAAATTCCCGGCACTAGGTTGCAGCTTGCCGGTGGAATAGTTCAGTCTTGCCCCTAAAACATCACAATTTTTGTTAACCTTAAAGTAAGATAAAGCCTTATTTAAACTTTCTTCAGCTAAATAAACATCGGAATTTAAAAGCAGGATATAGGGGGTCTTAACTTGTTTCATAACCAAATTATTACCTTTAGAAAAACCGCTGTTTTCTTTTGATTCAATTAGTTTTACCTGCGGGTGTTGGGATTTAATCATCTGAGCAGATCCATCTGCTGAGGCATTATCTAAAACTGTAATCTCTATTTTATTTCCTTGTCTTTTTTCACAATAATTTTTGGCTTCTTTAAGCTTCAATAAACATCTATGAGTAACGTCCTTGGTATTGTAGCTTAGAATAATTACTGTGAGATCCATAGTTTTGCCTTTCGGTAGTGCTCCAATAATTTTATGCCGGCTAAGATTAAATCCCGGATTATGAGAGGATATTTATTATAGAAATGTTTTTTATAAAAAATTCTCATGGCGGAAACGCCGTGTTTGACTGCCTCAATTCTTTTCTTCTTATCCACTTTTGTACCGGCAGTTTTCCAGAGTCCGGAAGAAGAACCCTTATAGTGAATAACTTTCTCCTCAGGATAAAAATAAATTTTCCACCCTTTCTCTTTTAGAGAGTAACAAAATTCAATATCCTCACCATTCCAAAAATAATCCTTGTCCCACCAGCCTATCTGGTCCCCGGCAATTTTACGAACCATTAGGAACGCTCCTGTTAAACAATCAATTTCATGTATTTTACGGGTATCTAGGTGTGTTGCAGTGTATCCGGCAAAGAAAGAGGAGTGGGGAAATAGTTTAGCAAGACCACTAAAATAGGCAAAAGCGTTCCAGGGAGTAGGAAAACCTCTGTGAGATGAATAGTCCAGCTTTCCATTTGGCAGTTCCACCCGGCAGGTGATGGCTCCAATATCCGGATTTCCCATTAAAAATTGGTAGGTCTTTTGGATAGCCTCATCCACAACTATCGTGTCTGGATTTAGAAAAAGCATAACAGGAGCTTTGGTTTTTTTTACACCCACGTTATTCCCGGCAGAAAAACCTAGATTCTCTTTATTTTCCACCAGTTCTACCACATTGTCATTATATTTTTCTTTTACAGCCTTCACTAATCCATCCTCAGAAGCATTATCCACCACAATAATCTGCCATTTATCCTTAGGAGTCTTATTTCTAAAAATAGATTCCAGGCACTTTAATAAAAGATCCTTAACATTATAGTTAAGAATAATAATTGATAAATCAGGACTTTCAGCCATGTAGTTAATTGTATAACAGGGAAGAGATATTACCAAATTAATTAAGTTTCGAGTCTTGATTGCATGAATTGAATTAAATCTTCTTTTCTAAATCTACGATCGCCTCTTTCATTCACTCTAATTGGGTGAAGTAATCCTCTTTTACCCCACCTTTTAAGGGTTATAGAAGAAATGCGTAGAACCGCAGCAGTTTCTTTTACATTTAAAAGGTCAGGAAGACTATAAATTTGAGAAAGAGAATCTTGTGGTAATGTCTGTTCTATATTGGTATCTTGAACAGATGATTCCGAATCAGGTATCCTACCGGTAATTCTAAGCCTTACAAATTCTAAATAAGGATCAAGAAGCTCTGTTGTTTCAACCCATTTATCTGGAGAGCCTGAAGCAATCCTGAGTAAACTTCCAAAACGTCTCATGCGTTCTTCCCGTTCTCTATCTATTTGTATTGGAGTTAGGGAAAAATCCTGATCATATTCTCTAGACATGAGGGAATTCTATCAACACCCCTTTTATCTGTCAAATTACCTAACTTTGTGTCTTCTTTTAATGCGGAGTTGGGCTAAGGATTTTTCTAAGGCGGCCAGCGTTTCTGCATATTCTTCATCTGACAAAGTCTGCTCCAAAGCCTGTTCAGCTCTTTTTTTAGCTTCCTCAACTGCCCTCTCATCTATATCTTCTGCATATGTTGCCAGATCTGTCATGATGGTGAGTACATTATCAGAAACTTGTAAAAACCCATCTCCCACAGCCAAAGTATCCACTTTTCCACCTTTTTTTATAACCAGCTCACCCGGTTCAAGCTTGGCCATTAAGTTGGCATGGTTTGGTAAAATCCCAATTTCCCCTTGTTCAGTTGACACATTCACTTGAGAAACTTCTTCATCAACTAATAACTTTTCCGGAGTAACAACCTTTAAATGCAGCTGAGCCATAGAGGTATTGTATAATATCTTGATATGAATGACCATAATGCCGAAGGTTTAGTAGTAACTTGTATAGATTTTAGGCTACAAGAGGCTATAAATAGGTGGATTGCCCAAAATTTTCAGCCTAAAGCATATGATCGGGTAGCTTTGGCCGGAGGAGTAAAAAGTTTGGATACTGTCCTGGGACAAATTGATATTGCTGTAAGACTTCATAATATTAAAAAAGTTGTTTTAATAAATCATGATGATTGTGGCGCATACGGGCAGGAGAATTTTCCAGATACTCAAACCGAGCATTTAAGACATACAGAAGATTTAAGAAATGCTAAAGCCAAAATTAAGGAAAAACACCCAGATTTAGAAGTAGAAACATTTTATCTCCACTTGGATGGCTTCTTTGAACCTATAAGTTAGCTTCTGTCCCAGTATGTCGCCTCAACCCATGCCGGGCATGGGTTAGCATGGGTTAGTCATAGGACTACAGACCTGAGCACTTCGACTACTTCGGCTACGCTCAGTACAAGTTCGCTCAGTGTAAACTTCGTCGAAGGGTGGCAAACTCCAACCTATAGTTTGATTTAAGTTCGTTATTTTGTTATTATGAATTAATGGCTTTAGAAACAGAAACAATAGTCGGATTTGATCAAACATTCCACCCATATCTTCTCCCTCTGGAAATACATTCCAATAGAATTGTTTCCAGGGTTTTACTGCGAACATCTGAACTACCGGATTTAGGATTTTTAATTATTACCCGCGTTTCCGATAAAGCATGGCCACTATCTCTTGAGGTAGACAGACCTTATTTGCCCTTTTCAGAAGAAGTTAGTACAAAACTTCAAAATTTAGCTTTTTTAATCTCAACATTGGACGGTGTTTTGAGATCAACCCCTAAAATTAGGCAAGGTTTGATTTTTGATACTTTCACTAGAAAAATAACTGGGGATTCAACAAACAAATACTACTTTGGTGTAGATCCTGATGACCCAAAGCTTACACATTTAATTGCGGCTACCTTTAGTTACTCCAATTTAAATTTTCAAAAATAAACCCCAGGAAACTTGAAATCCCAAAAAGGGTATATTCTCTGCCTTTTTGTTATAATTCAGCCATGACTTGCGAACAAGACCAAAAAATACCACCAATAGAATGGTACGGCGCATTTGCATGGACAGAAGAAGGAATAAGAAGAGTACTTAAAGATATTATTGTGAAACAGTTAACAGGTTTCCATCCTGAAGTCTTAATGCAAAGAGAAAGAGATTTAGAGAACGAATATAAAGGCCGATCTATGGGCCCATTTCTTCTCGAAGTTTATTGGACCAATTAAACACTCTACTTAACTTCTTCTATAGTTCCAACCATGTAGAAGGACTGTTCAGACTTTGTGTTAATATTTAATTGTGAAATTCAAAACTAAAATAGGTTTTGTTGCATTAACTCCAGAAAGAAAAGCTCATATTATCCAACATCATCCAATTATGGAAGACTATTCTGTTCATCTAAAAGATGTTTTAGAAAGACCAAAAGAAATAAGGTATAGCAATAGAAGTGATGCTATATTGGAGAAAATATGAAGAAGATTAAAAATTTTCAATTGGAATATGATACAGATGGAGATATTTTATACCTAACTAGAGGGAAATTAACCAAAGATGATACCTCTGAAGAGTTAGGAGATGATGTAGTGATTTGGAAGAACAAAAAAACCAGAGAGGTTAATGGTTTTACAGTTCTAAACTTTTCTAAGAGAACTTCCAAGAAAACTCCTAAGCTAAATTTACCTTTTGAAGTAGAACTTCACCCCTTAATTTAAAAGGGCAAACCACAATCAGTTTACATGATTGTGGCAAACTACAAAAATTTACTTTTAGAGACACTTGTGTTATATTTTCCGTGGAGAATTATATGGTAGGAGAAACTGAACCAATATCTTCTAAAATAAAGGGTTGGTTATTAAGAAAATCCCTTTCTGAGGAAAGTGCGCAAGGTGTTGTTGATAGGCTAACTGGCTTTCATAATCTCCGTAGAAGAAATATCTCTTTGGAAGATACAGTAATGTGTATAACTGGATCTGCCCCAGACTTTGGGACACCTCACCTAGCAGTTTACCTTCTTTGGCCTGCTCCTATAGATTTAAGCTCATTAGCACAATCTAAACAGATTAATGAATTAGGAAAGGTTTTCTCAACCAGAGTAAGTACTCCTATAAGACCTGCTGTTTCATTTCGTTTAGAACTTGTCTCACCTAATCATTTATATCGCCCTGATTCATTTGCAGGAATACTGCAACGAAGTTGTACCCCTAGAAATCGCATAACTTATTTAGGAGTAATCGAACATTAGTCTCCTACTTAAGATCCTCTAAGCCGCCAACCATGTAGAAGGATTGTTCACTCTTACTATCATGTTTTCCTTCCAGGATTTCTTTAAACATTTTTATAGTTTCTTTAATTGGCACATATTTTCCTTTTCTGCCGGTGAAAGTCTCTCCTACGAAGAATGGTTGGGTTAGCGCTCTTTGAATCTTTCTGGCCCTGGCCACAATTAATTTATCCTCATCAGATAACTCCTCAATTCCCAAAATAGCTATAATATCCTGCAAATCTTTATATCTTTGTAAAACTTTTTGCACTCCTACTGCCACATCATAATGTTCTTGCCCCACCACTTGCGGATCTAAAGCTCTGGAGGAAGAAGCTAGGGGATCAACAGCCGGGTAAAGCCCCTGTTCTGTTAAGGCTCTATCTAAAGCAATTGTAGAATCAAGATGGGCAAAAGTGGCAGCCGGAGCCGGATCAGTGTAGTCATCTGCCGGCACATAAACAGCCTGAACAGAAGTGATAGATCCTTTTTTGGTAGACGTGATTCGCTCCTGAAGTTGTCCCATTTCTGTGGCCAAAGTTGGCTGATAACCAACAGCTGATGGAATACGACCGAGCAGAGCTGAAACCTCTGAACCAGCCTGGGAAAACCTGAAGATATTATCTATAAAAAGTAAGACATTCTTACCCATCTCATCCCGGAAATATTCTGCCATGGTAAGAGCAGAGAGTCCCACTCTTTGACGGGCACCTGGAGGCTCATTCATCTGCCCGAAAACCATGGCAGTTTTATTTATAACTCCTGATTGGGTCATTTCATTGTATAAATCATTTCCTTCTCGGGTCCGCTCACCAACTCCGGCAAAAACCGAGAATCCTCCATGTTCGGAAGCAATATTTCTGATTAACTCCTGGATAATGACTGTTTTACCAACTCCAGCTCCTCCAAAAAGCCCCACTTTTCCTCCCTTAACAAATGGGGCCAAAAGATCAATAACTTTAATTCCTGTTTCAAAAACTTCACTCTTGACAGATTGTTCGGCAAATGAGGGAGCCAATCTGTGAATCGGCCAAGACTTTTTAGCTTTGCTTGCCCCCTTGCCATCAACTGTTTCACCCAATACATTAAAAAGTCTTCCTAAAACTTCCTCACCAACAGGAACAGAAATAGGGGAACCTGTGTCTGTGACCGGAGTTCCACGCTTTAGTCCATCTGTGGAACCCATAGCCACAGCCCTGACTTGCCCCTCACCTAAATGCTGTTGGACTTCCAAAACTAACTTGTTTCCTGCCCTGAGCGAAGTCGAAGGGTTACCAATAGTGGTTTCCAGAGCATTGTATATTGCAGGCAAGGATTTCGGATCAAACTCCGCATCAACCACTGCACCAATGATTTGTGTAATTGTTCCCTTGTTCATAAATTCACTCCATAGCCACTTGCGCTGTTGTTATTTCTAAAAGCTCAGTGGTAATGCTAGCTTGTCTGGTTTGATTATAGGCAAGTGTCAAATCTCCCACAAGCTCCTTGGCATTATCTGTGGCATTCTGCATGGCAATCATCCTGGCAGAATGTTCCGAAGCTTTTGTTTCCAATAATGCCTGATAAATTTGCTCCTCAATGTGGTGCACCAGTAGATAATCCAACAAAGCATCAGCATTAGGCTCAAATAAAAACTCGTTGCCGCCACCCTTGTCATTCCGAGTGATTAGCGAGGAATCTCTAGATTGAGTCTTGAGATCCTTCACTTCGTTCAGGATGACAGCGTCCAGATCTATTGGCAATAGCTTCACCCTCCTTGGTTCTTGTTTTAAAGTTGACACAAAATGAGGATAAATTAAGTAAACTTCACCAATTTCTTCTGCTTTAAAATCCTCCATAATCAGTTTGCATAATTGCTTGGCCTGGCGGAAACTTACATTATCTGCATTCTCAAAATCAGCTTTTAAATCCTGATTAGTTCTAGCAATAAAACTCCTACCTTTTCTGCCCACAGTATAATAAACAATATTGTCATTCCCGCTCAGGCGGGAATCCAATTCCGACCGTGAGGATGGATAATTGGATCCCTGCATTCGCAGGGATGACAGGGTGCGGATCAAATTGGTATTCAATGCTCCTACTAGACCTTTATCAGTAGAAAGTAAAATCACTCCAGTTGTCTTAGAATCATTACCTATCAAAAGTGGATGGGCTTCCATATTTATCCTAGGTAAAAGTCTTGCTAAAGCCTCTGATAAATTTTCTACATAAGGTCTGCCTGAAGTAGCTTGATTTTGAGCTCTTCTCATTTTAGTAGCAGCCACCATCTGCATAGCCTTGGTAATCTGGCTGGTATTTTTGATAGACTTTATTCGTCTCCGTAGTTCTCTTGTATTAGCCATTCTTTTTCCCTTTCCCAAATGTAGTAACAAAGCTTTTTGTAATCTTTTCTAACTCAAGAGTCATTTTTTCATCCAACTCTTTCTTAGAAGCTATTTCACCCAACAGCTTCTTCTCTCTTAACTTTAAATGCTGAATATATTTATTCTCAAATTCTTTAATTCTTTCTACTTCCACCTCATCCATGAATCCATTAGTAACTGCCCATAAAGCCACCACCTGCTCTTCAACCGCCACAGGGGAAAGGGGGGGTTGTTTTAAAACTTCAGTAATTCTGCGTCCACGCTCAATCAGCTGTTTTGTAGCAGGATCCAAATCCTGAGCAAATTGGGCAAAAGCTTGCAGCTCCCTAAATTGGGCCAGATCCAGCTTAAGTCGGCCAGCAACACTCTTCATGGCTTTAGTTTGAGCAGCGCCACCCACCCTAGAAACAGAAATACCCACATTAAGAGCAGGCCTTACTCCGGCAAAGAAAAGATCCGGCTCAAGATAAATTTGTCCATCGGTGATAGAGATCACATTGGTGGGAATATAGGCGGACACATCATTTGCCTGAGTTTCTATAATAGGAAGGGCAGTCAGCGAACCACCACCAAAATCCTTATTTAATCTGGCAGCTCTCTCCAAAAGTCTTGAATGAAGATAGAAAACATCACCCGGATATGCCTCACGTCCGGAGGGACGCCTCAAGAGCAGAGAGACTTGTCGATAAGAGGCTGCATGTTTGGATAAATCATCATAAACAATAAGGGCATCACGGCCTTGATCCATAAAATATTCCCCCATAGCACAACCTACATAGGGGGCCAAATACTGCATGGTGGCAGAATCAGAAGCTGAGGCTGAGACTACAATTGTGTGCTTCATGGCACCGTGTTCCTCCAATTTTGATACCAGTTGAGCGATTTTGGAGGTTTTTTGCCCAATGGCCACATAAATACAAATGACGTCCTTCTGATTGATGATCGTATCCAGTGCAATAGTGGTTTTACCGGTGTTTCTATCTCCAATAATAAGTTCCCTCTGCCCCCGGCCAATAGGAATTAAAGCATCAATGGCTTTTATACCTGTTTGAAGGGGAGTATTAACTCCTTGACGGGTAATCACACCAGGAGCAATTTTTTCCACCGGGTATTGAGTTTTGGCTTTGATAGCACCTTTGCCGTCAATTGGGCTACCCAATCCATCTACTACCCGGCCAATTAACGCTTCAGAAGCCGGCACTTCCAGAACCTTACCGGTAGTTTTAACCTCCTGACCTTGCTTAATTTTGGTAAAATCCCCAAAAATCACGGCACCCACACTGTATTGTTCCAAATTTAGTGCCAAGCCAAAAACTCCTTTTCCAAAATCTAAGAGCTCTGAAGAGAGTACTTCAGATAGACCTTCAATTCTTGCCACACCATCACCAATTTCTGTAACTTTGCCCACATTCTGTCTGCTGGCTTGTAATTTTAAGCCTTTGATGTCTTGTTCAATTCTTGAGATGATGTCTGCTTTCATATCTGATGTGAGATAGCCTCCCTAACTTGAGAAATCTTATTGGAAAGAGAATAGTCTAAAACTGTATCGCCGATTTTTATTTTAAATCCGCCCAAAATTTCTGGATTAACAATATTTTTTGCCTCATTTATTAAAAATTCTTTTTTCATTTTTTTCACTATACTGCGGTATTGAGGTTTTGATAAAGGAACAGAGGATTCTATCACCAGTGTGGCCTGATCTTGTCTTTTTTTCAAACCCTTTAGAAATTCAGAAACTGCAAAGATTGCCTGGGAGCGGGGGAGAGATTTGAGATCTTTTAAGATACTCAAAGCCTTTTTCTCATTAATCCTCCCTTCATGAAAACAGGATCTACAACAAATCTCTACTAATTTTTTTAAATCTTTGTTTTTTTTCATGATAAATTCTTGACCTCTTTTTCAATCAGTGCTTTTTGATCTTCACTGGTGATCCTCTTACCGATAACTTTTTCAAAAACTAAACTCACTAAAGAAGCCGCATTCTCCTTTACCTCTTGCTCGAGCTTCATATATTCAGCTTTTTTCAGCTCGATTGCCTGTTCATTGGCCTTAGTTATGATTTCTGCAGCTGTATTTTTTGCATCATCCAGCATTTGTGATGATGCTTCTTTTGTCTCATCTAGAATTTGCTGACTTTGTTTTAAAGTTTTCTCAATAATCTTTTCTGACTGTTCTTCAGTTGCTTGTAATTTTAGTTCAATTTCCTGCGCATTTTTTAAACTCTCTTCAATCTTTTTCTTTCTGGTTTCTAAAACCTTTAGAATTGGATTATATAAAAGTTTTTTTAAGATAAAGAGCAGGATGAAAAAATTGACAACTTGCGCTGCCAAAAGTATGGGACTTATACCGAATTGATTTAAAATTTCCATATGAATAGTAACAAGTACAGTAAAGGTAACAAGGCACAAGTTATTTTTATTTCTTGTTACTTGTCACTTCTGTACTTGTTACTTTGTAAATGCAATCACCAATGCATAAATGGCAATAGCCTCAGCAAAAGCCATTCCCAAAAGCATGGCTGGCAAAATTTTGGCCTGTGCGTCAGGATTTCTGCCAATTGCCTCCATGGCCTTCATACCGATTAACCCAATACCTATACCTGGACCCAAAGCCCCCAAACCGATTGCTATGCCCGATGGTAAGTGTTCCATAATTTAGCTATCCTCCTTTCTTGTTATTAATGCTCCTCTGCAGCGTGTTTTTCAGATAAAATTACCATAAAAACCAAGGTCAGCATCATAAAAACAGCCGCCTGTACAAATCCTACAATAATTTCCAAAAAATAAAAAGGGAGAGGAACCACAAAAGCAAAGATGGAAGAGACAGTTGAGAGTACTACCTCTCCGGCAAAGATATTACCAAAAAGTCGAAAGGATAAGGATATCACCTTGGTAATCTCTGAAATTATCTCCAAAAATCCCACAAATAGAAAGACCGGAAAAAGTTGTAAAGAGAACCATCTTTTTAAATAATTCCCCAACCCTAAATATTTTATGGCAAAAATATGGGTAAGAGCGGCTGATACTAAAGCTAATGCTAAAGTCATGTTTAGATCCGAATTAATGGAGCGAAGAAGTGGTTTCTGGCTCAAGGTAAGAGTGCCAAAACCGGGCAGAAGTCCCATCCAGTTTGCAGTAAGAATAAATAAAAAAAAGGTCATCACAATCGGAAAAAAAACTTTGGCTTTTTTGGATCCGGATAAATCCTCTACAGTCTGATAGCCAAATTCAATAATCATTTCAAAAAAATTCTGTAATTTTGAAGGCACAGCTTTTAGTTTCCAAGTTGCCACAAGGGAGATAATTATCAAAATAATCATAGCTAACCAAGATACCAAAAGGGTATTGGTAATGGGCAAATTTTTTAGGGCGAAGCCCGCAACATTTATGTTATAAAATCCCAAAATTTCCGGCTTTAAAACAATTGCATGTTCCATCTTCTTTGTCATTCCCGCGAAGGCGGGAATCTATATTAATATTATCTCAACTTAATGGATCATTTTACAAGAAGCTTTTAAAATCAGTCAAGTTTTTCTCTTTGGGTTCTTAAAAACAGGAGCCATTGTTCAAAAAAGGACACTATTCCTTTAAAGGGGGCCTCAATTATATAATCAAAAATAAATAGGAGAATGTTTATCTGAGAAAAAGCAGTAGTTAATCTTCTTCCCGCGTATATAAAAGGCATAAAGAAAAAGTCAAAAAGCATGGATCCCAGACCCTCTTTTTTATCCCTTAAAATATACATATTGGCTGTCCTTTGTATCCTAAAAGCTAAAAATGACACAATTGCCAAAAAGAAAATAAATACTACCTGAGATAGAGGATTTACTCCCATTCTAGTTAGGAAAAAAATTACTGTACCCAGGCTCACAACAAAAGTAAGTAACCAAAGTATTACAAACAACCCACCCAAAAGCGGATCTGTTTTGGAAGTTTTTCTTTTTATATTAAGGGGTGAATTTAGGTTGGGATTTTCATCCACGAGAATCGAGTTTATTTTATGCATAATTTTGTAAGAGTTTTCCCTGCCCGGTGTTTCAATGAAAAACCCCACCATAGCCATGAGGATCGGCGGAGTGAGGGTGTTTAGAACCAGCGTTGACCAAATTACCTGTCCGTATAAATATCTATCAACTGCTCCTTCCACAAACAAGGCAAACAAAGCTTTGGTAAGAAGTATAAAAATAATTGAGCGGATAATGGCACGGCCCACTTTTCTGACCACTACTTGGTAACGGGATGTACACGCATTAATAATTTCCAAATTTAGTTTGTCTTTATCTGAAAATAAAGTAAAATTTCTGCCCTTATTCTTTTTTAATATATCGTCCAAAATAATAAAGGAAATTGTTTGAGACTTGATATAATTTAGGATCTTATCCTTTTGAGGATATTTTAAGTACTCATTAATTTTATGAAAACCCTCCGGGAAATCTTGGGCAATTTTATCCAGATTATCTTTTGAGAGTTTGCCAAAATATTGTTTAAACAGGGCAAATCTTAAAAGAGCCAAGTCCTCATTGGCATAAGCTCGTCTGACACCAATAAAAATCTGCACATTTTTGGCTTCTTCAGAATCATCTGCAATATGAATCTTATCCTGAAAAATACTGAACATAAAACTAACCATCACTTCTTTTTCCGGAGAGGGTTTTAAAATATCTTCAATTTCTGAGGATAGAAGATGAACAATCCACTCACCCAGAGTTGTTCTATTTAACTTATGTTTCTTATTGATGGCTGACTCCAATTGAAGGTATAAATCTATGGCCTCGGAGACTCTGATTATTTTAGTTTCGGCAATGGTAGAGTCAGGGAAGTACCTTGCCCAGATCAGCTCTCTGATTAAGGGAGCAGCCACACTCTCGCCTGAACCGTTTAGAAGTATTCTTCTTCTTAGGATTCTTTCAATGGCAGAGCGCAAAATTACCTCATCATCCCGGTATTCCATGGCAGTCCTAAATTTCTCATACCATGAAGCAAGCTCTGCCACTACCGGGTTAACAGAGATGGTTTCTTGATCGAATGATGAATAATCTTTATCGTAGGCAGAAATTAGAGCTTGAGATATCTTAGTTAGGTTTTGCGTCATAGCTACTGGCGATAGCTTGTAAAATACACCAGTATTTCTTAATATACAAGTATGACTAATGAAGAAAAATATAAATTAATTATTAGAAATCTGGAGGAAGTTTTAACTGAAAATGAGCTAAAATCTTTAATTGAATCCGGAACTCCACTTAAACACTATATCGGCTTTGAAATCTCCGGGAAGCTACATTTAGGTTATTTGTTTACTTTGCTTAAAGTAAAGGATCTACAGGACGTGGGAGCAGAAACAGTTATTTGGATGGCAGATTTGCATTCAGCTATTAATGATAAATTGGATGGGAATATTGAAACTATTAAAAGAATGGCAAACGAATATTTTAGGGAAGCCATGAAGGCTCTATTTTTATGCATTGGCGGAGATCCGGAAAAATTAATTTTTAAGCTTACTTCAGAAACTTATGCCCAAAATCCATCTTTTTGGCAGACTATGCTGGAAGCTGCAAAAACTACAACTGTCGCCAGGACAAAAAGATCAATAACAATAATGGGTAGGGAGGCATCAGATGATTCTATGCCAACAGATAAACTATTCTATCCAATTATGCAGGCGGCAGATATTTTTTTACTCCAAGCAAATATTGCTCATGCAGGAATTGATCAAAGAAAAGTACATGTAATTGCACGGGATGCAGCGCTGCAGATTAGAACTAACCCACTTAAAGATGCTAAAGGTAACCGGATTAAACCAGTTGCTATCCATCATCCAATTTTACTAAGTTTATCTGGGCCAGTTGATGGGGGAGGTGAAGCAGACGAGGTGGCCATGAAAAATAAGATGAGTAAATCCAAACCTGGCAGTGGAATAACTATCCATAACAGTCCAGAGGAAATAAAACAAAAAATAAATGAAGCTTATGCACCTGAAGGACAGGTAGAAGGAAATCCTATTTTAAACTGGACTAAATACCTAATCTTCTACGACCGTTCAGGTTCGTCCTCAACCAAGGTCGAACCTCAACCAAGGTCGAACCTAAACACTGGCGTAATCTTGACAATTAAACGTGATGAAAAATGGGGAGGGGATTTAAGTTATTCAAATTATGAGGAGTTAGAAAAGGATTATGCAGATAAAAATTTACATCCACAGGATTTAAAATCAGCTGTGGCTGAGTGGTTAATTAAAAAACTGGAACCAGCCCGCAAATACTTTGAAGATCCAGAAAGAAAAAAGGGGTTGGAAGAAATAGAAAAGTTAACTAATCATTAATCTTAGGAGCTGTCCAGTTTTCTATTACAGCTCCCACAACTGTTCCTATTAGCATCCCGGCAATCCCAAGAGATAGAACGTAAGCCAACCTACTGGGTAATTCAACTTGAGAAGTTATCACAACTCCTAATGATAATCCTGTTATTAATCCTACTATTCCACTGGTAATTATGCACTTAATCTGGCGGCCTAATTTATCTGTAATTTCGTTCTCATTATGTCGGGGATTATAAGATGGTGCCTTAAGTTCTACGCTATTACCAGGTTCTTCTGGGTTTCTATTTCCTCCAAATTTTTCCATTTCCATAGCGATCAATTATAACTTAGGACTTTAAAGTTTTCAAATATTATGGTAATTATATATTTAATATCTTTTTATGATGTACTCAAAAAAGTTTAGGATATTTTGGATAATCCTCTCTGTGATTGCCGGATTTGCCATCCTGATCTTTTCTCTTCTACCACTTTTGACCGCACTTTAAAAAGGTGTAAAATCCGCATATGGATCTTCATACATCTTTATCTTACCTTACAGGCATTGGTCCATCTCTTATCTTTAAACTAAAAAGACTAAATCTAAACACTTTAGAAGATTTAATTTATCATTTTCCTTTCCGCTATGATGATTTTTCCGCCATGTCAACAGCCAAGGATACGCAAATTGGTCAGATTGTCACCCTGCAGGGGGAAATCTGGTCCATTAAAAATGTTTACACCAGAGCCAGGAAAGTTCTTACACAAGCTATTTTTAATGACGAAACCACTCCTATTACTCTCACCTGGTTTAATCAGTCATGGTTGGCAAAACAGATTCAAGTAGGGGACAGACTGCAGATTTCAGGCAAGATGGCCAAGTATAAGAATAAACTATCAATTATAATGCCTAAATGGGAAAAATTAGAAAGTCTTCTTCCCCTACGGGGGCCCACAGCTGTCAGTCATCAGCCGCTTCATACAGGAAAGTTAGTTGCTGTATATCCTGAGACGGAAAAGTTAACCTCCCGCTGGTTTAGAACCAAAATTTCTCAAGTTCTGCCACAAGTAATTGAGAAAATTGACGATCCTTTACCTAAAATTATCAAGGCAGACATGCTGGATCTTTCTCAAGCCCTCCATCAAATTCATTTTCCCCAAAATTGGCAGGAGGTAGAAAAATCCAGAGAAAGATTAGGTTTTGACGAGTTATTTTTTGTATCTTTGGCCACTCAAAAAGTGAGGTTAGCATGGCAGAAAAAACCGCTGATCCATCCTTTAAAGATTAATAAACTTTTTCTTAAGGAATTTATAAAAAAACTTCCCTTTGAATTAACAGGCGCCCAAGAAAGAGTTTTACAGGAAATTTTAAATGATCTTAAGAAAACCCATCCTATGAACAGGCTTTTGCAGGGAGAGGTGGGGTCCGGAAAAACTGTGGTGGCAACACTTATCGCATACCTTGTCTATAAAAATGGATTGCGAACTCTATTTATGGCCCCAACAGAGATACTAACCTTTCAGCATTATGAGACAATCTCTAAACTTTTGACGCCATTTGGGATCAAGGTGGGCATTTATACCGGATCAAAAAAAAGCGTGGAAAGTAGTGATGTGATAGTGGGCACTCATGCGCTACTTTCATCCAAATTAAATATCTCTGATGTGGGACTTATTATTGTTGATGAACAGCAAAGGTTTGGGGTGGAACAAAGAAGCTTTTTGAGAAACCGGGCCAAACTGCCGCACTTTTTGACCATGACTGCCACCCCCATCCCCAGAACTGTGGCACTTACCCTTTACGGAGATCTGGATTTATCTGTCATTGATGAGCTGCCCAAGGAAAGACTAAGAGTAAAAACATATGTAGTACCTTCATCAAAAAGAAATGATGCTTATAAGTTTATTGAGAAAAAAATTAAGGAAGGGGACCAAGCCTACGTTATTACACCCTTAATTGATCTTTCTGAAACAATACAATCTGCCAGGGCCGCTACAGAGGAATTTAAAAAGTTAAAAACTAAAGTGTTACCTAAGTTAAGATTGGGCCTTTTACACGGTAGACTAAGCAGTAAAGATAAAGAAAAAGTGATGGGTGAGTTTAAAAAGGATAAGATAGATATTTTGGTATCAACCTCTGTTGTAGAGGTAGGGATGGATATTGCCAATGCCACCATCATGGTCATAGAATCAGCAGAAAGATTCGGTTTAGCCCAACTTCATCAGCTGAGGGGCAGGGTAGGCAGAGGTTATAAACAATCTTATTGTCTGCTTTTTAGTGAACTAAGAGATTCTCAATCCATCAGCCGGCTGAAAAACTTAGAAAAAATTCATGAAGGGATCAAATTGGCTGAGCTGGATCTAAAAATAAGAGGATCAGGAGAAATTTTTGGTAAAAAACAATCAGGCAGGTTTGATTTTAAAATAGCCTCATTTTCCAACCTGACATTACTGGAGAAAACCAAATTAGCTGCCCAAAATTTACTTAAAACTAATCCTACTCTTGACAAATACCCGCTCCTCAAGCGAAAATTGGATGAGCTATCGGCACAAGCTATGCCGGATTAGTCTAAAACTATGGCTGGAGAACCTAAAAGAAGACACTCAAAATCAAGAAAAAGAGTCAGAAGAGCTAGTATAAGCTTAGCTCAATCATATGTGGCTTGCAAAAATTGTGGCAAACCTACTTTGCCCCACATAGTCTGTGGCAGTTGCGGCTTTTATAATGGTCAGAAAGTCAGGGGAGAAAAAGCTCAAGTCACAAAAGCATGAAGAGAAAATCTGATCCCAGACACTTGAAGCGCATTAAAATAATGCAAGAGCTTTTTTCTTGGAACTTTCATATCAAGAGTAAAGCTAAAAGTTATATTCAAGAAATTACTGCTAACTTAGGCGTCATTGACTCTCTGATTGCCAAATGCGCACCTGATAGACCGATTGATAAAATAAATAAGATTGATTTGGCTATCTTGCGTTTATCTGTTTGTGAGTTAATAATAAAAAAAGACACCCCGCCCAAGGTGGTAATTGATGAGGCAGTGGAGTTAGGTAAGGAGTTTGGATCGGATTCCTCACCCGGCTTTGTAAATGGAGTCTTGGGAAAGGCTGTTCAGATTGAAAATATCATCACATAAGGATTCATTTTGGTACTGGACATAATTTCTCAAATAGTTAAATATTAAATTACCTAAAGAAAATACATGAATAAAGAAGCAGAAATTATTAAAGCTATTGCTGAACATCTGGCTATCTCCCCCGAGGATGTAGACCGCGGGGCTAGCTTAAGAGATGATTTGGCTCTGGGGCCCATTGAGTTAAATGATTTGCTAAATAGTCTTTCTCAAAAATTTGATATCACCATTGAATCAGATCAGGTGGAGGATCTACAAACAGTTGAGGATTTGATTGTCCTGGTAGAGGATAATCTTATAGATTAGATGGCAAATGATGATTTTTCCAACCTGTTAAAATTTCTTCAGATCCGCTTTAAAAATACCCAATTACTTAGTCAGGCCTTTATTCACAGATCTTTTTTAAATGAGGTCAAGGCCCCTTTAAAATCCAATGAGAGGCTGGAGTTTTTAGGGGATTCTGTTTTATCTCTTTTAATATCACAGTATTTATTTTTGGTAAGGGAGGCTGATGCTGAGGGGGATTTAACCAATTTAAGAGCTTACATTGTCAAAACAAAGTCGCTGGCTCAGGCAGCTCAAAGGTTGAATTTGGGCAAATATTTAAAACTTTCTAAAGGTGAGGAGATGGGAGGAGGAAGGGAAAATCCTCAGCTTCTGGCCAATACTTTTGAGGCACTTTTGGGTGCAGTTTATTTAGACCAAGGCATGGAAGGAGCCAAAAAAATGGTGGATAGGATTCTTCTACCTATATTTGAGGATGAAATCAAACATGGCCCACCTCAGGATGCCAAATCTTCTTTGCAAGAACTGGCTCAGGAAAAATTAAAACAATCTCCCGTTTATAAAACTTTAAAAACTTATGGCCCTGACCATGCTAAGCAGTTTTTGGTGGGTGTATATTTGGAAGGGAAAGAGATGGGGAGGGGGGAAGGCTCTTCCAAACAGGAAGCAGAAGAAAAGGGTGCCAAAGAAGCTTTAAGAAAGTTGACTTTTTAATTTATAGGTTGATATAATCCGAGCTCTAACTACCATATGAAAGAGCAGGAATTGTTTTCTTTACCCAAAAAGCAGCTGGAGAGAAAATATGATCAATATCAATCTGCCTTAGGCAGAAAGGATGCTACTTTAGGAAGGCTTAGAGATAACAGCCAACTTCCACCCGGACTCAATCCCGAACATACTAAAGATCCTCTTGAGATAGTCTCAAGAACAATCAGAGTAGGGAACTCTTCTGAGAGATATGCAACACAAACTTTACCTTATCTGGAGAAACAAAGAGATATCCTATGGGAAAGACTTTCTCAGATATCTAAATTAGAGATCTCTCTTAAACAAGTCTCTCAATTGGAGAGATCCAATCGACTGAGCCCCGAACAAGCCAGATTTGCCAAAGAGGCAGCAACCCAAATATTAGGGACTATAAAAACAGCTCAAGAACCGATTTTTCCCATGCTCATTGCAGATGGTAAAACTATTCAACTGCCCGATGGCAGGAAAGTTCAATTCTCATCTGCGCAACAGATGAGAATGATTCTGTTGCTTAATAGTGGTCCATCCTTAACTTTGGAGCAAATGTCTCAGGAATTAAGTTTATCAAAAACCGCAGTAGAATCTCTCAAAAAAAGAACTAATAAAAATTTAGAAGATGCAGGTATATTGATTGCCCCGGACAAAGAATATACTCTTCAAGAAAAACAAAAAGGGGAGACAAGATTTACCCTCAAGGAATTGGCAAGACAATTACCCCTGATCATCATAGATCAACAAAAGAATGGAAGGAATTCCTTTGATAGGAGACCCGTGAGATTTAGCCGGAATGAGAAGGCAGTATTAATATCATTTAACAAACATCCCCAAACTCCATTTGACCCGGATCTCCTGTCACAGACCAGCTCCGTAAAACCAGCATCCATAAGAGTAACTATTTCCAGGCTGCGTGAGAAACTGGAGCGGGATCCTAAACATCCAACAATTCTGGTAACTACCAATAAGGGTTATTTACTAAAAGCTCAAATCCAGTTAATTAACCCGCCTGAAGAACCAACGAACTCAACTGAACAAATTAAGGATAATCCCAGAACCGGACTGGAGAATAAGTTATTAAATTATATTACCTCTACTATTCTTGACAAGAAAAGATTACATTTCGAAACTCTGCAAAAAGAGCTTTTTTCTGACGAAAGGATTACTGACGCACCCGAAGGTGGCAAAAGACTTAAGGTATATCAGGCCGCCGAACTTAAGGATATGTTTAGATCGGCCTTTAGAAAGGTGGAGGGAGAGGCGCAGTCAGAAGAATTGAGAAGTCTTTGGAGTGAACAGGATGAGAAACTCTGGGATAATGTACAATGCTCCATTAATGTTTTGACAAAAGGCAATACCAAGGTCTTTATTACCAGGATCTTACAAAAAATAAGTGCAGCTGAAAGAGAATTTTATAAAAATTCCCTTCCCCCTGAAAATGGAGGAAATAAGGTTACCTCAATAAGATTGTAAAATTGCCAAAAATAGCATAAAAATCAGCCAAAGAGGCATTTGAAGAGGTAGACCAAATAATTTCTAGAGTTGAATAGTAATAGGCCCCTTAATATCTTCCTCAATTTTCCTTTTGATAAATTTCGGTAATTTTGCTAATTCGCTTTCGAGTGAATTTTTAGGTCTAACATGTGGTCTAACAAATGTGTAACCCTCAGGAAGATTTTTAAGTATGGCTATACCTGTTTCCTTCTCAAAATCTCTAATCTCTATCTCATGTTTAGCAGTAATATCCCCTTTTCTCTTAAATCCGGAGACTTTATGAGGTCTTGGAGATCGATGATGCTGATCGTTGTCTTTATCGGTAGATCTGATTAATGGTTTAATTCTTCTTTTTCTGGGAATATAAACCCATTCATACTTTTTGGGTTCCTGTTCTTTAGTTTCTTCTGAAGTTCTCAAAGTTTTAGACCTTCTTTGTGACAGCACATCTTCTGAAACTACCAGATCTCTATAAACTAATGCTAACATTCTAGTTAGATCATTCATCTTTTCAGGAATTAATCTTCCTTGTCCTTCTAATTCTTGCCTCTCTATTGTTGCATCATCGAGATTTAAGCGAATGATATATTCACCTTTTGTGGTCTGAGCTTTAGCCCAAATGTTATTATCTTTTTCCATTAAGACAAACCCTTCTAAATCTCCACCATTCCTTAGGAAAACTTGAGCACCCTCTGGAGGTACAATAAAATGTTTTCTGTAATATGCCTCTTCCAAAGAGTCCTCCACTGGAGTAAGTGGGTGTGGAATAGATAAGTTCCTTAAATCGTCCTTTGTGAGAAAATAATCCGGAATAACTGGTAACATTGATGGCGTTAACTCATGTAGCCTTCTTGGTATTTGAGTTATAATCTCGCTCCATTGGGTATCAAATTCCTCATTTGTAACTTGCCTTAAGTTAACCAGCCTCCAAAGAGGCCTTTTATCAACACTTACCAAAACCCTATCGGGAGTACAAACTTGACTATAAAGAGCTTCTAAGGCACGGTTGTATACAGTTATTACTAACTGGTTCTGACTTCTACGAGTTAATTCTTCTACTCTCTTTGATAAAGATGATAATAAAGGATATGCTCTTCTTTTCTTTATATAGTCTGAAGAACCTACTACCTCATGAACATACCTATTAATAAAATACTCTTGATCATTGTCGCCGAACAGTCGATCAACAGGACTATATTGACTCATTACTCTACCACCTTTTTTTTGGTAGGTCTGGCATAAATCATAGATATTTTTTAAATACAAATATTCCCTAGTATCTGGTAAGCGTGGAGGATCTGGCAGTTGGGCTACACCAGGTGCAAGCAGGCTAGAAACAAGGAGCTTCACGACACCTTCCAAACCTTTTCTTTGATCAAAGTAAATACCTCCAAAATAAATATTATCCTTATTTTCAACCATATTATTGTTAATTTTATCAAATTTGAATTTAAATATCAATATTATAGGTCGTTTATAATTCTAGTTTCTTTATTGACGCTTGATCCAGCTTAAGCTATACTTATGTCCATGCTAAAAATTAGATTAATGAGAATAGGGACAAAGAAGAGGCCATTCAGTGGTTTGACTAATTTTAGTATCATTATATAATGGTATAATAATACCAATATACTATAAGGACCTGCTTCGCACTTCGCTATGAGATATTTTAGCTCGTGCTTGCAGAACCTTGCCTTTTTAATTCTAAGGCTATTATATTTTTAAGGAGGAATTAAAAACGTGAACTGGGTATCCACCAACATCAGGTTTCCTGAGGATCAATATAAGAAGCTCAAGCTTAAGGCTTTCAAAGAAAGAAAAAGTCTGGCAAAAATAGTACGTGAAGCTACTTCTAAAAACATCGACAAAGAAAAGGAAGTTAAAAACAGGAAAATCAAAGACGTAGATAAATTCATGAAAGAGCTAGAACAACTTGGCAGAGAAATTTCCAAAGAGGTAGGTAAGGATTTTGACTCTGTGAAAGCCCTACGCGAGATCAGGTATTCCTAAATGACCGTCATAGATGCTTCGGTTGCTAACAAACTGTTTCTACCTCATGAAGAGGGTCACTTCCTCGCTTCTAAAATCTTTCGAAACCACATATTACAAACCCAGGAAACTCTTGTTCCTGAATTTCTTTTTTATGAGGTTGCCAATACCTTAGTGACAAAAGGTATTATTAGCCTTTGGAAAATAACCAACGCCTTAACCAGACTTTATCAGATAGACTTACATATTTATCATCCGGTGGAAAAAGATCTAAAAGATGCATCGCGCCTAGCTAAAAAGTATCATACTTCAGTTTATGATATGTTATATGCAGTTGTTGCTAAGAAATATAAGGCAAGGTTGATCACGGCTGATGAAAAGTTTGCTGGAGCTACAAAATTCAAGTTCGTTCAGCTATTGAAAGATATCCACTAATCCTTTATACTTACCTCCATGTTAAAAATCCGTTTAATGAGAATAGGGGCAAAGAAGAGGCCATTCTATCGGGTGGTAGTGGTTGATGAACGGGCCAAAAGAACCGGTGCTTATTTGGAACTTTTGGGAACTTATAATCCTTTAACCGAACCAAAAGATATCAAGCTTAAGCAAGATAGAATTGATCATTGGACAAAGCAGGGAGCCCAGATGAGTACTGGATTTTTAAGAATTATTGGCAAAGCCCCCCAAAGGCTACCCAGAAAGCCTAAGAAGGAAAAGAAAGAAGAACAGCCAGCAGCTATCAGTCCTCAGATAGCAGAAAAGACAGAAACAGCTGAACCAACCTCATCAGAACAACCCGCAGATGAACAAAAAACAAAAGAAGCCCCTGCAAAAGAGGTAGAATCAGAAGCCACTGAATCAGTGGATCAGAAGGAGGCCGAAGCACCGAAAGAGGAAATAAAAAATGAAGGAACTGCTTGAGTTTATTGTTAAAAACCTAGTTTCTAAACCTGATGCTATCACAATTGATGAACAAAAAGAGGATGGCTCAATCAATCTTACACTAACAGTGGACCCTCAAGATATGGGCCTGATCATTGGTAAAGGGGGACAAACCATCAGATCAATCAGAAGACTTTTAACAGTGAGGGCAATTACGGAAAACGTCAGAGTGAATTTGACTCTGGCAGAACCGACTGGGGTAACAAGTACAGAAGTAACAAGTGACAAGTAGAAATAACTTGTTACCTTTACTGTACTAGTTACTTGTTATTATGCGCATTTCCATCATCACCCTTTTCCCGGAAGTTTTTGAACCTATCCTAAATTCATCTATTCTCAAAAGAGCCCAGGCTAAAGGCAAAGTCAAATTTGAGCTTATTAATTTAAGGGAATTTGGAGAGGGAAAACACCAGGTGGTAGACGGGCGGCCATATGGCGGGGGAGCAGGAATGATATTAAAAGCTGATGTGTTAGCTAAAGCAGTTAGATCACTTAAAACTGAAAACTTAAAACTTAAAACTATTCTCATGTCCGCCTCTGGGACTCCATATAAACAAAAAAAGGCTCAGGAATTTTCCAAACTAGATCAGCTGATAATAGTCTGCGGCCACTATGAGGGAGTTGATCAAAGATTTATTGACAAATATATAGACGAGGAAGCCTCCATCGGAGATTATGTCTTAACTGGTGGTGAAATCCCGGCCATGGTGATTGTAGATTCTGTCACCAGATTGATCCCAGGAGTTTTGGAAAAACCAGAGGCAACAGAAAACGAATCTTTTTCTGACTCATCACTTCTTCTAGAATATCCACAATACACCAGGCCTGAGAAGTTTGAAGACCAGAAAGTTCCAGATGTTTTGCTTTCAGGGAATCATGCAGAGATTGCCAAATGGAGAATGGAACAAAGTATTAAAAAAACCAGAAAAACCAGGCCTGAGCTACTTACTCAAACGGATTAGCTTTTCCTCTGGGGCCGCTGACACTAATCTGAGATACTGATGCAGATTGTTGAACATTTCTGGCCAGGGTTGCAATAATTGTCTCATCCTTATCACTCAGTTTAGGTAAAGGTGTATCAACTGCCCCCAAGGATGAGGGAATAGGCGAATAATACACCTCAACGCCCAGCTGAACATCTATTGGTTCATCTGATCTGACAGCGGTGTATTCTACTGATGTCACCTTCATCACCCTGGAATTTTGTTCAATATCAGAAAGAAGTGTCTCCAGAGTCTCTTTTGGACCACTCAGGATCAGCCTTATCCCGTAAGCTGATGCTTTAGATCCGGCCTTAGGATCAACTCTATCTGTTTGGAAACTTACCAAACTAAATTGAGCCTGGGAACTCAGGTTAAGAATAACACCTATCAAGTTGGCAAAATCCGTTTCCTGGGGTAGAGCCAAAAGAGCCAAATTAAGTTTAGTTTGTAAATCTTCACCATCCAAAACTTCCAGTTCCTGAGCTTTTGCATCCAGAAATGCATTCTTTTTACTTAATTCATCAATATTGCGATTGGTATCCAGCAGCCTGCTTATCTGTGGGCTGATCACAAAAAAGATCAGGACAAGAGAAGATAAAATCACCGCCAGGGGAAAAAGAATTAATTTATATTTTTGATAAAAAAGTAGAATGACAGATTTATTCATATAAATATATTATTTGGTACTTATTTTTAAGCTAATCCGATAAATTCCATCCCTTCCTCTAGATAAACTATCAACATCAACGGAGGCAATTTTCCCCTCATTCTTATCTTTGTTAATCAGATCTTCTATGAATAAATCAAGATCAACAATGCTAGCTGAGATAAATGAGACTATCAGATTACCTGACTTATCTGTTGAGAGTGAGTTGGCAAAGATGGATTGAGGTGTCAAATTGTTAACAAGTGTAAAGATCTCCCTGTGCTTTGAGGGTACAGATTGGATTTGATCAATTGAGACCAATCTGTTTTTTAGAACAGTTAAAGAAACCTCCTTTGATTGCTGTTGACTCACCGCCTTCTCTGAATCTGAGACTTGTCTGGTTGCTTTATCCAAATTAGCTTTTTGCAAAATAGTCAGAGCAAAGCTGGTAGATACAGCAAAAAAAAGTAGCAGTATCACCAAAGTGGAGATTAGCTGAACCTTCTGAAATCTTCTTTGAGCAGCCACATTCTTGGGCTCCAAATGGGGAAGCAGATTGATTGTTATTTTAAAATTTCTATCCATTTTCTATTCTTCTCTTAAAGCCAGTCCCACTGCCACAGAAAAAGATGGTGCATCCTGAGATAATTTTTGCTGCATAGCCGCATCTTTACTAATAAGATACCAGGGATCTGCTTCCTGGACCTCCAGTCCTAAGATATTGGCAAGGTATACCACCAGGCCGGGTAATTTGGCGCCTCCTCCGGATAAAACTACCCGCTTGATGGGATTTTGCGGATATTTTGTTTCAAAGGCTTGAATAACTCTTTTAGACTCTTGAGCTATAATATCCACCACCCCCCGCAAAGCCTCATACACTTTTCCCTCCAGCTGGTCCTCTTGTAAACCGTAAACTTTTTTATATTCTTCTGCCTGATTGATTTCAAAATTAAATTGCTGGGCCAGGGCCCGGGTGAGCGCCAAACCGCCGGTGGCAATGGAACGAGTCAACCAGATCATTCCCTTAGAAACTACTGCGCAATCCGTATTAGAGGCTCCCATCTGAATAATTAAAGTGGTAGGGGAGAAGGGATTATTGCCAACCAAGGATCGGGTAGTGGCAATTATCTCAGTTTCCATCAGTTTAGGCTTTAATCCTGCCAAGAGGACTGTTTTCATATATTTATTAACCAAATTTTTAGGCGAAGCTACCACAAATACCATAGTTTTGGCATTTTTTTCTCCTTTGTTTCCTCTATAAATTACCTGCCAGTTTAAATTAACCTCGGTGATGGGCAATGGGATGAATTCCTCCGAGGCATATCGTATGGCTGAGTCAAGCTCCTGATTAGTCAAGTAAGGCAGGTCATCTATTACTCTGGTAAATATTTTTGATTCAGGTAGAGCTAAAGACATTTCTTTTTCGTTGATTTTGGCAGCTGCAAGTAATTTTTTGATAGCTTGAGCAACCGCTTCCAAATCAATGTCATTATCAGATAAAACTCCGGGTTGGGGAGTAGCAATGGATCCCAGAGACAGTAGGTGGGCTTTATCTCCTTCAAAGGAGAGCGACACCACTTTAATTGAGGAAAAGCCAATATCTAGACCAACAGAAATTTTAGCCATAGGACAGTATCTTCATTGTAAATTGTAAATTGTAAATTGTAAATTACTCAACTTGGTATGTCCCTTTGGTTAGGGTAAAGGCGCCTCCTGGTCCGGATGAAAATAGGGTGGAGGACAAACCTGTTTCATAATTAACGTTGGAATTATTGATAAGCCTGATTCCCCAGGCAGTTAATTCTTTGTAATTATTCCTATTTCCAGGTTCGATAATCCCTTCCCCAGCATAAAATACCCCGGTATTGCCTTCACTATTAACCACAATGGCAGCTATTCCATCAGTGCGGGAATCATAAGCAGATAGGGCCATCAGCACGCTTGAACCTTGACCTGTTCCTAAGAATCTATTATCGCTGTTGATAGTAATTTTTCCATCAACCACAATTACCCCTGAGGAAGTGCCATAGGAAGATGCTAAAATTAAATCATTATTACTATTTAGGGTCAGATCACCAGTAATATGGATCGGGGAATGGATAGTGATGTTACAGTTAGATCCTAAGATGACACTACCATTGATTCTCTGAGACACTACAGTAGTGGGGCAAGTAGTGATATCTCCAGTGTATTCTCCGCCATTATCAAAAGCCTCTATTCTCCACTGATCAATATTGGCCGAAGAGATGGGGAAAACCTTGGGGGGAGGATCAGCTGATCCGGGATTAGAGCTGCCAGCAACAGTTGATGAAACAATAGTTTGAAAGTAGGCATCTCCACCTATACTCAAACTCTCAATCGTATTGGCATGCACGTTTCCTTCCACTGTCATATTATTTAGAGCTCTGATTGAGGTGGGCGTTCCACCTAAGTATGCCCTAAAACCCAAATCCCCGTTAAAATTATTCCATACAGCATTGCCGGTAGACCAATTTGGCGACCAGGCCGGAAAACCTCTGGTATATGATTGAGCACTGTCATTTTCCCACACCCAGTAATTGTTAGCATCTGAGGTGGTATCAATCATTATCCAATAGGTGGTATCGGCAGAAACCACTGGGGAAGTGGCAAAAGTCACATCAATCCAACCATAAATAGCTGTCACTAAACTACCATACAGGGTTCCTTGTGTTAAAACACCATTTTTATCCGGCTTGCCTCCAGCATCTCTTAAAATCCTCACTACAACATCCGAGGGATTGCCCACTTTTTTAAGCTTCAAAGATGTCTTATTTAAAATACCTCCCACGGAGGGTTGAAAGCTTTGGGCAATATCCATTCTATCCTCACTGCCAACGTTTTTACCAAATATAAAATCATCACAATTAACCCCCACACATTCTGTCTCCTGATCCGGATCAGATTGGGGAGCCCCGGCCACCCAGGCATCACCGGTAATCCTGTTTTGATTAATACCGGTCACATTGCCATTAGAATAGATGCTTCCGGTGATGATGTTACTGTTACCCAACTCAATCCCGCCCTCTCCCACTTGAACACCGTAAACAAATGCCACTCCCACCCCTAAGGATGCCTGAATCTTAATTGTTCGCGTAACTTCTGGGTCATCCTTATTTGGTATGTAACCTGTTGAGGTGATCATCTTGGTTCCGGCATCCTTGGAGGTGATGGCTACAGAATAAGAACCATCTCCTAAAGAAATCTCTGCTTCACCAGAGTAAGCTCCACCAGTCTTGTTTAAAGAATCGATGGCTTTATCCACTCCGGCTTCTGCCAAAGCTGTGGCTTTTTCCACATCTTGAGAATAGTTGGCAGTTTGATAATAAAGTTGTGAACCTCCAATTAAAGCTAGAGTTCCCACTAATACTACCGAGATGGCAATCAACATCAAAGGAAAAATTTGACCCAACTCTTTTTTAATCATTTCTTAAACTAGCCTCCGAGGTGGCTACTCCGGTTTCCAGACTGTAGCCTGCCTTCTCTTGTAAAACAATTGTCGCTTTTACTTTCTGGGCCAGTGTGGATGGGGAAACATTCACTCCTTCATCATCTAAATAGTCAAAATTTATTGAAAGCACTTGTTTTGCCAAAACCATATCCTCACTCCCTTTTATACTTTGAGGGTCGGCAAAAATGATCATTCTTAGTCTGTTTTCATCTTTGAAAAAAATAGCATAATCAAAAACATCCGCTACAACAGATCCTTGAGAATCAATAACATTCATTTTTAAGACCAATTGAGAATTTGAGGTCTGATAGTCAGGAGTGGAGGAGCCTTCAGGATATTCTGAGGCAACAGCTGATGATTCTTTAACTAAGCTTCTGATTTTAATCAGGGCGTCATTAATATTAAGTCCTTGAGAAACCCGGGACGTCTGATGATAAACAACCCCTGTATTATTTACAAGGATTGCCACCAATAATCCTCCTGCCAGAATCCCCACTGTTGTCAAAACCAAAACTTCTATCAGAGAAAAACCTTTTTGGGGCAGTTTCAATTTTAATTCAAGCCTCCTTCTGAGATAAAAGTAACGACTGCTTGTTGCTTTGCGCTGCCTGCTTCATTCCAGCTGACTGTGACGGTAATTTTTTTAACATCTTCATTATCTGTACAAATTAGTTCGTCACAATCCTCAATTAAAGTCTCACCAACGCCACCGGGGAGAGTGGAAAGTCTTTGGTCACCAATAGTTTGGGTTCCATTGGCAAGGTTAATATACCCTATACTTCTTTTTGTTTCCAATTCTTTATTAATAATTTCTCTGACCAAGCTTTGGTGTCTTGCGCGAGAGATCAGCCTTATTGAATTGGGAATGGCGGCAATAAGGATAACCAAAAATCCGACAATGGCAATAACAATGAGCATTTCAATTGTGGAGATTCCTTTTCTTCTTTCATTTATCATTTGCTAATCTCACCTAGGGAAAAAAGAGCATAATCAAAATACCAAGGTACCACGTCATCTTGCACAAAAAGCTGCAGTCTCCTTTGAGTTGAACCTGATTGACCGGTGGATGTGATAATTCTAGCCTGCGGAGGGAAGGAACAACCTACACAACCTCCTGTAACTGTGGGAACAAAAGCTATTGGGTGCGAACTGTCACTATATGACAACCTAGCCCGCACCACAATTAAATTCTCCCCTCCTGGTCTCAATCCAGATATGGTCGTTTTACAATAAAAAGTTCTTCCTGTCCCTGAAGAGGTAGTGATGGCTGATAGACTATTGCTGCAGCTACCTGGAGCGCTAAAGCCGTTAACAGTTCTCCTACTTCCAACCGGGTCAAAAAAGAATTGTTTAACCTGATAACTTCCCCCAAGATAATAGATCACCCTTAAGGAGATAGCTGGTTTATCGTTATCATCTACTACGTCCGACTTACCCCAATATACATCAAAGCTACCCTGGGTATAAAAAGGAGACAAGTCGGCCGGGGATGCCAGCCACATTTGAGCTGTATCTTCTTTAGAATTATTCGGTTCCTCAAAAGCCTGCTGGGAGCCTGGAATCTGACCAGTTGTTTCCACACTGGCCTCAGATAGATTCTCGCTTATGAAGTCTGCTCCGGAATAATCACCCAAAAGTGCCCTCTCAATACCCGCCTCAGCTGCCGAAAATGCCCTTTGGGATTCTTCCACCTTGGTGGAGGTTGAAACATTGGAGATCGATCTTTGCACGATGGACAGTCCTACCCCCAGGCCCACTGTGATAGCCAAAAGCAAAAGTAGAATGACTTGTCCTCCCTCAAATTTAATTCTAAACATACTTTTTTTATCTTAACTCCACACTGGTGGTAAATTCCAGTGGGTCAATATTGTCGGTTAAACTCTTAGGCACACCTACGCCAGGGCCAATCGTAAAATTAATCAGAATAACATCCTTAAAACCGGCTTGTGTATCCTTTTGAAAACTTCCGGATAATACTGATACACCACCTACGGGATTAGTATTTGTCAAGATAATCAAACTGCCGGCAGGAGAGGGAGCAGTGCAGTTATCTACATTATCCTGCGAGATATAACCATTCTTACTGGAAGTGGGGGAAATAAATCTGAATCTGGTGTAATTTTTTTCCTTTTCAATCACCAAAGTATTATCAGCGCCACTGCCAATACTACCAATACAAACTACATTATCTGCCAGTCTGATATTTTTATCCATAAGCTCAATGGCTTGCTGGCCATTCTGTTTAATCACTCCTAAAGTTTGAGCCTGATTGCCTCCTCTTAAAGATCTGAAAAAAATCTCCACAAAAATTACACTCGTCACAGTCAAAACTCCCACCACTACCAAAATCTCTACCACAGTGAACCCTTTTCTCATATTTTCCCTAAAACAGTTGTCAGTTTCGACTCATGCTCTCCGGCAAAATCTCTCCATTTAACTATCACATTGATAGTTTTTTCCAAACTATATGTAGTAGAATTATCTATCATTTGAACCTGTCTTTGAAACTCACCAGTTAAATCCTCAAAAGAGCTGATTGTCTCGGAGTTTAGGTAATCATCAGGATTCCCATCTGCATCCCTATCCTGTCTGTAAAGCTTAAAATAACAATAATCTACACAGGAGCTGTTCAGCTGTTTATTCCAGAGACCGGAAAATTTATCAATAGGACCTCCGCCGTCAGTAAAGATGAGCTCACCATCTCTATTCCTGATTGATCTGACCTTTTCTATACCTTCTTGAGCATACTTGGAAGCTTGAATCTGATTTTTGGAAAGCTCGGCATTGCGGAGGGAGGTGATAGTGGCAAAAACTAAGGCTGTGATGACGATAATCGCCACAGTCACCACCACCAAAAGCTCAATTAAAGTCTGCCCTCTACTATTTAACATCCACCGCACCTCCTTTATCTATAATAACATCTTTAGAAGTACTTGTTTTGGTGTTTACCAAAGTAATAGTCAGATTCACTCCGTCTTTAATGCATTGTTCTTGTGTTTCAAATGTTACTCCTCCGGTTATCGGAGCATAGATTAAAGTTAAAGCTCCACCCATCTGGGGATAAACAGACTGACAAAAAGGGGAAACCATGGAGTTTATTATAATATTGGGAGGCAGCTTTAGATTATTGGGGGGAGTAAATGTTACAGGCGGGTCTCCATAGCTACATAGATGGTCCATATTTATCTGGTTGGTATTTATAACCACACTCCAGGATGCCCCACCATTGCCGGTACAAAGTACTCCTGTTGAAGCATTGGTCTGTGCTGTCCGGATAAAAGATTGAACATCATTTGCAGCTGAGGTAAGAATTTTATCTTCACCAAAGGTGCGGAATTGCAAAAGAGCCACTACGGAAAAAATAGCTAGAATTGACACTCCTACCATTAGTTCTATTAAAGTATAACCAAAATTTTTCATGGTTGGCTGACGGCATAGTTATAAACTGTCTGAGTAGCACAGCTGCCTAATCCAGGGCTTGTTCCTTCTAAACGAGCATATAAACAGTAGTTGGAACAAAGCGGAGCAACTTCACCGCATCCTGCGGGAAGTGGCACATATAAATAAGGTGCAGTTTGAGTCCATTGTTCTTTAGGTGTGTTGTTTAAATAAGTTTTAGTTACCTGGGGGTTTCCGGCTCTGCCTGAAGCATTGGTAAACCTTTGACCGGCAAAAGTAAATTGGGCAGTGGGGTAAAAGTGTAAATCAGCATGGTATTGCTCCAAAACAGACTGGATAGTTTTTAAATCAGTTTGTCTGGAGGTATCTCTGGTTGTTCTTAAAAACCCCATATAAGAGATAGCGCCAATCGTCATAAGCAGAGCAATAATGGATACGGCTATGAGAAGTTCTATAAGGGTAAAACCCTTACAGGGTTCTGCGAGTGAGTGATACAATTTCTCATATCGCGAAGCGAAGCAGGTCCTTATTAAAGTAAAACCGCTACTAACTTTCATTGGATATTGCTGCGGCAGAAAATATTAGGTTGGGTACCTTGTTCCAGTCTGGCGCAAATTTTAAAGACAGCATAGCCGGGAACAACAACCGGCACATTACCGGTTGCAGGAATAGCCGCCACATTTGTATCTCCCTCTACCGCCGGAGGACAGGAAGCAGTCGTCAGCCAGGTATTGGGTTTGGCAATAGTTCCACTTTCTCTATACAGAATGCAATATTTGGCAGTAGTGGTATCTATGGGTACAGCACCTGATTCAAACCAGGTGGGATCAATTATAGGGTAATAAAGGGTATTTTGAGCCTTGTTTACCTCCAATGATTTGGCAATTACATCTACATCATTTCTACGTCTGGCATCCCGGGCGTTTTTCTGGGCTCCTTGGTAAGAAGCAATACCGATGGTAGCCAAAATGGAAATTATGGAGATCACCACCAACAGTTCTATCAGGGTAAAACCCTTCGACTCACTTCGCGGTTCGACTGAGCTCACCGTCGAAGTCTCGCTCAGGGGCAGTAAAATATTCACTAATATTAGTATGAAAGAGTTTGACTCTAGTGTCAAGATATAGGACGTTATTGAGAATTACTAATACAGAATATGCTATTGGCACCAGTAGGTACCTCCAATAAGGCACAAATTTCCCAGTGCCTTGCTCCTCCGGCACCTGCCAAGGCGTTACCTATGGTCTGATAAACCCCACTCTCGCTTACAATAGCTGCATAAGCTGTAGAGCCAGCAGGCCCGCCGCTTGGACAAACAGTTGGATCTGACCATATAGTCGGATTAACGGTAAATGGATTAGTAGCTGAATTAGATGTAGATACGCAATACTTAGGACGAGCCGCATCTTTGCGGGGATCCTTTGGTGTATGGGTGGGATAATCCGCAGTAAAATTAGCAGCATTATATATATAATATCCTGTTGTTAGCGTTGGATCTCTGGAGGACTCAATGGATTTGGATAAATTATTAATTTCACCTCTTCTTATCCCATCTCTGGCGTTTTTTTGAGCATTTTGGAAAATAGCAAATCCAATAACAGCCAATATAGCAATAATTGCCACCACCACCATTAACTCAATTAGGGTGAAACCGTGAGGTCTAATAAAATTGGGCAGTAACTTTTTCATTTATAATCTATATTTAATTATTGATATATGGTAACTTATTTGTCAAGAGTTAATTCAAAAGAGTAGGGATAATTGAAAATACCAATCAATAATTTCCTCTCCCCAAAATAAGGCCAGGAGAGATCCGATGACCAGAAATGGTCCGAAAGGAATAACTGACCTAAAACCTTTTTTGCCAAAAATAATTAGTCCCACTGAAAAAACGGCTCCTATTATAAAAGATAACATGGTTGCTACTATTATATTAGGAAAACCCAATCCCAAGCCCATGAAGAGGGCCAGTTTAACATCTCCTCCTCCCATACCCTTACCTTTGGTAATAATAATCAGGAGCAGAAAAAATGATGCCAAAACCAAACCGGAAACTACTGCCAAAGCAGATGATTGTAAATGAACTAAAGCATGTTCCTGAAAATACAGGCTGTGGGGAGGAAGTAGATACTGACCAACGGGATGCGCTGAAAGATAATAATAAAGGTAACCAATTTTATAGCCGGTTATGACCAACAAAGCCAAAAAAGCAATAATAATAGAAGGGATAACAATCCTGTCTGGAATTATCATTTTTTTCAAGTCTGTCAGGAAAAGAATTGCCAAAACGATGATAAAGAAAACCTTATATACAAGCTCAAATAATAAATTTAGAAATTGAAAACTTGTCCTGAGCGAATTGAGTGAGTCGAAGGATTGAAAATTATTGAAGGTCTGGAAAAACAGATAGCCCACCAGAATTCCCATCACTACCTCTACTACCACATACTCCACGCCAATCTTCCTATGACAATACCTGCATCTACCTTTTAAAAGAAGATGGGACAGGATAGGAAGAAGGTCATACCAGCGTAAAACCTTCTTACAATTAGGGCAGTATGACCTTCCCAAAAAAGTCCTTTTGGTTAAGCTGCGATCGGCCAGTGCCTTGACAAAACTACCAAGGACTGTTCCCCATAAAAAACCTATTACTACCACTTTAATATGCGCAACTTCCACCTGAGGCGGCAATAATGGTCAAATTAGAACCAACCTCATACCTGGTATCCTCATTCCCACCATCTGTGGTCATCTTATCTGACTGTTGGTCAGATTCCAAAGCCGTGTCGATTTCCCAAGCATCGGTGCCTGGTGCATCATCCGCGCAGTACGTATAATGAAAAGCAGTACTGTTGGTCGGATCTGCAGGCAAAGTAGGAACTGATACAGCTTGTTGTGATCCTAGATTAACTAAAACCCAACCGGTTCCATCAGAATCCCTGGTTCCTGTATGAGAAGCACCTGTGCAAGGATAACTGGATCCGCTACAAAGAATGTCTGAACCTGACTGAGTAGCTTCCTGTACGGCCACGTTAATGGCTTGTTGAAGGTGAGCCAAGTCTTGCAGTCTAGCTGCATCCCTTCCTCTTCTGGTCAACTCCAAAGGATTAATAATAAGTACCACCACTGCTGCCAAAATAGCAATAATAGCAATAACCACCAAAAGCTCTACCAAAGTAAAACCTTTAAATGGTTGAGCAGATTTCTTCAAAAACTTCACCTCCCTTCAGGATTTTCTATCTAATCCATTGTATTCATAAAATTATATAGTTAGTCAAGTAGCCAAATAAATTAAAATGACGTTGTCAACTTATATATTGGCAAAATGATTGATATGACTAAAAACCCTACTCCAATTCCCAAAATGATCAGAATGATTGGCTCAATGGCAACAGTCAAGTTTTTCACCATATGGTCTGCCTCTGACTCAAAATAATCTGACAGCTTAAAAAATATCTCATCCACTTTTCCTGTTTCTTCGCCGACTTTAACCATCTGACCTACAATTCTGGGGAAAAGCGGGGAGGGGAGAAGAGTGGAAAAAGGCAAACCCCTTTCCACACCAATATATGATTCTTTTAAGGACCTTTTAAAAACAGAGTTATCGGTAATATCGGAAACAATATTGATGGCCTCAAGTAGGGGAATGCCTGCTGAAACCAATAAGCCAAAGGTTCTGGTAAAATTAGTTAATGTAACTGAAGTGATAATTTTACCTACAATAGGCATTTTTAAGAGCAGCTTGTCTAAAACCAATTTTCCCTCCTGGGTTTTTCCCCAGCGTCTGAGTCCATAAATACCTGCTGCTAAAGCAATCAGTAAGGCCCACCAAAAAGTGGTAAAAAAGGAAGACACCGCAATTAGAATTTTGGTGGGCAGCGGCAGATCGATTTGGGCATCAGTATAAAGAGCAGTGAGTCGCGGGATGACAAAAGTAATCATTAATACTATCACCGCCACCATCATAATAATTACCACCATTGGATAAATAAGGGCTCCTTTAATTCTTGCCCTAAATTCCCTTTCTTTTTCCAGATTATCTGCCATCTTTAAAAGCACCTGGTCTAATTTACCGGAAGCCTCACCGCTTTTGACTAAGTTTACGTAGATGGCAGGGAAAATCTCCGGATGTCTGGAAAATGATTGGGCCAGAGTCATCCCTCCTTTGACCGCATCCGAGATCTCTCCCAGGGCTTTTTTAAGTTTTTTATTTTCCTCCTGTTCATCTAAGATATCCAAAGCCTCTGATAAAACCAAACCTGCCCCAATCATGGTAGCAAGTTGTCTGGTAAATCTGACCAAATCGGAAAATGATACTTTGTTGAAAATGCTCTCAATACCTGAACCAAAAGGAATTTCTTTAACCTTAACAGATACCACAATCAGACCCCGTTTTCTTAATATTGAAGCTGCGCTTCTGGGATCAGAAGACTCAATTTCACCGGACCTCTCAACACTTTGTTTATCCTTACCTTTGTAAATGAAAATAGCCATTATTCTATCTTATCAGCTTGCTTAGAAGCTCTGGTCTAAGTGCATGCCTTAAAGCTACCTCCCGGGAAATTTTGCCTGATTTAACTAATGATGCCAGGGAGTTTTCCAAGGTAGTCATACCTAACTCGCCTGATGTTTGAATCAGATTATCAATCAGGTGCGTCTTGCCTTCCCTGATGATGTTTCTGACTGCTGCTGAGGCAAACAAAATCTCCACCGCCAAAATTCTACCCGGATTAATAGTTGGCACGAGTCTTAAAGAGATAATTGCCTCAAGGGTCGCAGCCAGCTGCAATCTTATTTGCGGCTGCTGATTCTCTGGGAAAACATCCACAATTCTATCAACTGACTGGGCGGCCGAGTTGGTATGCAGTGTGGCAAAGACCAGATGTCCGGTTTCGGCAATGGTCATGGCAGATGCAATGGTTTCCAAATCCCTCATCTCGCCAATCAACACCACATTAGGATCTTCCCTTAATGCGGCCCTTAAGGCATACGGCCAATCGCGAGAATCCCTATACATCTCCCTTTGAGAAATAATTGACTTCCCCTTAGGGTAGACATATTCAATAGGGTCCTCAATAGTGATGATATGTGCGGCCCGGTTGTGGTTTATTTGATTAATAAAGGCAGCCAGGGTAGTGGATTTACCATGACCGGTGGGACCGGTAATTAAGACAAAACCTTGTTCCAAATCCGGCAACTTGCTAATCACCTGTGGAAATCCCAACTCATCCAAAGGTCTGATATGAAAGGGGATTAATCTGAGGGCAACTGCCGGAGCCCCTTTTTGAAAATAGGCATTAATCCTAAACCTGCCTTTATTCTCCAGCTGGTAGGAAAAATCCAATTCCAAATTATTTAGATAAGTTTTTTTCTGATTTAAATTCATTAAAGGCTCAAGCAAGTTTTGAACGTCCTCAGTTGTTAGGGGCGAGGTTCCTGGAACAGGCAATAGTTCTCCATGAATCCTCAGCTGCGGTTCAAAGCCCACAATTAAATGTAAATCAGATGCATCTCTGGCAATGGTTAATTCTAAAAATTGATGAATGGTCATAAATTTAATCCTGTGCTACCCTTAACACCTCCTCCATGGTAGTAACCCCTTCTAACACCTTTAAATAACCGTCCTGTTTCATGGTAATCATACCTTCGGAGACGGCCGCTTTTTCAATCCCTTGCAAAGTAGCCCTCTCCAATATCAATCTCGCCATATTTGAGCTCACCACCAAAACTTCAAAGATACCCACCCTACCCAAATAACCGGTATTGTTGCACTTCTGACAGCCTTTACCCTTATATAACTTTATGTTAGTACCAATATTTTGCGGGGTCAATTTACTGAGGGTAGTTTTAATATTATCCAAAATTTCCGGGGGAGGACTATAAGTAGTTCTACAGTATTGACAAATCTTTCTGACCACTCGTTGTCCTAATATTGCATTCAAAGCAGAAGAGAGCAAAAACGGCTCAACCCCCATATCAAGCAGTCTGGGAGCAGCTCCTGCAGATGAGTTGGTATGAACTGTGGAAAATACCTGGTGGCCAGTTAGAGCCGCCTGTACTGCCAATTCTGCTGTTTCTGTATCACGAATCTCTCCCACCATCATGATGTTAGGATCCTGCCTTAAAAAAGAGCGCAAAGCCGAGGCAAAGGTAAGCCCGATGGTAGGATTTACCTGAACCTGATTAACTCCGGGAATTTGGTACTCCACCGGATCCTCGATAGTTAAAATATTAACTCTGGTGGTAGAAATTTTGGTCAGCAGAGAATATAGAGTGGTAGTTTTTCCGGAACCAGTGGGACCACAAATGAGGATGATTCCGTGAGGCCTTAAAAGCTGTATCTCTATATTTTTTAGGGATACTCCTCTTAAACCCAATTCTAAAAGCGTGGGTGCAGCAGTTGTTTTGGGCAAAAGTCTCAAGACCACTTTCTCCCCAAAAATAGTAGGAATAATTGATACACGAAGGTCAATGATGTTTTTACCATATTTAAAAGTGAACCTGCCGTCTTGAGGCAGTCTTTTTTCATCTATTTTTAGAACAGACAATATTTTCACTCTGGAAACTAAGGCCTCATGAACGCCTCTTGGCAAAATAATTTTCTCCGCCAAAACACCATCAACTCTATAACGCACCCTGGTTTTGTCCTCTTGAGGCTCAATATGAATATCCGAAGCTCTTACTTTTATAGCGTATTCCAGAAGCTGATCGATGATATTGGAAACAGGCGCCTCCCTGATGACCTGAGGACCCTCTCCAGCTACCTCAATAGGCTTAGAGGCAGCTACTTCTCTGAGTGCAGAGGTGACCTCTGCTGTTAGATTCTGGGCATACTGATCATTAACAGCCTTTAAGATATCCTGTGACAGACCCAGGAAAGCCTTAATCCTCATGCCACTCTTTTTCTCAATAAACTGGATCACCTGGATGTCTAGAGGATCTGCCATAGCCACAAACAAAACATCATTTTGTTTCTCAAAGGGAATCAGGATGTAGCGCCTGGCCACTGCCTCGGGGATGAGATTTAGTACATCAGTGGAAATGGCTTGACCTTCCAGTTTGATGTAAGGCACACCCAAAAGCTGAGCTTTGGCTTGAGTAATTTTTTCTGCCGGCAATAAATTATGCTGGATTATGATATCTTCAATAGCCTGACCGGAGTTAATACTTTCCAGTTTGATGGCAGAAAGTTGTTCGGGATTGATCAGTCCTTGTTTAAACAGAATCTCTTCCAGTGTACTGGCTGGGGCATTTTGGGCAGTTTGTGTAGCCATAAACAATATCCCTGTATTTTTTCCAGGGTATTATCTTTATTATGGGCAAAGGTTGATCTTTGTGTCAATCATCAAGTATTATCCAAAATGTGATTGCCAAACTTTTAATTTCAGCTGATTTAGAAAAAATAAATAGAAAGATTGGAGAGATCTTGAAAGAAGCTGGTACGAGCAACCCTCATTCTGATCTGCTTTATCTGGATTCAACTCAAAAAATGGGTATAGAACAAGCCAGAGAAATCAAAAAACACCTCTCTTTTAAGCCTTTGCAATCAAAGGGCAAAGCAGTAGTTTTAGAAGAGGCTTCCAATCTAACTGAAGAGGCTCAAAATGCCTTATTAAAAACTTTGGAGGAACTGCCCGAAGATGCTATATTTATCATGGCCACAGATTCTGAGTCCAAACTTTTACCCACGGTTCTGTCTAGATGCCAAATAATCAGGTTACAGGTTACAGGTTACCCGCCAGAGGCGAGGCTCGCCAAAGGCGGCAGTTTACAGGAAAAAGATTATTCTCAGGACGTAGAAAGGCTTTTAAGGATTTCTGTTGAGCAAAGATTTGAATATATTGAAAAATTAAAAGACAGGAAAGAATTTTTACACTCTTTGGTGAGCTACTTTCACCAAAATCTAGCTTCCCACTTGACAAGTGGGAACACGGATTATAAGAATTTCTTGAAGGAACTTTTGCAAGCTGAGCAGTGGGCTGCTCAAAATGTTAATATCCGAGCCATTCTGGAATATTTAATGCTATCTATGCCAAAGGAATTATGATAAAATGACATTCATTGTCATCCTGAGGAGCCATTATGGCGACGAGGGATCTATGTTATGGCACAATCTTCAAAATATTCAGCAGAACAGATTCAGATTTTAGAGGGTTTGGAACCGGTTAGAAAAAGGCCGGGCATGTATATTGGCTCAACAGATTTACGTGGACTACACCACCTTATTAAAGAAGTGGTAGATAACTCCATAGATGAGGCTTTGGCAGGTTTTGCCAAGAATATCTGGGTTACTTTGCATGAAGGAGATTATGTGACTGTGGCTGATGATGGTAGGGGAATTCCGGTGGAAATTCACTCCAAGGTGGGAAAATCAGCTCTTGAGGTAATTATGACTACCTTACATGCCGGGGGTAAATTTGGAGAAGGGGGATACAAGGTTTCCACTGGTTTGCATGGAGTGGGAGTCTCGGCTGTCAATGCTTTATCAGAATATTTGGTGGCAGTGGTTAGAAGGGATAATAAAGAATATTTCCAGGAATATACTAAGGGTAAGGCCAAAGTCAAGGTTGCCCCCATGCCGGAAGGTCAAAAGTTCCCCTTTGAGAGTCACTTTCAGTGGCCTGCCCAAGGAGGCACTAAAATAACTTTTTTGGCAGACAAGACTGTTTTTTCCACCACCAAACCAGATCTAGACAGGCTGGAAAAACAGGTTAAACAAGTGGCGTATCTTGTAGCAGGAATTTTCTTCCATATTTTTGATGAGAGGTCAGGTAAGGAAAGCCATTTTTACTTTCAATCCGGGTTGGCTACCTTAATTAAACATCTTAATCAGAATAAAGCTCTAATCCATCCCGAACCTATTTTGATTCACCGGGTTTTGGAAGATGTGGATGTGGAAGTTGGCATCCAATACAATGACGGATTTGTGGAAAATGTAGAATCGTTTGCCAATGTAGTTCCCACTACTGAGGGCGGCTCACACTTAACCGGGTTCAGGATGGCTTTAACCCGGGCCATTAATGATTACGGACGGAAAATAGAGGCTTTAAAAGAAAAGGATGAAAACTTAACCGGAGAGGATGTGAAAGAGGGTTTAACAGCTGTGATCTCTATTAAGATGGATTCGGATAAGATCCAGTTTGAATCTCAGACCAAAGAAAAACTGGGCAATGCTGAAGTTCAACCGATTGTTTCGCAAGTTGTCAAAGACGGTTTGGAGATGTTTTTTGAAGAAAACCCGCAAGATGGTAAAGCAATTTTGGAAAAAGTATTTTTAGCAGCCAGAGCCAGAGCAGCAGCCAGAGCAGCCAAAGATGCAGTGATCAGAAAAGGGGCCTTGGAGGGGATGACTTTGCCGGGAAAATTGGCAGATTGTCAAAACAGGGATGCCTCCGAATCTGAACTGTATATTGTGGAAGGGGACTCAGCCGGAGGATCTGCCAAACAAGGCAGAGATAGAAAATTTCAGGCTATTTTGCCTTTGCGGGGTAAGATCTTAAATACTGAAAGAGCACGCTTGGATAAAATTTTAGAATTTGAGGAAATTAAGGCTCTGGTGATTGCACTGGGCACAGGAATTGGTGATACGGTTGATTATGAGAAAACCCGTTATCATAGAGTCATAATTATGACTGATGCAGATGTGGATGGGGAACATATCCGGACTCTACTTTTGACATTTTTCTTCAGGTACCTACCCGAAATCATCACCAAAGGCTACCTATATATAGCCCAACCACCGCTGTATAAGATCCAGAAAGGAAAGGAGCTTTATTATGCCTATTCGGATGAAGAGAAAAATCAGTTGCTAAAAAAGACGGGAAATGAACAGCAAGTTCTGATTTCCAGATATAAAGGCTTAGGAGAGATGAACCCTGATCAGCTTTGGGAAACCACCATGAACCCGGAAAATAGAGTCTTAAAACAGATCAATGTGGAAGATGCAGGGGAGGCTGATGAGGTCTTTAGTATGCTGATGGGGGATGAGGTACCACCACGCAAAAGGTTTATCCAAACTCATGCTAAGATGGCCACATTGGATATATAGACCCATAGTTGACATTTTCCAGAATTTATCCTATAATTATTTTATGGTAGAAAAAGCACGTAGAATTTTAATTGTGGAGGAGAATCCTGACATTTCAGATATCCTTTCCGGTAAATTAACACCACCGCCAGGAAACATTGACTTAAGGATGGTTCCTGAAAATGCACAGGTTTTAGAGGTTCTGATGGGTCCTGAATCAGATTTTCATATGACCTGTTTAAGTCATAGTCCGTCCACCAGTGTGGAGGAACTCATCTCCCTAGCTGAACAAATTAAACGCCTTTTCCCGCATACAGCGGTTACAATCAGATCCAATGCAGATCAAGCAACCGCTGCTTCAATATTAAATAGTGGGGTGATAGATGATGTTTATTCAAAACAAGAATCAGCATCAGATAGTTCAACACAAATATTAGCCTTAAGAGTTAGAAGACTACTCGAACGCTTATTTCGCGACGAGCAGTAGAGGTCTGACAATTTTCCCCCCAAAAAAACTCCCTAATATAGTAAAATCTTCATATGAAAGTGCATTTTTTGGGGATAGGTGGATCCGGGGCATCTGCTGCGGCAGCCATTGCTCAAGCCCAAGGATTTGAAATAACTGGCTGTGACCTTGAACCTCATAATGAATTTACCACTCAATTTAAATCCTCCCAGTTTTTAAAAGGTCATTCAGCTTCCCACATGTCGAGTGGGAAGCTAGATTTATTGACAGTTACTCCTGCTATCTTTTCTTTAGATCCACAAAATCCAGAGTTATTGCAGGCAAAAAAAATGGGGATACCCATCCTTACCTGGCAACAGTTTGTGGGGAAGTATTTAGTCAAAGATAAATTTGTGATCGCTGTATGCGGAACACATGGAAAAACTACCACCACAGCCATGATTGCTCAAATTCTGGAGGACTCGGGGTTAGATCCCACTGTTTTATTAGGTGCAATATACCCAAAGTGGAAGGCAAATTACAGGGCAGGGAAGCCTAAATATTTTGTTATTGAGGCAGATGAATTTAACGATAATTTTTTATCTCTCTATCCTGAGATTACAGTTGTCACCAATATTGAAATGGACCACCCGGAATATTTTAAGGATTTTGAAGCTTATAAAGAAAGCTTTAAAAAGTTTTTGGCTCAAACAAGAGAGAAAATTGTCGCCAATCTTTCTGACCTTGTAGTTTCTGAAATTTTGACTGTACACCCCAAGGGTGTCAATACAAATTTAGACTATTCTAAAAAACCTATAGATTTTAAGCTAAAAATTCCTGGCCAGTTTAATAGGTTAAATGCTCAAGCTGCCCTCCAGGTTGGACTACTACTTAAAATTGATCCACAAACCATCAAGAAAAGTTTGTCCAAATATGAGGGGGTAGGGAGAAGATTTGAGTATATCGGCTCCTACCATGGAGCCAAAGTTTATTCTGATTTTGGACATCACCCCAGTGAAATTGAAAAAACCATGCAAGCTGCCAGGGAAAAATTTCCTGATCAAAGAATTATCCTCATATATGAACCACATATGTTCTCCCGAACCAAAGTTCTATTTAATGACTTTGTCAGAGTTTTTAAAAGTCTCCCGGTTGATAAAATCATTATTACAGATATTTATCCCAGCAGGGAAGTAGATACTGGACTAATCACATCTAAACAACTGGCAGATACTGTAGGCAGAGATACTCTAGTGTATCACAGTAAGGATCAACTCCTACCAATGCTAAAACTACATGTGCAAAGTGGAGAAATTATTTTCTTTATGGGAGCAGGGGATATAGATAAAATGGCCAGAGAATTTATTCAGATAAACTGATTTTCTTTAATTTACCATTTAAAGCCTCTCCAAAAAACCTGCCTGCCACTTGATAAACTCTTTCCGGTGCATCCGTGACATAAAATTCCCATTTTGGATGAGTATTATTTCCCAACAGTTTTAAATTTTTTAACCTTTTTTCCAGCATTTCTGCTGTGGTATGTGATGAATCTACTAAATTTACTCGATTTCCCATTTCTCTTTGTATCACCTTATAAAGGATTGGATAATGTGTACAACCTAAAATTAAAGTATCTACTTTGGCTTTTTTTAAACTTTTAAGATACTCTTGAGTCGCCAGTTCGCTAATTAGGTTATTTGCAAAACCTTCTTCTGCTAAAGGAACAAATAATGGACAGGCCACACTATAAACTTCGGCATCAGGATTAAGAACCCTAATCAGTTTTCCATAAGTATCACTTTTGATGGTACCAACAGTTCCAATCACACCGATCTTGCCATTTTTGCTAACCCTTGATGCTTGAATTACAGCCGGGGTAATTACTCCTATAATGGGTACCGGAGATGAATTTTTTATAGCATCGTAGGCTACAGCTGAAATAGTATTACAAGCAACTACCAAAAATTTAACTTTTCTTTTGATCAGAAATTGAGCTAAATCGAGAGCGAATTTGGTGATAATTTCTTTGGATCTGGTACCATAAGGTACTCTGGCAGTATCCCCTAAATAGATGATGCTTTCATGGGGAAGTTTTTCAGTTATGGCTTTCACCACGGTTAAACCGCCAATGCCGGAATCAAAAACGCCGATTGGATTGTTATTCATATGGGCGATATAATAACATACCATGGATAATAAGTTTAAGAATAAAAAAGTCCTTATCTTCGGGCTAGGATTAAATGAAGGAGGAGTGGGATCTACCAGGTTTTTTGCATCTTTGGGTGCCCGGGTGAGGATAACCGATTTAAAGAATGCTAAAGTTTTGAAGCCATCAATTGATAAACTCAAAAGGTTTCCCGATATTGAATACACATTAGGTGAACATGAAAATAAGGATATTGACTGGGCTGATTTGATCATTAAAAACCCAGCTGTAAAACCTAATAACTCATACATTGAATATGCCACCAAAATCGGGAAAAGAGTGGAGATGGATATGGGAATATTTTTGGAGCATGTTAACCCTTCACAAATTATTGGTGTCACAGGTACCAAAGGCAAATCCACCACTACCTCATTAATATTTGAGACTCTCAAAGCAGGGGGGGAAGATGTAATAGTGGCTGGAAACATTGGTAAAAGTGTTTTAGACATTACTAAACATGTTAGCCCAAACTCTTTGGTGGCTTTGGAGATATCATCGTTTCAACTGGAAGCATTTGATAAACATGGAGTTTCTCCCAGGTGGGCGGTAATAACAAACATCACTCCGGATCACCTTAATTATTACTCCAACATGAAGGAGTATGTTGCTGCCAAAAGAATTATTGGTAAGTATCAGACTGCACAAGATTTCTTATTCTTAAGAAAAAATGAACCAGTAACTACTAAAAATCATTTCTTAAAAGGATTAAAGGGTCAAATTATTTATTTTTCAGCTGATGATTTACCCAAAGACTTTCATCCAAACTTATTAGGACAACATAATCGGGAAAATATAGCAGCAGCTTTATCAGTGGCAAAGATTTTTAAAATTCCACAAAGGCAGGCATTGCAAACGATGGCCAAATTTAAGGGTGTTCCGTTTAGGATGGAACTTATAAAAACATGGAATGGTGTAAAAATCATCAATGACACCACAGCCACTTCTCCTGAAGCAGGTATCCAGGCCATAAAAACAGCTTCCCATATCGGAAGTGGGAACGTAGTTTTAGTCTGTGGGGGGATGAATAAAGGAATGGATTATAAAGCATTCACCAAAGTTGTCAGTAAAAATTGTAAAAAAGTTTTTTTCCTGGAAGGAGACGCTACTGACCTAATACGAAGCTACAAACCCGGTTTGCAGGTTCAAATATTTGGTCTCTATAATGATCTCGAAAAGTTGCTATCTGATGTAAAGGCTGAAGTTAAACCAGGTGACATAGTCCTATTTTCTCCAGCTGCCACCTCCTTTAATTTATTCCAAAACGAATTTGACAGGGGAAGAAAATTTAATGAGGCTGTCCAAAAAGTTTTTAAATGAAAGTATTAGTTATTACTGGTGGCTCATCTTCTGAAAGAAGAATTTCCTTTCCCAAACTTTTGGATAAAATTATAAAGTCAGCTTTGAAAAAAGCTTAGGATCCTCCATCTGTAAATCCGGCTCAGGTGGTTTTAACTTAGTTATTAGATCATCTACCTGCTTTAAAAAAACTTCATTTACATAATAAGCGTCATATCTACGCACTCTAACAATCTTATCCAGCTCCATATCTGTAAAGAAAGTATGCGCACCAGTATACATATCAGCTATCATTGAAAGTCCCTGGTCCTGATCAGTATTTAATCCTCGAAGCCTAAGTGTTTGCATAAAGGATAGTCCTGTAGGGTCTTTCTCCAATTCATATTTGACATAATCAACAGGGAACCAATAGATTCCTAGCTGAATTTGACCATGTTGGTTTGTGGCCTTTAGCTCCTTTGAACTAACAATAAATGGGGTTAAACTTGCCAGTATACCTTTTGACGCTCTAACTCCTTCTTGAAAAGAACGATTAGAGGAGTAACTCTCTATACTCTGGCGGATTAGTTCATCCTGACCAATTCTTACTCCTTGCAGATAAAGTGCACTTTTAGGTATATCCATCAATCCCAGAAACCGTAGAATAGCAACTCTAGCTATTTCTCCATTAAATCCATCTGTAAATACCATATTAAAAGGATTTATATCATCTACTTTAGCCACAAAATCACAAGCCTTCTGTAGAATATCCTGCTGGATACCTAGAAGAGTTACTTCCTCCCTTGTATTGGCCTCTCCATGTACCTCCCTAGAAAAACCAACCTCCCTTTCAGGCCGCCCAGCTGGTAATTGAGGGTATGTGTTCATTTGACCAAAGTATAGCATAATTTTAAAAAGTCCTCTTGCTTAAGGTAGGCTAAAAAAGGTATAATTTAGGGGAGCGATAAGCTCTTTTTTCATGCTTCTTTATGAGTAATATCGGCAAAATTCAAATAACACCCATCATAGAAGAGATGCAAAGGTCATACCTTGACTATGCCATGTCTGTAATTGTTTCCCGGGCTCTGCCTGATGTCCGAGACGGCTTAAAACCGGTTCAAAGAAGAATCATCTATGCCATGCATGAGCAAGGCCTTCACCATACATCTAGATATCAAAAGTCTGCGGCAGTGGTAGGTGAGGTTTTGAAAAATTTGCACCCACACGGAGATGCTCCGGTTTATGAGGCGATGGTCAGAATGGCTCAAAATTTCTCCATGAGATATATGCTGATTGACGGACAGGGAAATTTCGGCTCGATAGATGGGGATTCTCCAGCTGCTATGCGCTATACCGAAGCCAGACTGGCTGTCATCTCTGATGAGTTACTACGGGATATTTCCAAAAACACAGTTAATTTTATTGATAACTATTCCGGAACTACACAAGAACCGGTGGTCTTGCCATCGGTTATACCCAACTTACTCTTAAATGGAGCCTCTGGTATTGCTGTAGGCATGGCCACCCAAATCCCACCTCATAATTTGGGGGAGGTATGTGACGGGTTAATCTACATGATAGAACATCCAACAAAATCCGTCATTGCGAGCGAAGCGAAGCAATCTGGCCCGGATAAAGAGATTGCTTCGTCCCCCAGTACCGTAATGGTACAGGGTCCTCGCAATGACAGTGTTTTCCAGTCTGAAGCCACTGTGGAGGATCTCATTCAACACATTAAGGGTCCTGATTTTCCCACAGGAGGCTCAATTTATGACCAATCCGAAATTTTGGCAGCTTATGCTACAGGCAAGGGCAGAATTGTGATGAGAGCAAAGGCCGAGATTGATGAAACAGCACAAGGTAAAATGCAAATTATCGTTTCAGAACTACCATATCAGGTTAATAAAGCCACTTTAATTGCCAGAATTGCCGAATTGGTTAAAGATAAAAAGTTAGAGGGGATTGCTGATATCAGGGATGAGTCAGACAGAAAACAGATGGTGAGGATTGTTTTTGATCTCAAAAGAGACGGCAGACCCCAGTCTATTTTAAACAGCCTTTATAAATACACTGCCATGCAGTCGGTTTTTAATGTTAATCTGGTGGCGCTCTCAGACGGCGTGCCTCATCTGTTAACTCTCAAACATATCCTGGAGCAATTTATTCACCACAGACAGATAGTTATCGTGAGAAGATCGGAGTTTGAACTTTCGGAGGCCCGCTCGCGTGAACATATTTTAGAAGGATTAAAAATTGCCGTTGATTCAATTGATGCTGTAATTGAAACTATCAAGAAGTCCAAAGATTCCGAAGAGGCTAAGATTAATTTGATGAAGAAGTTTGAATTAACCGAAATTCAATCTGTGGCTATTTTGGACATGCAGCTAAGGAGGCTGGCTGCACTGGAGCGACAAAAAATAGAAGATGAGTTGAAAATGGTCAGGGAAACAATAGCTTATCTTGAGGACCTTCTAGCTCATCCGGAAAAGATTCTTAAAGTTGTTAAGGATGAACTCATCAAGATTAAAGAAAAGTATGCAGATGACAGGAGAACCCGGGTTTATAAACAAAAAGTGGGGGAGTTCTCTGAAGAGGATTTAGTGCCTAATGAGGTGACTATTGTCACCATCACCGAAGGAGGCTATATTAAACGCCAATCTCCTCACTCTTTCCGAACTCAGGCAAGAGGAGGCAAAGGGGTGATGGGAATATCCACCAAGGAAACCGATGCTGTTTCCCATATTTTCTATACCCAGACTCATGACAATATTCTTTTTTTCACTGACAGGGGCAGGGTATTTCAGATTAAGGTTTGGGATATTCCGGAAACCCAAAGAGCAGCTAAGGGTCAGGCCATTGTTAACTTAATTAGCGTTGAACAGAGTGAAAAGGTGACTGCAGTCCTAACCCGAAGAGAGAAGGAAACCGAGTCTAAATTCTTCTTCATGTGTACGGGAAGAGGCACTGTCAAAAAAACCACTTTAGGTGAATATGCCAACATCAGAAGAAACGGGTTGGTGGCTATTAAATTGGATGCTGGCGACATATTAGGATGGGTTCAACCAACTAGTAGCACTGATGATATTATCATTGTCTCCAGAATGGGAAAAAGCATCAGATTCTCAGAAGCTGGAGTCAAATCAACTCACAGAGATACATCTGGTGTGAGGGGGATTAAATTAGGCAAAGATGATAGTGTGGTTTCTTTAAATATCATCAAAAAAAAGGAAGAAGGAGAACTTTTGGTAGTGATGGAAAAAGGATTGGGCAAGAAAACTAAAACATCCTCTTGGAGTAAACAGGGCAGGGGAGGACAGGGAGTTAAAGCCGCCCAAATCACTGCTAAAACAGGCGAGATTGTCACAGCCAAGGTCATTGATGAAAATATGGATATTTTAGTTTTAACCTCCACCAAAGGTCAGCTGATAAAGATGGATCTTAAACAAGTACCAACTCTGCAAAGACAAACACAAGGGGTGATTCTGATGAGGGTGAGAGACGGAGAAAAGGTGGCTGCAGCCACAGTAGTTTCATCAAAAGAAAGAGTAGAATGAGCAAAGAAAAAATCATCTCCTCAATTGCCATTATTTATTTTATAGCGGGATTTATTTTTGCCGCCCTGTTTGCTCTTTATTATAAGTGGCCATTTTTGTCATTTTTATCTCCCAATTTTTATAGCGTTATTTTAACCTGGCCGTTTCAGATGGGGGGATTTTTAGGAGATCTTCTCACCTTTGGTTTGACAGGCAAGCCTATTTGATCACCCTGGGATATTCTTCTAAAAGCAGCCTTATCTTTCACCGTATAAAAAATAACATCTCCCGCTGCATCAGGTTGCGGGCGATGTTCCATTTCCACGATGTCTTCATTCACCCAATTTGACAATATTTTTTGGACAGCTTCCCTTTTTAGCGGAAGTTCCCTCCTATATTTATCTCGTCCTAACATGTCTGGGGTCCCTTTTTGATGTATCTGATTCAAAATGGTGGTTACTGAGAATAGTTGATCACTTCTATCAATACCTATCCTCATTCCTTCAAGCCAAATACCTGTTCGAATCGATTCTGCCACAGATTGATCGTTAATTTCCTCTAGAGGCATTTGGTAGTTAAATGTTGTGACTTCTTTTAAATAACTTCTAAAACTTCTTAAACCTTCACCTATTCTTTTGATGACTCCAGTTTTCCCTTGGGGCGGACCCTCTTGACTTTCCATATCTTAAATTGTATACCATCAGAAGAATTAGTCAACTTGACATCCCCAATTTTTTAATCCAATAATTAAGATATATCCAAAACAAAAAGGAGGTGAGAAGATTTGCAAATTATTGTAGCCTTGGCACTTAACGCTTTGGCTTTAATTGTCACTGCCTATGTTGTTCCAGGATTTGAGGTGGCTGATTTCACCACAGCCCTCTTAGCTGCCATAGTATTGGGAATTGTTAATACCTTTATCAGGCCGGTTTTGGCCTTTATTACAGCTCCATTGACTATTATCAGTCTGGGGTTGTTTGCTTTTGTCATCAATGCTTTGATGCTATATATTGTGGCTTATTTTGTACCGGGGATTACCATTGCCGGTTTTGTACCGGCTATTTTAGCAGCAGTAGTTTTATCGGTTGTGGCAACAGCCCTGTCCATGTTATTGGGTGATTTGGCCAAACTTAAGCTGAAATAGAGCTCTATTATTTATTGCCTGAGTGGAAAGCTTTGTGGACATCTTTTAAATGGGCATTAGTGACATGGGTATAAATTTGGGTGGTAGCAATATTAGAATGACCCAACATCTCTTGTACTGAGCGGATATCTGCTCCGTTAATCAGTAAATCTGTGGCAAATGAGTGACGTAGGGTATGCGGTGTAGCTTTAACACTCAAGCCTAACTTTTTAACGTATTTTTCCACAATCCGCTCAATGGAGCGGGAAGTAAGCCTCATGGCCTCACCACTCTCAGCAGGGTCTACTTTACCTTGAAACCTGATAAATAAAGGCTTGAATGTATCTTTTCTCACGTTAAGATATTTTTCCAACCAAGAAGCAGCAACATCAGATATAAACACCACCCGTTCCTTTCCGCCCTTGCCAATTATGCCAAACTCGCGTCTTCCTAAATTAATAGTATCTGTATTTAGAGATGCTAACTCAGACACCCTCAGCCCGGTGGAAAATAAAGTTTCCAGTATGGCTCTATCTCTTATGCCATCTTTTTTTGATACATCCGGAGCATCCAAAAGCTGCTTAAGCGCTACCTCGTCCAGAATTTTTAAAGGTCTGGGATCCTGCTCTCCCAATTCCACTTTTTCAGCTGAGAGAGTGGCGATATCTTTCCAGGCTAAGTATTTTAAAAAAGCTCTTAGAGCAATCATAAAATAATTCTGAGTGATTCTTTTTAAAGGCTTTTTGGTTAATGGATCGCTCCAGCGGGAAAGATACAAGCGGTATTTTCTGATCAAATTCAGATCAATATCTTTGGGATCAATTTCGCCTGTGAAATCTTGGAAGCGCTTTAGATAATGGTCATAGTTTTTAATGGTTAGTTGTGAAGCATTCCGCTCCAGTTCCAGATATTCCAAAAAGTCAGTTATAAGGGTAGAAAGTTGCATGTCTAAAGCAGTGCCAGTCCCATTATTCCCAAAACAGTCAGAATTGATCCCACAATTACCAGAGTGGCTGTCAACTCGGCAGTTCCTCCTTGAGGTAAAGTTTTATAAATAATTTGACCGGATGGGGTAGATGAGCCGATAGTTCCGCCGCCTTGAGACCCGGTTCCTGTTCCGGTTCCTGTTCCAGTTCCTGTTGCTGTTGGGTCTGTTGATCCGCTCACTCCTGTTCCACCACCACACGTTCCAGTACCAACAGTATAATTACCGTTTACCACCGAATTTAAAATATCTACCACAGTCTGTCTTTGCACCACATTTGAATCTGTAGTTTTACTTTTATTCTGAGGATCAAAATCAAAGGTCACCTGGGTAAGTCCGGCGGGAGCATTATCAGCTACTCTAAAATTAACAGTTGCCAAAACCCCCTGACCGGTAAAGGGTTGCGTGACCGAGGCCAAACCGGACACAGTAATCCTACCGTTTTGCTGATCAATATTATTGCCCGGATAATCAGGATAGATGGCGCCGGAAATAATAGATACGCCGGAAAGCCGGGAAGGATCATACTTTAAAATAGCATCAGTGCCATCAGTCTGGGCACCACCGGTATCAAGTCTAATATCCAGGGAAAAATTACAACCTCTATTGACAATTCCATCATAAGGAGAAACAGACAGGGTAGCCTGCTGGGCAAAGACAGGGGCAGTAAGCGGTAAGAATAAAGAATAAAGCATCATAACAAGTAGCGCACTAAAAAGCTTAATTCTTGATTCTAATAGCTTAATTCTAATTCCCATCATGGCAGTATTTTTAGCTCTAAATTATTTACCTCATCCAACACATCATTACCTGTGCCTGTTTCAATCACATTAGAGTCAGTGGTATCACCCACATTAAATAGTAGGGAAACCTTAGCCTCTCCCTCAGACAAAGCTCTAAAGGTAACAGTACCAAAAATGCCGCTAGCTAAAGTACCATTTGCCCGGGTGGTGATTCCAGAAACAGTAATTCTTCCCGGCTCCTCCTCGTTATTAAAAGGATAGTCATCATAAAGTAATCCGGCAGCTAATGGTTTATCACCGGAAGTTGTCTGCACCTCCAAAGCTTGGGGATTGTAAATAATGACTAAATCTGCGCCATCAGTAAACTTATCAGATTCAATTTTAGCTGTGACTGTCACAATATCTCCCACTTTTAAGCTTTGAGTGGGGGATAGTAGGGAAACTGAAGTTGCTTGAGGCTTTGGCGCTCCAAATTGCGGGATAATTAAGCCTTGAGAAGGGGAGAGGACCAAAGCCCAGAAGGCCCAGATTACCTCCGCTATCACAATCAGCCCCAGCAGAAGAAAAATATTCCTTCTGGTTAAGAGCTTCTTAAAACCTCCATTTCTGGAAGTCTGATTCTCACTTTGCATTACTTGCGGATTATTTTCCATAATTTTGAGTTATACGAAAAATTATATGGTTAACCTTCCTTAAATAGTAAATTACATTATAATATTTTAGGTTAATCATATATATTTAGCCTATGACATTTTTTTACCTTTTACAAGTATTATCGATATCCTCCAGAATAATATGGGGTTACTTGTATAACCCCTGTAAACATCGGTTCGAAATACTTCCAAAGATAGGAAGGAAGCGCTCTGGTACCACTCTTAAATTGGCCCATTGTCCAACTGGAAAGTCCGGCAAAGATCTCCCAATCAATAATTTTGGCATTCGATGCTGCCTCAGTCAAATCAAAATCGCTATCCTTAATGTTTTGAACATCAGCGCAACCGTTATCTGTACAGTACATACCCTCAAAACTTCCTCCATCTCCCTGGACGTAAGTTTTGGCAAAGGCCACTGCTGTGGCCGACCCATCCCCATTTGCCAGTCTGACTAAATCACGGGCCAAACCTTTGGCCATCTCCGGATTCTGTAATCTAAATGTATGCCACCAAACGTGTGCCAATTCATGCACTGCCGCTTCATGTTGGGCGCAATTTAATGTTACAGTCTGAGATTGGGGCTGCCAGCCTCCTCCTCCAGCACAAGAACCGCTTAGGTCAGTAACGGATATTTTTGAGTTATCTTTAATAAATTTTGAGGCATTATCAGTAAATCCATATGCAGAAAGTATTACATCCCGAAAGATGTCGGCAGTGCCAAAGGAGGCAGGAACTGTGAAACTCGAAGAAGAGTTGGAATTTACGGGTGTTGACGAAAGGGATTGTAAAGTATATACCTCATCCTGATGAGTGGGGGAGGAGGTATCCAGATTCGGTCTCATACAAGCATAATCAATAGAATTGACTCTTTTATCCAGGTTAAAATCACCGCTTCTTACTACATCCGATATTAGAGTCCATTGTCTGATCAGCTCGGATTTATCAAAAGCATTAACCTGATCATCAGCCAAAGCCACCGGAGCAATATTTCCCACGGGCAAAAGTATAGGCCCTGGCACAATCACCGTACCATTTGAGGCTATAAAGTTTACTTTTCTGGCCACTGTTCCCGGAGCTTTGATAATCATAGTATAACTTTTACCTGTTTCCAGCTGGGGAGTGAAACGGGTGGGCAAACCATCTTTATCCAAAACTATTTCCTGTGAAATAATCGGTCGGGGAGTAGCTGATGAAGTGGCTAAATTCTCATAAATTTGCACTTGCACATCCTGGGCCCCTAAATTGCCAGGGGGACGACACTGGATATTGGCAGTAAAATTCATGGTAGCCAAATTTACTACACAAGAGCCACGAATCACAGTACCCCCATCCGACTGGAAAAGAATGGGGATTTCAGATTGCAGCCTTTCCGGCACCTGGATACTAATTTCAGTCTGGCCCTCAGTCCAAGTCACTTGAGTTTTCTTGCCGCCCACGGTAATTCCGCCAGAACCTAGCTGGGTATGCGAGCCCAAATTAGTACCTGTAACAGTAATATTGGTGGCTGTCCCTTCCGGAGCATAAGAACAGGTAATATTGGTTAGAGCTGATCCTGGTTTAAAGAGAATTGCTTTCTGGAAATTTTGTGATGATCCATCTGTGGCAATAAATTTAGTATAAATGGTCTTTAGTCCTGCTGTCTGATCTGTAAAGGCAAAGGAGAATTCTTCCGGATGCTCGTCATAAGGAATAGCTTTGGAGTCGTCACAATCTGCAAATCCCTCCTCATCCCATCTTTCCTTTTCCAAGAGCTCATCGGTGATAAGGTAGCAGGTAGTACCCTGACCAGTAGTGGCGGTGCAACTTGGATCAGCCTCCCAACCAGCATCCAAACAGGTGGTGGGGAAGTCTTTACATTCATTGGTAGCGGTATTCCTGGCCCTGGTGACAACCTGCTCACAAGTTGTACCTGCAGGACTCTGCAGATTAAAACCAACATATTTAGATTGACTAATCCCTCCTTGATTAACTAACACCGGATTTTCAGAAGTAACTATATATCCTTGAGGAGGGAAGATAAATACATTATGTCCTGATTCAGCCGGAGGCACGTTTTCAATATGATATTTTCCGGCCATTAATTCTGACTGATCAGTTGAGCTGGTGGTACTTTTAAGAAGACCTGCGCTGGAACATGTAGTATCGCCTGCAGGTGGATCCAGACAGACGGTGGCTCCTCCCACCGGATTACTGGTCTCATTTAACACATCTCCTTCAATTATGTAATTGACGTTGGCACTTCCCCCCAAGATAGTGAAACTGGCACCGGCTCTGGACGGTAGAGCTCCGCAAGAAGAAACTGCATCTACCCACCAAGAATAAAGAGTGGGATTATCCAGATCAGGAATTTGCAAAGAGGTGCTTGAATAATTATCAGCTACTACATCCGGCTCTTTACCAGTCCCTGTTGTGGTCGGATCATCCAATCTAACATTATAGTGAGACAGGGGACCACCGCCTGAAGGAGCATCCCATTGTAAAGTCACAGTTCTCTTGCCTGCCGGATACTCAGTTCCGTCAACCGGCCTTAAGTTTGTGACAGGACCCGGGGAAATACAAGTTGTATCGCTGACAGGAGCCTTACAAGTTTTAGTTTCAGGGTCATAATATTCATTAATGCAGAATCCGTCATAACACCATTGAGATCCTGCCGGACAGGTAGTATCCTTACCGGAAGCTGTACAAGTTTGAGAAGTTTTACAAGTTGAGGGCACATCCTCTATAGGACGACTACCTCCTGTACCACCAGTACCAGGACAATTAAGAGTTATTTTACCTTTACTCTGGTTATAACAACCCCCATTGGGATCACCATTACTAACAAATAGTTCATAACTCTGACCATTCACTATATTTATGCCTTTTATACTACCAGTATCATCAGTCCATAAGAATCTCTCCCCAGAACATTCATTATTTAAACTAATTCTATGATCTCCATCCTTATCTCTAATAAAAACGTTACAAGTGTTGGCCCCATATTTTGCTTCTAAATTCCAGCTAGCAGTAAATCCACATGCAGTTGTAGTTGTATTTAAGCCAATTTGGCCGATACAAACTCCTCCTGAACTACCTCCGCCACCGTCCTGAAAAGTAACATCCACTTTACTGGCAATTCCTGAAACGTTTTTATCAAACAGGGCAATGGTATGTGTACCTGTTATATAAGAAGGAGGAGTCCAGTTAAAGGAATATGAACCTGCTGAACCGCTCGTATTTCCGGAAACTCCTGATATATCCTTAAATGGTGTCCAACTTCCGGTTGCGCTGCAAGTACCTCCGCAATTTGCCCCATTATTGTTATTGTAATAGACAACCCAATTGGTATTGGCATTATTAATGGATACTTTTACATTTGGGTAACTCCCTCCGGATTTAACAACTGGATTTTGAGAAATGGCAATGGATCCTGTCAAGGCAACTTCTCCACCACCACCTGAAGTTTGAAAGGTGATAGTTGTTGAGGCAAGTTGTGTGACACTATTCCCATCAAAAAGAGCCAGAATGTGAGTTCCAGTTTCATTGGATGGAAATTGATAAGTTAACGATTGAGCATTTCCTGAACCTGATCCGTTAGGTATTGCAAACCAAGCATTTGGACAGCTGGTACCTGCAACAGTACAGTAATATACCTTCCAGGAAACCCCTGGATCAGCAGTTACAAAAATACTCATTACTGGATATCCTGAACCGGTATTAGTTAATGTTGTGGGGGAAGTGGCTATGGTAGGACCAGCCGCTTTTGATCTGATATCCTGCTGCTGCTGGGTTAATCTGGTAGTTACCGGGATGGCGGCAACAAGGATTGCCACCACCAGTACTGCCACCACGGTTTTAATATTAATCATATTTAATAAATTTCCCATATTAATTTTCCTGTATCAGTGGCCCTCCAAATGGGGAAGTTAACTCCACAGTGATAGTCGGATTGGTTGTGGTACATTGAACCCCGCTGGCAGGAATAGAAGGGTCACAGCTGACCCCCGTTCCGGAAAACTTAATCTCCTCTCCGGTGGCTTTGGTTCTAAGCTCAATTTGCTGTTGGACCATCTGTATTCCTAAGGGGATAGCCACAGCCAAGATAGCCAGGAGTAGGTAAGTGATAAGGTTTTTCTTAGAAAAGAGATTATCGTTCATCAATAAATCGTCACTATTTTCACAATAGAGGAATTTGGCTAGGTTTGTCAAGCAGGGAGGAAATATTGTGCGACTAGTGATAGACTGTATGATATATTAAACAATATCTGCCTTTATTAGAAGGAAGATTTCAAAATGGATGAAGTAAAAGAAACACCAGTTAAAGTAGGGGAAACCCCAAAGGAAAAAGTTGGTTATTTTAGATCCACTGAGCGCAATCTTCAAGAATACCAGGAAATTTTTTCTTTTACTCCGGGGGATTTTAAACAAAATGCTCGTATTTTAGATGTAGGAAGCGGCACTTATCAAGCCTTTGCTAAGAAATTGAGAAACATGAGACCTGATCTTGATGTAGTTAGTATAGATCCATCCTTATTTATTGCAGATTATGAAATACAAGACGAAACAGGAAAAATTAGACCCATTACAAGAGGGGAAAAAACTGAACGCAGATTGAAAAAATCAAGCCAAGTAATTGCTGCTATGGCTCCTGATTTACCGTTTAAAAATGATAGCTTTGATTACATATTTGATAACCACGGAGCATTTATGTATTTTCCCAATGATCCTAAAGAATTAAAAAATTATCTTGGAGAACTCCTTAGAATTACCCGCCCAGACTCTCAGATAAATATTTATCCATTGGATTTATATATAGAAGCATTAATAGAGGATCCAAATGAAAGATTTAATATAAGCAAAAATAGAATAAGTGGGTTGGTGGGGGAGATAGGGATCCAGAACTTCCAATTATTTACATCTTTAGAACAAACCAGAAACGGACCAATACCCAGACTGGGAATAAAAATTGTTAAAAAGTAAGACTCCGAAGCTCTACAGTATTGTCCGACAATCAGAAGATATTAGATTTAACGTAACTTAGCATTTTTCTGATTTAAAAATTGATGTTTATGATTAATATATTCAAAAAATCTGGGATTGGCAACAAACTCAAAGACTTTTATATCTTCAGAATGAGGATAGGGAAGAATCAACATCTTCTTAGTATTTGAAAGAGAAAGGTACTTTTCTAACTTAAGGGCACTTGTATCTCCACACTCAGTTGGAAAGCATAAATCTTCATCTATTACATCAACCTCAAATCCTATTAATGGATATTCCATTTTAATTTTATTTTCAGCTATATCAAAATATTCAACTAAGTAATCTTTGGCGAGGGATTTCAAGGCCATATGCTCAAAACTCTCACCATTTTTTATTAAGCCATACTTAGGATTAACAACTAGATCAACTCTTTCTAAAAATTGATCATTTGTAGCTATAGCCTGAGAATTCAAACCAAATAACCCTTCTTCAAACATCCAGGCTATTTCATCAATATTGGCCCAATCTATACCCGGACTAAAATTACTGTAGAAAATTCTTACAAAATCTTCACTTGTCATTTACCAGATCTTTCAGCCAGAGGATGATACTTACGGTGTGATTCCTGAGCAAACTTATCAGATGCATTTACATATCTGGTAGTAGTATTCAAACTTTCATGGCCCAGTAAAATTTGTATTGCAGCAGGGGAGGCTCCTTCTTCTGCTAAATATGTTGCAAAACCATGACGGAAAGAATGCGGTGTAGTTGGCAGGTTTATTCTTAGTTTTTCCCTGTAAGTCTTAAGTCTCTCCTGAACATATCTGGGAGTTAATCTGGAGGAAAGTTTATCTTTACTTCTTGTTTTCGTTGGAACAAATAAAGCCTGCTGGTTATCCTTCCTAATTAACAAATATTGATCCAAGTAAGACTGAGCCCGCTCTGTCAGATAAACAAACCTTTGTTTCCGCCCTTTTCCTGTTATAAATATTTTCCCCTCAACATTTAAATCTCTCCTGTTTAAGGAAACCAGCTCTGATATCCGCATACCCGTTGCAAATAAAACTTCCAGAATTGCCCTATTGCGTGCAGCGATTATCGGGTCTTGTTCAATAGTTGATGGAGATTCAATAAGAGAAACTAACTCGCTAAACTCTGCAACGTTCGGGTGAGAACGCTCTCTTTTAACCATCTTAAACTGTTCAGGAAAAACCGGTGTTTGATAATCCTGATCTATCAAAAAACGAATATAAGCCCTAACCGCAGAAAGACACCTGTTTATACTTGCTGAGGATAACCTTTGAGCAGACTCAAGGTGAGTAGTTGCAGTTTGCCTATTATCTGATGATAAATAAGCCTTAAATTCAAATATAGACCGTTTATCCAAATCATTAACTTTTAAATTTCTGGATTTTAAAAAATTATCAAAAATTGCTAAATCATTTTTGTAATGATAAATCGTAGCAGGGGAATAGTTGTTGGTTTGCAGGAATAAATAAAAATCATCTATTAAATTTAAAGAGGAGGGCGGTGTTTGATTTTTTAAATTTTTATTGGTTGGAGTAGGCATATTGTGACTTCGTGTAATGCTGATTACAAGAATAATACCAGGCTTAAAACTGGCTGTCAAGTACATAAATGAGCTCAAAGAGTTATAATATTTTAGGGCTGAAGTAACGTTAGCTTATTACCAACGGGTAGATCCTAACGGAGTGAAACCATTAACGCTTCTCGTCCAACCCCTTTATCTCCCTTATTGAGCCTATCCAGGCACAAGCCCCGTAAACGCCCCAAAAACGGCTGATTGGGGGATAAGAGGTATACTGAGTTATCCTATGTTTAGATTGTTATAGAGACCCAATCTAATGAAAACAAAATTAATAAGAAATGAATCTATAACTTGAAAAAAATTGATCGGGAACCTCCCAAAATATGCACCACTAAATTTTAGATAAAATGTTCCTTTTTTGTTTATTTAAATTAACTTTATCAGGTTTGGGTCTCCTCCGGCCAAATTATTCACCCCCATATTGTCCGACATTAAAATGCAGGGAAGTTTAGTAAATCGTCCGAGAGTAGTGAAGTCCAGAAAGCTCAACAATATTTAACTTAATGTATCCTATCTAATCAGCTTTCATCCGATATAAGCAAGACCCGAGAAGTGAATACCCTCCTCCATAGAGCTTCGGGTATTTTTCACGCAGATAAGCAGTTATCCACAGATGGTGATGGAGGTGTACATCCCTATGCTTATATAGACCCCATAGTATTCCACATTCGTGCCTGTCTACTGTATCATTCTACATCATTATCTCTTTTCACGAAAATTCCTTATAGTTTTCACACTTTCCGTTGCAATTGCTCCTCAGTGTAAACTACTCTCTTCCCTACTTTAGCTTATTTCTAACAATGAAAATTGTAAATTGAAAATTGTGTCCCTATCCTGTCCAAGAGGTAGCCAGGAAACTGATTACCAAAACTGCTGCCCCTATTCCCAAATACTCCCACACTACCCTTTTGCTTTCCCTACCCCTTAAAACCTGCGTAGTTAAACCTAAAATTATGTACATGCTAGAAGAAAGAGCCAAGGACCAGATGGTGGTAGGCATAGGCCAGAAAGAAAAGACATAAGCTAGCTCCCCCAGCATCAGACTCAAAATGAAGCTTTGCAGAACCACCCCCAAATTTAAATTATCCTCCATCCTGATAGACCAAATTACCTGTAAAATAAGCGGAAAGCTAATAAGTCCTACTAAGATACCATTCCAGATAAACAGTAAATTAAAAGCATAAATTACGTTATATATAAAGAAGGCTGACAGCAAAGTAAAAAGAAAAGCAGCTGTTGAGGCTGCTCTATATAGCGGAATTGTTCTGATGGCAGCCACATTAAATACGTTTTGAGATAGCAAAAGCAAATAAAATAGCAGTCCAAAAAAGAGTGCCACAGGCAGCCTAGTTAACCATCTGACGGGTAAAAGAAAATAGAAACTGGCCACAGCCACTGCAAAAAAAGTGGGTAGAATCATAAGGATTATTGCTTTAGTAAGATTTATACCTTCCCAAAGAGCCCAAAGCGAAAGAGCATATGCCAATATCCCTAAGCCCGCAATAAAGTGAAAACGAAGATTGAAGTTCACCAACTGAGTTGATAATAGCCCTATAGTTATTAGAATTGAGCTTACTACTATCTTTTGGCGTTTGCTGATATTTAAATTCATCTTATTTTGCCACCAACTTCAGTACATGACAAATGGCAATAGCCAAGGCATCGGTGGCATCATCCAGATGCCCTCCCTTCCAGTTGACTGTTAATCTTCTTCTTTTCCTCCCACTGGTCCCTAAAAACTTCCTCACCCCCTCATGCACCTGATCCTTATCTGCTCTGCCGGAACCTGCCACCATTAATTTTACCTGCAAACCTGTATAATCTTGAATAGGGATTTTGTGCTGAGCTGCCGCGAGCATGATCACTCCCCTGGCCTGTCCTACCATGATAGCAGTTCTGGTATTTGCTCCAAAAAATAACATCTCAGACACCATCTGATCAGGTTTATATTCCCTGATAATTTTGCTAAGCTCGGAATGAATCATATGCAACCTATGTTCCATCAACTTCTCCTTAGGAGTATGGATATTTCCATAAGTAATCAGCTCAATATCATATTTGAATTCCCTACCCAAAATATCATCGGGTATTTTAATTACCCCGTATCCGGTGGTAGCTGTTCCAGGATCAATGCCAAGGATTATCATTGCACCAAATCCTCCGGAATATCAAAATTAGCATATACTTTTTGCACATCATCTAACTCTTCCAACTTCCCTGCAAAATCCAATACTTTTTCAGCTGTTTCTTTATCAGTAATTTCCACCATATTAAGCGGTTTATAGACCAATTCCTGACTCTCTACCCCAAATCCTGCTTGAGTAATTTTTGTACCCATAGTATTTAATTCTGAGCCTTCTACATATACTAAATATCCTTGTTTTTCTTGAGCGTCAGCGAAATCCTGAGCGAAGTCGAAGGACTCTACATCTTTTGACCCCAAATCAATAAGTTCTAACATCTCATCTTCCATACTTCCCTCGCTTCGCGAAGCGAGCCCTTTCCCCTTTACCCTTAATTCCCCACATCTCTCAAACATATACAAGACACTACCCTGCCCTGCCAATGACCCTCCATTTTTTTCGAAAATATTTTTTACCTCTTGCAAAGTTCTTAACTTATTATCTGTAACGCCTTCTACTATAAAGGCTACACTACCTGGACCAAAACCTTCATACAGAACTTCTTCCAAAGTCTGACCAGGCAGCTTACCCAATCCCCTATCTATGGCCCTCTGAATATTTTCCTTGGGCATATTGACAGCGCGGGCTGTATCCATAATCATTCTTAAACGGGGGTTGGCTTCCGGATCCCCTGATCCACCCAGTTTGGCAGCAATGGTGATAGCATTGGCTACCTTGGTAAAGGTCTGGCCGCGCTTGATATCTGCCACACCTTTAGCCCTCTTAATAGTTGACCACTTGGAATGCCCGCTCATGTGCACTATTTTAACATCTGGAGTATAATTTTGTAATGAGTCTTAATATGGAGCAATCTAAAAGTTTGGCAGGCTTTTTCTTTGATGTAGCTAAGGGTTTAATACTGGGTGGTCTTGGTCTTGCAGTGGTGACACCTTTTGAAGTACGATTGATAATGGTATTTGTAAGCGTATTCTTAGCATACACATGTCTAAGAATCGGCTTGAGTCTTTTGGAGGAGGTTAAATGAATATATCTCAAAACGATATCATTACTGTTGCGTATCTTTTCTTAATTGTTGGCGGTATAATAACTTTGTTTGGTGCATTAACTGTTTACTCTCAAAAAAAAGCAAAAAGAAAAAGGTAATGAAATATGAACATGAATGGACTTCTCCTCACCATTGCAATAATATTAACGTTGGTGGATCTTTATATAGTTTTCTTTTTGATTCCTAAAAAGTAATAATCTAAAGCACCCCTTTGTCTTTTTATTATGCTAGAGGAGGATCATCCGTGTTTAGGAAATTCACCCAACCAGGGTCTGTAAGCATTAAACCTTAACACAAGAGGATGCTTAGATTCTCCGGTAAACTTTTGGAAAGCCGCTGCGATTAGATCTCTTCTGGCAATCTGCGGGTCCATTCTTAAAACAGTGACGTTGTGTTTCTCATCCATTGGTAAACCACCCGAAAGAATAACTTCCCTCTTCTCCAAGGGGGAAAGTTCTATGTGCTCTGTTAATTTTGACGCCTCAACGCGTACCTTTCCGATATAACCTCTACCTTCACTCAAATCGCTATGTGTATGTTCCCAAAAACCTACAATTCCCAAAACCATCCCTTTTTGAGCAAACTTTCCTATGCCAACCTTACCTCTTTTAATACTTACCGTCATAACCATATCAGGCATGGCTTGTGCAATAGACGGTTCTATCGCATAAGGTTTAGTTTCCAATCCTTGATCCAACCTTTCCTCTACAAGAAGCTGTAATACTGAAGCTTGATCACTATATAACCAAAAAAGGAAACTGTCCCTAGAAGGTGTAACAGGAAAAAGTAACCGGCCTTGCGCTGTTATTAGATTCCTCATTTCCCCAAGTGTAGGTGGTAAATCATCTCCTCTAGTGTAATCTGCAAAGCTAGACCACGGTCTAATCACAGCTCTCCCCTCTTCATCAACAACCATACCATCCAATAATTGTTTTCCCTCCCCCTCTCGCAAAACTCTAAACCTACCCTCTGCCCAATCCTGATTTACTTGTTGCGTTTGGATAAATATCTCCTTTAATTCAGCCTCTAACTGTAAGCCTGCTTGAGTCAGAGTCTGTCCTACCTCCCAAAGTGCAGCACCAGCAGATAGAGGATTCTTTGTTAATATATCCTGATAAAGTTGCTGGTATTTTATATCTGGAGCAATAAAGTGTTCGAGCTGTCCCATATTAGGCATGATTATATATACTCAACATTTAAAATGCAAATTCATTACCCAAAGGATTTGCGAAACATTGACAAGTTTGAGCTATCAATCTATACTTGCTTACCATTAAATGGATGCCACCTCACAAGTTCCTTCAACCCTTAATCACAAAGCTATTGATGCGGCCCTAGATTGCAAATGGGAAGAAGCTTTAAGGATTAATAAACAAATTATCAAACTTGATCCCCAAAATATTGATGCTCTAAACCGTCAAGCCAAAGCCTATACTGAACTGGGTAAACTAAATTTGGCCAAAAAAGTTTATAGTGAAGTCTTAAAAGTAGACCCATATAATCCCATAGCTCAAAAAAATTTAAAGATTTTAAGATCATTTAAATCTAGTGGCAAACCACATATCACAAATGGGGATATGAGACTATCCCCGGCTCTCTTTTTACAGGAGCCTGGAAAAACCAAAATAGTCAGCCTTTTAAAAGTGGCTGAACCCCAAAAATTGTCCCAAATCTATTGTGGAATGGCAGTTGAAATGATTGTTAAGAACCGAAAACTGACCGTAGCCGATCACGAAGGCAATTATTTAGGGGTTCTACCGGACGATATCTGTCATCATCTATTAAGACTCCTAAGAGGCGGCAATAAGTATACACTTTATATTAAATCTATAAGAGTTAACGGTCTATCTGTTTTAATCAGAGAAATTTTTCGCTCCAAAAGATTCAAAAACCAGGCTTCCTTTTTGGAAGGTTCCTCTAGGATTCACTCAAACGAGATTTTGACCGCTTTTGATAATGAAGAAGATAACCAGATAGATGAGGAATCAGAAGAATCTTAAAAAGGCATTACAACTTCAAAAGTTTGATAATCGAGGCAGTTTTGAGAGTAATTGCTTTTTCTTGAGACAGACTTCTTTTTTGGTATAGCTCCAAGATCTGGATTGAGGAAAAATCCTTAGGTAATTTAATCATATTGGGATTGAAATTTTGTAGGATTTCTCCAATCTCTTTTCTTCTCTTGGAATCATTAGAAACAAATACGGCTCTTATTTGAATTCTGAATTCATTCTCATTTCCAGCCATTATAACCACCTGCCAGAAGAATTGTTCTTGGGGCAAAAGGTGAGGAAAATCCTTAAAAATATCCCCCGGCTCTTGTAAAAATGTCTCCTCATTCTTCAAATCCACTTCCCAGGCATAAACAAGATTTTTATTGATATCACTATAATCTTCCAACTCCACAAGAGATAGTTGATCTGTCAAAGGTTTAAGAAACTCCTGAGAACCAAAAACAACCAGTGCTGACTCCCCTCCCTTAAATAACCTTTCAAAACTGATAATCTGTTTGTCTTCGACAAGAATTTTATGTAGATTAGTTAAAAAGTTGATATTAAAAAGTGAGGGATTTCTGATAAGATAAAGACCATGCTCATGAATCCTATTAGCCTGTGGAGTCAGCTGATAATCCTTCATAGAGGAGTAGGCCAGCGCAAAAGATATTCCTAAAATTAAAAGAAATAAGATTATCCATAAAATAAGCATAATTGATTTTAATTTTTAGGCTGGATCTGAATTTTTTGATAATAATCCTCTCCTAAAAATATGTTTACCTCTGCTCTGGAAAATAAAGCCGCTAACTCCTTCGGCTCAATCTTATCACAATCTTTTGTTTTTTCACACAAAACAAAGATTTGTTTAAGGTATTTGTAAGTTTCTGAATTATCCCCCATTACTAAACTAGTTTTTAGCTCTTTGTTAAAATTACCAATAAAAATAACGTTTCCTCCCAAGTTGGCAATCATTCTTCTGGCGTGTTGGGCCAAACTTGGATATTGAGTAGCATTAAAGATGGCAATAGAGATATTCTCACCTCTTAAGGTTGGGTCCACAAATTGATCGATCACACTATCAACTTTAATCGGATCAATTGTAAAGATCCCGGTGCCATCCGGCAGTTTAGTTTGATCTAAAAGATTAAAGTCGTCAAGATCAATATTTACCACTTTATCAAATCTGACACCGGAAATTTCCCAGCAAAGACGGTTTAGTTCCCAAGGAGTAAAATTTGTCTCGATATGAGCAAATAAACCCAAACAACCGAATATTTTTTGTCTCATATCAGATAAGATCTGATCAGAATCTTTTGTAGATGATTCATCATTCCAACCGATAAATCCGTCTATAGGCACACCAAATAGTGTTGAGATCGACTCTCTTAAAAGTAGCTGTCCAAGGCCTGACTGAGTTGATTCCCCCAGGCTATATAAGGATCTTATTTGCCAGCGTCCAAACTGACCTGCCTGAAGATAAGTTTCTGGTGGAATCCTAATTTGGGTGACTTTTTTCTCTTTAATATTAAAAGAGACTAGGGAGATGGAATCAGAGCTTAAGATAAAATTGGTATTAAACTTAAAGTTCAAAGATTTAGTGTGATCTGATGATAATTTCCAGGAGTCTATAAAAACAGTATTGAAAATCCTGATAATCTGGCCTGAGATTAGTATCAGCGCTAGAAATGTCAGGATAATAAACCCCAGTTTAACTTTGTTATTTAGTTTAGTACGAGACTGTTTTTGTCTCCATCCATGGAGTGGCTTGGGCCCTCGGGCAGATTTTTTGGGCATAACCACATTGTACTCATTAGGGCCTTGACCATGCAAGGGATTTTCATGTACACTGCAAAAAAGGAGGTGATATTTTAATGAATCCAAATGATCCAAATCAAGGCGGGATGGGTGGAGGAATGCCAACTGATCCAAATGCAGGAGTACCGACAGCAGATCCAAACGCTCCAGCTACTCCAACTGATCAAACAGTTCCTGAACCATCTCCTGAACCATCACCATCAGTACCTGCTCCAGAAGCTGGTACAGGTGAGGAACAAGGTGGAGGTGAACAGCCAGGTGGAGCACCAGGTGGTGCGCCTGCAATGTAAATTCTTTGCAAAGAATTTTGAAAACTTTAAGGGGGGCAAAATGCTCCCCTTAATTTGTCAAATTGCTTATTCCCAATCGCTTCTCTTATTTTCTTTAATAAATTAGTGATGAAATAGACATTATGATATGTGGCTAAATTATGAAATAAAATCTCATTGGCCCGATATAAATGATTTAGATAAGCCCGACTAAAGTTTCCACAAGTATAACAGAGACATCCATGATCAATTGGTTTTTTATCCAGAGCATATTTGGAAAGCCTGATATTTAAGGTAAAGCTATTTTTTACACTGCCACTGTTTTTGGGACTAATATATAAAGAGCCATTTCTGGCGCGTCTCATTGGCGCCACACAGTCAAACAAATCCACCCCCTTTTCCACTCCATTAAATAAATCTTCCACCTCCCCTATTCCCAGAAGATGGCGTATCTTTTCCTCTGAAATATTTTCCACCACCCAATCCACAATTTGATAAAGATCCCGCCTTTTACCATAAATCCCTCCAATGGCTATAGCTTCAAAATTCTCATCTGTAAAGCGGGCAGATCTAATTCTGAGCTCTTTATTAGTACCTCCGTGAACAACACCATACATTAATGGCCTATTGTTTGAGTCCCGCATACGCGGGAGATTCTTCGCCTTCGGCTCAGAATGACAACGGCGATACGCATCCAAACTCCTCAGAGCCCATCTTTCTGTCAGCTCTAAGGATCTTTTCATCTCTTCTTTTGTATGTTTTGAGGACTCATGATCATCAAAAGCCACTATTAAATCTGCTCCCAGCTGGTGTTGAATTTTTATAGACTCCCTAGGGCCTAAAAAGCGTTTAGAGCCATCCAAATGGGATTGAAAAGTCACACCCTTTTCTTCTACTTTAGCAAGTCTTACTTTTTGTCCTTTAACTAAATCCTCATTTCCCACCTCTTTTAAAACTTTACCCTCTCCGCTCTCTAAACCCACACCAAGTGAAAAAACCTGAAATCCTCCGGAATCCGTCATGATGGGCTTATCCCAACTCATAAATTTGTGTAGTCCGCCAAACTTTTCTATCAAATCCGCCCCAGGTCTGAGCATTAAATGATAGGTATTACCTAAAACTACCTGCACCCCAATTTCCTCTAAATCACGTACTGAGAGCGCCTTAACAGTGGCCTGTGTCCCTACCGGAATAAAATTGGGTGTATCAATTACTCCATGGGGTGTGGTCAACTTCCCCACTCTGGAGCGCCCACTTTTTTGTAGAATTTTAAACTGAACCATTGGGGTATTTTACCCTATCTTATCCTTGCCAGGCTAGGTTTTTGCGCGACAGCTTTTCCATCTCAATTTTGGGCCTTTCCTCAAAATAATCCCGGTCACTGAGATGATTTTTTAACATTTCCACCAAGAATTCCCCTGATACCACATCCGGCAAGAATACAAAATTAGCCCCCAGTTTATAAAGCAGCTTAGCTTCCTTAAAGCTGTCAGAGCGGACAATGATCGGTATTTTTAAACTTCTGCTTCTTAAATCCTCAATCAAAAGTTCATTATTCTCCCGATCCGGCACTGTGGAGATTACGAGGTGGGCCTCTTCCAGATTAAGTACATCTAACACTTCCGGGTCCCCCATATCTCCAAAAATAACCGGAATCTTTTCCGCAATTAATTTTTCCACCTGATATGGGTTAAAATCCAAAATAACAAAGGGGGTTTTCTCCTTTTGCAAAAACCGGATCAAAAACTCGCCCACCTGATGTGAGCCGATTAACACCACATGCTCTTTAAGCTCATGTTGTGCTTCCTCTCCAATGATGGCCTGATGTCCCCTTTCAAAAAATCCTACAAAACTCTCGATTAATTTATAGATTTTTCTCCCTTGGGAGATAAATACCGACGAGATGATGATGGACAAAAGAGCTGAAGATGCAATCACACTTAGAGCGCCTTCCCCCACCAATCCCTGCTCCGCTCCCACCAAAATAATAATCAGGGAAAATTCCGAGATTTGAGATAAATTTATGGCTGACTGGAAAATGGTGTGTTTTCTGAAGCCAAAACTGCCCAGAAGCAGTAAAAAGAGGACGGGTTTTACAAAGACGGCATACAGGGTAAATGCCAAAATCAGCTGGTATGTTTCACCGATATGGGCAAAGTTGACTTTCGTTCCCAGATAAACAAAAAACAAAGCCACAAAAAAATCTCTCATTGGCTTCACTTTGCCCTGAATTTGAAAATGATAAGGCGAGTTAGCCAAAGCCACCCCTGCCAAAAAAGCCCCTATCACAACAGAAAACCCCAACAGGAGTGAGAAAGTCACATAAGTAAAACACCAGGCCAATGCTGATAAAAACAGCAGTTCGGAAGATTCGGAAACTGCTTTAAAAATAGTCCCTAAAATATAATGGCTTAAAAGAAGAGCCAAAGAAAAAAGAATTAAAGCTTTCCCCATAAATGAGACTATCGGCAGGCTTTGGGTTAATCCCAAACCCAAGACAGAGGTGGTGGAGGTTAACCCCAGAAGAATCACCACAGCCAATAAATCTTCTAAAAGCAGGATCCCAAGGGAGAGTTTTCCATATAAAGATCCTAAATCTTTTTTATCCAAGAGGAGCTTAACTACCACAATGGTTGAGGAAAAAGACAATCCCACCCCCAGATAAATTGCCTCAATTAAGGAAAAGTTAAAACTCTGGGCAATGAATGTTCCCAGAATAGTGGTAATGACCACCTGCAATATTCCACTGATTATAATAGGTTTACCAAAGCTTCTGATCTCTCTTAAATCCAACTCCATACCTACTAAAAACAGTAAAAAGGCTAATCCCACTTCCGGTAAAAATGATAAGGCCTCAGAAGTTCTAATATCAAAAATACCCCAAAGAGCTATTAACAATCCTCCTAAAAGATAAGCAATCAGAAGCGGCAGCTTCATTTTATGGATAAAAAATCCCAAAAATGAAGCCAATCCCAAAATTATAGCCAGCTGTACAAAAACATTGTTCATTGTAATTTATCTAAAGCCGCCATCAAATCTTCCGGCAACTTAGCTTCCAATTCCATCCATTCGCCGGACTTGGGATGATAAAACCCCAACCTTTCAGCATGCAAAAACAATCTCGGACACCACCTCTTATCTAATCTATATATCTTTCTACCCACATACTTCTCATCTGAAACAACCGGATGTCCGATATATTTTAAATGTACCCTAATCTGGTGTGTCCGTCCAGTCAGGGGTTTACACTTGAGTAGTGTAAACTGATTGTAATTCATCCTTTCCAGCTTTCTCATTTGTATCTTGTTTAAGTCATTGAAGATTGATTGAAAATTGGAAATTGAAAATTGAAAATTCCCCTCTGGACTATATTCAGTTACCGCCTCCTTGCCCTCCTCCAGTACAACAAACTTCTCCCTCTTTTTGGGGTTCCTACCGATATTACCTTCTACCTTACCTGCCTCTCTCGACACTCCGTGGACCAAAGCCACATATTCTTTTTTAGTTTTTCTTTCTTTGAATTGTTTTTGTAAATTCTCCAAAGCTTCCTGGGTTTTGGCAACCAGCAATACTCCTGATGTATCCTTATCTAACCTATGTACAATTCCTCCTCTTTCTAGCTCTATAGCATATTCTTTTTTTAAAATATCTTCCAAAGTATCCCCTATTTGAGTGTTGGAACGATCCACCACCAAACCCGCCTCTTTATCTATAACCATTAAAAACTCATCCTGGAAAATAATTTTCATTAAGTTGTTTTTTGGAGATAGCTTTTTACCTCATTTAGAACCTCATCGGGGTTTAGAGCTGATTTAATCAGATAACCTGCCGCTCCCAAATCAAAACACTGTTTTATGGTAACATCCTGGCCCAGGTTAGTTAACACCACAATGGGAGCTTTAGCATTTTTAGCCCTTTGCGTTTTTAGCTGCGACAAAATCTGGATGCCGTTTAATTTGGGAAGCATTATATCCAAAAGAATCAGATCATATTCATTTTGTTGGATTTTCCTTAAACCGGTCTCTCCCTCTGATGCTGTATCAAGAATATAACCTTCAGCCTCTAAAAGCTCCTGATAAAATTCTCTTAAAAATTGATCATCTTCAACGATTAAAATCCTTTTCATATATTACAATGGCATAGCTGCCGGCTCCAAACCTTTGGCCTCTCCTTTGGGCCGTACCTTAAATTGCTCCGGATGCGCCAATACCTCTTCTGTTGCAATGGGCAGGGAAAACTTAAAAATGGTTCCCTTCCCCAATCCTTCTGACTCTGCCCAAATCCTACCATGCATGAGCTCAATTAAATTTTTGGAAATATAAAGACCTAATCCTGACCCTCCGGTTGCGGCAGTAGCCTCATATGAGGAATCTAATCTGCCAAATTTTGTGAATAACCTTCCTAAATCCTCCTGATCAATACCCGGGCCTTCATCTTTAATATAGGTTTCTACTATTTTTCCATCGGTAAAAAAGCCAATGGCAATTTTACCGCCCTCTGGTGAGAATTTAACAGCGTTTCCTGCTAGATTTAAAAATACCTGCCTTAATTTTTCTCCATCAGCAAATACTTTGGGCAATTTTTGTTCCAGAAGAACAAAATTTATATTTTTCTGAGTGGATTTTGAATAATAGATTTCGTCAAGGATATCTTTGCTAAGGGAAATTAAATCCACGCTTTCAGGGTTTATTTCAATTCTTCCTGATTCGATGCGCGAGATATTAAGCAGATCATTGACCAGATTGATCAATCTTTCCGTTGAAATAAGAACTCTGACAAGGTATTTTTTCAATCTGTCAGAGAGGACAACATCTGATTTATTCAGGGCCATCCAGGCATATGAGCGGATGGCCGTCATGGGAGTTTTCAGCTCATGAGAAGTAACAGAGACAAAATCATCCTTCATTTGATCCAGATCCTGCATTTTTTTATTGGCCTCGGCAAGATGCCAACCCATCACCTTTAGATCCTGATAAAGTATGGCATTATTTAAAGAAGCCCCGATCACATCCAGAAGCTCCTCCATATTTTCTTTATGGACATCAAGACTGCTGGCTTTATTCAGTGTCATACTCATCGCTCCAATCACTTTATTCCTGGCTTTGATGGGATGAACGACTGTAGTTTTGGGGCGCTGAACCTGATTCAGATTTCCTCCTTTGCCTTGCTCTAAAAGGGGGATAAATACATTCTGGGAACTTTGGGTAAGTTTAACTTGACCCTCTAAAACTGTCTGGACTGCTATATTTTGAGAATCAGAAAGAGGGATTTCAATCTTTCCCCTTTTTGAACCCGCCATCAAATTAGACATGGCCACACTTTTTAACAAGCGCCTTTTTTCATCCAGTACCAAAAGCGTAATATTTTCATATCCCAATTCCAGAGCAAAAGCATCGGTAATTTTTTGCGCGACTTCCTCTAAATCAGTATAGTAAGACATCATTACCTGATCTAATTTTCTCAAAGCAGATAATTTTCTATTCCTCTCTTGAAGATCTTGAGTTTTTCTTCTGAATGATATGTAAAGAGACAAGATGATGGCTAAAAGGAAAATGAGAAATGCATTTGATGCCAAAAAATATTCCTGATTAAAAAGATCGGGCAACATAAATTAATTAGATAACTTTTCTTTTATTTTCGAGCAGGATAAACAATACCGGGCAGTAGGCATGGCCCAAAGGCGCAAGGCCTCTATTTGTTTACTGCAGCGCTCGCATTTTCCATAAGTGCCTTTTCTAATTTTTAAGAGAGCTGACCTTATACTCAGACTAATCCTTTTTAGACTATCCAGAATGACTAAAGATTTTGTATGGATATCCGCAATATAAGAATCTGTTCCGGGTTCTGAGGATTCTGCCAAAACCTTATCTTTAGCCGGATCATCTTTTTCTATTTCCTCAATATTTTGCTCTACCTCTTTTTGTTGTTTGAGCAATAAATTTTTGATGGCTCTAATTTGTCTTGTGGGAAAATCTAACATTTAACCTCCTTAGTAATTTAGCTATCCTTTTTACTCTCCACCATAAACTAACTTTAAAATTATACCAGTTCTTTTTAAAAACAAACAACATTAATTTTCTTTTCTCACCGCTTTTTATAATTTCTACTCCCATAAGGACAAAATCACCTAAATCTTTAACTATTTGTCTTTTGGTAACTTTATAGAATAATACAATTCCCAATATCACCAAGGTTAAAGCCAAAAAATAATTCATTCTGTGTGTTTCTCTTAATGGTTCCGTTAATAATTTAATTATTCCTATATAAATCAGACTTAAGCTGACCACCGTTCCTTGAAGATGAAAGTGGGTGGCTTTATGCCAAATATTTCTCAGAGACAAAACTAAAAGAAATGCTTCTATTCCTTGAACGGGAATTCTTTTTCCCACTGCACCGCTCATATATAAAGCAAAAAATAGATTACTTGGTATACCCACATTACATCCTCCCAAAAGACATCCCATATTCGCAAAAATCATCCCGGATAGAAGCCCAACTGAAGCAATATCAGCAGCCTGTAAAAATTCCAATTTAAATCTTTTGGCAAATAAAAAAAGTGTTAGCCATCCTCCCAAAATGGCTCCCCAAAAAGAAAAACCGGGAAATTTATGAATAAGGAATATTTGAGGTAACGAAAGCAAAGCCGGATTTTCCAGGGCAAAATAGATCCGCGCTCCAATGAGTCCTCCCACAAAAGTAACCAGTGTCAGATCCAAGACTTTTTCCTGATCCAGATCCCAGGCTCTAGCAAGTCTCCAGATTAAAAAGATGCCATATAAAAACCCGGCCGCCAAGAAAACTCCATAGGATGAAACGCTAAATCCACTAACTGAAAAAAGTATCGGAATCATACACACAAAAGGGTATCAAAGTTTTAGCACTTTGGCAAATCACCTACCCCTTGACGGGAATTTTTTTATATGTTCTACTAAATTAAGAGCAGGATTAATGTCCAATCAAAAAGGCTTAGCACCTGTTATTTTAATACTGCTGGCATCTGTTGGGGTAATTGCCTATTTGATAATCTCTCAAACTTTTCCTTTTAACAACGGCGTATTTAATTTCCTTTATCCCAAACCCTCCTCCAAAGCACAAGGGGTAGAATCTATAGCTGATGAGATATTAATTAAATTCAAAGCTGGAGTTCCAGATAAAGCTAAAGATAATGTCAAGAATGAACATGGACTTTCTAAACTTGATGAGATTGAACAACTTGGAGTAGAAAGATTTAAAGTTCCTGAAGATAAAAAAGGGAAAGTGCTGGAAGCTCTAAACAAAAACCCTAGAGTGGAGTTTGCTGAACCAAATTATATTATTACTGCTCAAGAAGTTCCCAATGATCCTGAATATACAGCTAACAGACAATGGGCTGTAAATAAAATCGGCTTACCAGCTGCTTATGATATTTCAAAAGGTTCATCTACTACCATAGTAGCAGTATTAGATACTGGTATAGCTCCTCATCCAGATCTAGAAGGTAAAATTTTACCTAGATTTAACTTTTTAACAAACACTACAGATGTAGCTGGAACTAGCGGGCATAGTAACAATGTCAGTGGTATTATAGGAGCTTTAACTAATAATGGGGTAGGCATAGCCAGTGTCTGCCCTCTTTGTCCTATTCTACCTTTAAAGGTCTTAGATGATTCCACTCTTTCTGGTAGTTATTATAATGTGGCACAAGCAGTTATTTATGCTACTGATCATAGGGCAAAAGTGATTAATATGAGTTTAGGTGGATCAGGCTCAGATTTTACTTTGAAAAATGCCATAACTTATGCCTGGAATAAAGGTTTAATATTAGCAGCGTCTGCCGGGAATTATAATACCAGCCCAATTTTATATCCTGCAGCAGAACCTGTGGTGATTGCAGTGGGAGCTACAGATCAAAATGATAATAGGTGGAGTGGTTCTAATTATGGTGAAGGACTTGATATGATGGCTCCTGGGGTAGGAGTTCGTTCAACTACTGCCACAGGTACTTATGCTTATGTGTCTGGTACTTCTTTTGCCTCACCTTTCGTGGCAGGTTTGGCAGGTTTAATCATGTCTGCCAATCCTGATTTAACAAATCAGCAAGTGGTAGATATTATTACTTCAACCACTTTGGATATGCAGGATGCTGGATGGGATCAATATACAGGCTACGGAAGAATACAAGCAGATAAAGCATTGCAAAAAGCCACAGGTTCTACTGCTCCTCCACCGGATACAACTGCTCCCACTGTTTCTATTACTGCACCATCTTCAGGATCAACAGTTTCAGAACCGGTAGATATCAATGTGGATGCTTCAGATAATGTGGGGGTTACTAAAGTAGAGTTTTATGTGGATGGAGTATTACTTGGTTCTGATATTTCCTCACCCTATGTTGCATCCTGGGATACTACAGTTTTAGTTAATGGTTCATCACATAATTTATCAGCTAAAGCATATGATTTGGCTAATAATACAGGTAACTCTACTGCTGTAACTGTGATAGTTAATAATCCAGTTTCTACTCCCACTCCAACTCCAGTTCCAACTTCAACTCCTGCTCCAATCTCCTCTGATACCACTCCTCCCACAGTATCCATAACTAATCTATCTGATGGAAGTATCGTCCAAAGAAACTCAACCATTAATATCCAAGTAAATGCAGCTGATAATGTCAAAGTATCCAAGGTGGAGTTTTACATTGGTAGTGGCAGTAAACCTAAATGTAGCGATACCACCTCTCCTTATACCTGTAACTGGAAAGTATCAGGTAAAGCCGGAACAACTTATACCATAACTGCCAAAGCTTATGATCCCTCCAATAACCAATCATCAGCTACTGTCAAAGTAACTAGCCAATAAATAATAAATAATTGACACAATCTGCTATACTGAATAGTGGGCCCAATTTATGACCGCAACAGCACATGCATTAGTAGGAGGAGCAATCGCTGCCTCCATTTCTAATCCCGCCATTGGTTTACCCCTGGCAGCAGCCTCCCACCCCCTTTTAGATATGATTCCTCACTGGGATTTTGGCTGGGGTTGGAGGAAAAAATCCAAAGCATTACTTTTTACTCAGTCAATCTTTGATCTTGTCTTTGGGGTGGCTGTCACTTTGCTGATATTCGGAAAGGTCACTGATTTAACATATTTGCTTTTTGCCATATTTTTATCTGAGGTTTGGGATATCCTACAGATGCCCTACCTTCTTTGGGGCTGGAAATTCCCCTTCTACATCTTCTATAAAATTCAGCACGAAATCAACGGAAAAGCACGACTTCCCTGGGGGATTTTAACCCAGGCAGCTACAGTGGGAGGAGTTGTTTTTGCTTTAAGATTTGCCCACTAATTCTTTGAGGTATGCTTTAAATTCTTCTCCCACTTCAGGGTGTTGTAAAGCCAGCTCAGCCACAGTTTTCATATATTCTAACTTATTACCGGTATCATAATATTTGCCATTTTCAATTACCACTGTATAAAGAGGAACGCCTTCTTCTTTAAGCTTGTTAATGGCATCTGTAAGCCAAATTTCTCCACCCTGAGTTGGAGTTAAACTCTTAAGAGCCCCAAAGATTTCCGGAGGCAAAATATAGGCGCCATGAGTGGCAATGTCTGATGGAGCATGCTCCGGATCAGGTTTCTCCACAATCTTTTTAATCTTAAAAACATTTCCCTCAACGCTCTCCAAATCAGCAATACCATATCTTTTTAAATCTTCTTTTTTTTCTATTTTTACACCGGATATTATCATCCCGCCGTATTTTTCATACACATCAATCATCTGTTTTAACCTTGGTGGATCTGCCAGAATAAACTCATCTCCCCAGATTACGGCAAATGGTTCATCCTCAATAACAGGTTCTCCTGCCAAAACAGGGGTACCATTGCCGTAAGGACCTTTTTGTCTGACATAAATAAAATTGGCCATATCAGAAATATGTTTGATTTGCTTTAGGAGTTCTTCTTTTTTACCATTGACCAAATTTTGTACCAAATCCTCGTTAGGTTCATCAAAGTGATCCTCAATCGCTCTCTTGGTGGCTCCTGTGACAATAATTATGTTATCTATTCCGGAGGCTACCACCTCCTCCACCACATATTGGATGACTGGCTTATCTACAATGGGCAACATCTCCTTAGGCATGGCCTTGGTTTGGGGTAAAAACCTGGTTCCAAACCCGGCAGCAGGTATTAAAGCTTTAGTTATCTTTTTTGTCATTTTACTCTCTCCACATATTCTCCTGACCTGATATCAATCTTAACATGTTCTCCAACACCAATAAACATAGGGACTTTTACAACCAATCCATTATCCAGTGTTGCTTCTTTAAAAACATTAGAAATAGTATTTCCCCGCTCACCTGGGCCTGTTTCCGAGATTTCATATACCAGACTTAAAGGAAGTTCTATTCCCAAGGCCTCATCCTCAGAAACAATCAAAGTTACCTCCAACCCGTCTTTTAAATATTTGGCCTGATCACCTACTACATTGGCAGAAATTGAAAACTGCTCAAAACTGACAGGATCCATAAAATTAAAAATGTCTCCATCCCGGTATAAAAACTGGGCCTTTTTTTTCTCTACATTTGCTTCATCCACCCGGGCTCCGGTAATAAAGGATTTCTCCACCACTGCCCCGGATCTTAAATTCCTCACCTTTAGTTTAATATTGCCGGATCCCCGGCCAGTTTTCATATGTTCATAAGTAACCACCAAAAAAATATCTTTCCCTTCTTTAAAAAACGTCCCATTTCTTAATTCATTTACATTTAGTGCCATATACCCCTCCTGTCATCCTGATCCCGCCAAAGGCGGGAGAAGGATCTAATTTATAGATTTTAGCATAATAAAAGATTTTAGGACAATAAACTTGACAATTTTTACCCTTTATCCTATAATATAAAAAAGTCTGAAAGAAATGATAGACCAAGAGTAGTGGTAGATGTATCCTCATCTGAATTAACTGCTCTGAAAGCTGAAGCAAAGGCAGAACAAAAATCTGTAAGTGATCTGACTAGACAATCTTTATCTCTTCGGAGAGGATTAAAGATAATATCAGCAGCTGATCTTGAAGTGGTTCTACAAAACTCTAAAGGAGAGATAGTCCTACAAATGCCTACCCCTTTGTTTGTAACATTTCTTGAAGGCGACTCACAATTAGTAGAACATTTTATAAAAGAAGCTCCTAAGTCTTAAAATTCTGAAAAAAATTTTCTAATCTTTTCCCTATCCCCACCTTTATAATTTAGCTTCCCACTTCGAATGTGGAAACGTAGATTCTGCCAATGTCCGAAGTACACCTGGGGGGTGGATTAGGCAGGCACCTAGGATATGTATCACACGGTTCGTACCTAGGAATTTTACCTGATTGTGGAAGCTAGAGTAGTAGAAATTAAGGTATTTAAACTAACCCCTTCCTGTTTTGATTTATATGACAATTTTCTATGCAAGAATTTGGGCATTCTAACATTTAATTTACCACTAAATTCATCTTTTTCCGGTTCAGGAATATTTATTTTTCTTGCTAACGCAACTTCCAACCAAGCTTTTTTGGCATCTTCAATCATCTTCAAAGCATCCATCTTTGTATCACCTTCACTCATACAACCAGGTAATTCTTCAATTTCCACAAAATAACTTCCATCCACGTTTTGTTTAAGGCGGATAGTGTAATCTAAATTGAGATAATATTTAAGATTCTTATTTCTCATTCTTCTCCTAATAATTCCAAAACTCTTTTAACATACACTTCTTTTACAAAAGGCCTTCTGAAAGGCACCGAGATTTGAATTTCTCCTTTTGTATAAACAGAGTGACTGCTGCCAGACCCAGGCTGTCTCATTTTAAAACCAGCATCTTTTAAAACTCTATCCAATTCTTTAAAAGGAACTGTTTTTGGATTTTGAAAGAGCTTTCTAACTCTTTTCTCTCGCTTAGTCACTACATAAATGGTACTATATTTGGTACTACTTTGTCAAGGAGGATTTAATTCTCTCTTTATCTCTTCTTAACCATTCCACATTTGAATGAATTTTTCTGTGCTATAATGAAATTATGAAAATCTCCGAAGTGAATAAAAAATATAAAAACACTTGGGTTTTGGCCGAAGTTTTAAAACAGGATAAGCTAAATCAGCTAGTAGATGTAAAACCTATTATGGCGAGTAAAAATCGTTATGAACTTTATAAGAGGATTCCTACTCTTCCTAAGGGAACACACATAGCCACTATATATACTGGCGAGGTAAAGGGTGCATTCCTCTTTTATGTCCCAGCTAAAATTTAATCCTCAATCTCTTTCTATAATTGTCACTGCAGATATAAAGGCCACTTTCCCAACAGCTGCAAAACTTATATTAGATACTGGAGCAAGCTATGTTGCACTCCCCTATGATTTAGTTTCTAGAATTGGTATACCTATTGATCCTAAAAATACTGTAAGACTAACTTCTGTTTCAACCGTGGAAACAATATCAAAAATTATTATTCCTGAAATGAGAATTTTAGGAAAGAAAGTTAAAAATGTGGAGGCTATTGTTAAAGACCTTCCGCCCGAAACACCTGCTGATGGACTTTTAGGTTTATCTTTTCTTAAACATTTTAAACTGACTTTAGATTTTAAAAAAGGTCTCCTGGAGTTAACCTAATTTATTCTATATCTGGCAATATTAGGCAATATTAGGTAATATCTGGTAATATATGGTAATGTCTTTAGAGGATTCCCTATTTATAAAACAAGCAGCCATTTTGGAAGTTATAAGAGAACATAAAATTATAAGTTCGCGAGAGCTTAGAAGAAAATTTTTAGGTATAAAGGATCGAACGCTTCGATATCATATCAAAAAACTTACTGATGCTGGTTTAATCAAAAAAAGAGGCACTACTAAAGGGGTATATTATGAGGCTTCTTAACTCATTTACATTCAAAGCCATTGGCAGATTTTATCATAGAATTACCTGTTGTGCGATATCTTCCGATCCGGGATCGGAATAGCTATATTTTATAGATTTTAGCATAACTGTATGATAAAGTCATATTATGTCTAATAAAGTGAAATACTGGTTTACCATCATTGGATGCAGTATTCTTGGTAGTATACTATTAGCATTTATAGCTCCTTTTGGTATTATGGCTGTATTAATTGGTGGCTTTAGTGCTTTAATGGGTGGGGGAATCTCTGGTCCAATTATTGGTATTTTCTTAGTTGTGGGTTTAGTGCTTATATTCCTGCTATCTTTAATACCTCCGAAAGTTGCAGAAAAACTTACTTACTCAATGACAAAAAATGAAGTAGAAGGCATTAATGCATACAGAATTACCGTACTTTTACAATTAGTTGGGGCTTTTATTGTAGGATATTTCTTAGTTAAGCTTATGTTTCCCACATCCTCTCTCTGAGGGAGATTTATTAAACTAGATCTTCTGAAGAAATCTCTTAATTCCTTCTTTATCCCTTTTTAACCATTCCACATTTGAAAAAATCTGCTCTAAGGCTTGGGCTATGGTTCTTTTGGCCTCCGGGACCGGGTTTTTCTTAACAAACTCTTCTATATCTCTTGCATCCGAATTCTTTGTAAACTCCCCTGCCGGACCAAAAACTCTGGTGAAGTAGTGCCCGCCGGCATATCTTTCTTTTAATAACTGCCAATTCTTTTTAACAAATTCCCAGGCCAAATATCTACCTTCAGGATTTCCCCAAACAGAAGAAATAATCCCCAAGGTATTTTGAAACCTGACATGTTTGGAAATTGCAAACTCTAAAGTTTTTTTCAGCAAAGTTTTACTCTTAAATTTACCTAAGCTTCTGCCTAATCTATCCTTTTCCTGCTGATTTTCTTCATCTTTATACATCTTAACCAGATTATTCCACTCAGATTGTCCCCCATTTTCTGCCACCAGATTGTAAACTACTCCACGAATATCAGGATCTACTTTTTTCCCAAACAGAAGTTTTGCTTTCTTAATAGTTTTCTGATCCCCAAAGCTCCCCAACATATTTAAAACCATGCCGCGCAAAAGCCCATCAGTATGTTTTTCTCCACTCCTTTTTTCCCAATCCATCTTAGTCGAAATCCCAACATAAATTTTTCTGCCAAAAGTTCTAAAGTTTTCATAAAAGCTTTCATAAGATAAAAGTGAATCTAGTTGAGCTAGGTGTCCTGTTAATTCTGACCAAACAGCAAAATCATCCTCCTTTATATAATTTAGGGCCAAATCCAAAGCCACAGTTGTGGGTGTAGTACCTGATTGAGCCAGCCCAAAAGTATCTCTTACTAAACCTAACCTATCCGGAGCAGACAGCTTTTTTTCTTTGGTAGCTTGATCAAAAAGATCCAAATATCTTTTGGGGTAATCCACTCTGACAAAAGAAGCTTCCCCTAAATTAAGTTTCTCTTCTTTATCTGGAATAGTCATAGTTTTTTTATCCATTAATTTACTGTTTAAAGGAATGCTCCACACAGTTTTGTCTTGTATCCTTTTTCTAGATATAGGACTGGAGAAAAATCTAGATTGACTCAGCTGCAACTTCCGCCCCTGATCTACAATTGTAATAACCGGATGTCCCGGTTTTGAGGTCCACTCTTTCATCACCTTGCCTACAGGTTTACCACTAACTTCTTCTAAAGCTTTCCACAAATCCCCTGTTTGAGCATTACCATAAGAGTGCTTTTTCAAATAATGCTGTAATCCTTTTTGGAAAATTTCCGGCCCCAAATATTCATGCAACATTCTCAGAATTGAAGCTCCTTTAGAATAAGAGACCTTATCAAAAATTTCACTAATCTGAGCCGGATGTCCCACCTCTACCTCAATAGGATGAGTATTAGCAAGCGCATCCAAACTATATGCTGTACCCATCTCAGATGAGACAAATTGGGTCCAGATATCCCACTCAGGGTATATATGATCAATGGCAAGATACTCTATAAAGGAAGCAAAACCCTCATTTAACCAAAGGTGTGTCCACCATTCCATGGTCACTAAATTACCAAACCACTGGTGGGCCAGCTCATGGGCAACCACCATGGCCACCCACTGTTTATTACCAATAGATGATTTTTCTTCCTCCACTAAAATAGTTGACTCACGGTAAGTTACTGCTCCCCAATTTTCCATGGCTCCTGCTGCAAAATCCGGAATGGCTATCAGATCCAAAAGCGGCAAAGGATAGTCAATCCCAAAATAATCCTCATAAAAATCCATGCACTTGATAGCCACATCCAGAGCAAACCTGCCCTGCTCTTTCTTTCCTAGGGTGGTAAAAACCCTCACTAATTTGCCGTTTTTCATTTTACCCTCCAAATATTCAAAATCCCCCACAATAAAAGCCAAAAGATAAGTGGACATTTTTGGCGTTGGTTCAAATTCCACAATTTTTAGACCGGACTCATGCTCCTTAACCACAGACTCTACTGTGTTGGAGATAGCCACAGTTTGGGAAGGAACCATTAAAGTCACGTCAAAAATAGCCTTTTGGGCAGGCTCATCAAAACAAGGAAAAGCGCGTCTGGCATCTGTTGATTCAAATTGAGTAGTGGCCAGATGTTTATCGATACTATCCAGGACATATTTACTGCGGTAAAACCCGCGCATCTTATCATTTAAAATTCCCTTAAATTTAAGTCTCAACTCCCCTTTGCCTTTTTCCATAACTTTAGGAAAAGTAAATGTGGCAGTTTCAGATTTTGTATCATATGCAATTTTTCCGGCCCATGTTTCATCTGTTTTATGGATCCACTCTGCGCTTTCAATTTCCAACTCCATGGAGTGCAAAGTTATCTCATTTGTTGCCTTTTCCAAAACAAGATAAATTATCTCTTCCCCCTCAAAGCTAAATTGTTCTAAATCAGGCCTGAGCATAATTTTATATCTCTCAGGCCTAACATGAGTTGGAAGTCTGTGTGTGTTTTGCATATGGTCGAGTTTACCCTAAATCTCTGATATAATTCAAGCTAAGCTGACATAATGGCCAGGTGCTGGAATGGTAGACAGGATAGTCTCAAAAACTATTGAGGGCAACCTCGTGAGAGTTCGACTCTCTCCCTGGCCACCCTATCATGAAACTAGTTATTGGTTTAGTTGGTGAAAAAGGATCCGGGAAACAAACCTTTGTTAATTTTTTAAAGGCTATACTTCCCAACCTGAATATCCGCCAAATCAGAATCTCGGACATTTTGGCCCAAACTTTAATCCTTTGGGATATTCCTATTAGCCGGGCTAATGAGCAAAAATTGGCTTTCATTATGAATAATACTTTTGGACAAACAAGTTTGGCTCATGCTGCCAAATTTTCGGCAGAAGATAATCATTCTGATATTGTTATTTTTGACGGCATCAGAAAAAAATCTGAAATGAATTTAGTCAAAAAAATGCCAAATAGTCTAATCCTTTACATTACAGCAGAGCAAAAATTAAGATTCAAAAGGCTAAGAAAAAGATCAGAAAAAGTAGGCGAAGCTGGTCTAACTTTTGAACAATTTCTTTTGGAAGAAGGAAATATCAGAGAAAAAGATATCCCACATTTGGGAAAAGAGGCTGATATAGAACTGGAAAATAATAATTCTCTGGCAGAATATAAAATGAAAATCAAGGATTTTTGTAAGAATAAACTGCTTCAGGCAGCGGCTGCTGTCTCTTCTTGAGATTCTTCTTTGGCAGGCCTACCCCTATGCTTCTCCATTCCGTAAAATTTGGTCCGATCTGCTCTGAATATCAACTGAATTTCTCCTGTGGGACCATTCCTGTGTTTTTGGATATCAAGAGTGACCATCTCCGGTCTTTCCAGATCTTCCCTCCAAAGAAACATCACTACATCCGCATCCTGTTCAATGGCCCCGGATTCCCTTAAATCAGCCAGTTGCGGCCTTCTACTTCCCCTTTGTTCAACAGCCCGGGAAAGTTGGGAAATGGCCAAAACCGGAATCTTTAATTCCCTGGCTAAATTTTTCAGCTGCTGGGAGATCTCAGATACTTCCTGCACCCGGTTTTCCAGGTTTCTACCTCTAACCAGCTGAAGATAATCTACAATTAAGAATTTTAAACCATGCTCTACTTGTAATCTTCTGGCCTTGGTTCTCATCTCAGAAATGGAAATTCCCGGGGTATCATCAATAAAAATGGGAGCTTCCGCCAGCTCCCCCATACTAAGTGCCAGTTTATCAAAATCTTTCTCATCCAGCCTGCCGGTTTTTAATCTCCACGCATCAATGTCTGCTTGAGCCACCAGCAACCGATCCACCAGTTCTTCCTGACTCATCTCCAGAGAAAAGATACCCACCGGCAATCCTGCCGAAACTGCCACATATTGAGCGATATTTAAAGCCATGGAAGTTTTACCTTGACCAGGACGTGAGGCCAAAATTAGTAAATTTGAATTCTGCATCCCGGCCAGCTTACTATCCAGATCTTTAAAACCGGTGGGTACTCCCCTTAGTTTTCCGGAGGTTTTCTGCAGTTCATCAAGCCGGTCAAAAGATTCAGTCAGAGCATCTTTGATGGGGATAAAATCGCGATTGACATTTTGCTGAGAAAGCGAAAATATGCCTACTTCGGCATTATCCAAGATATCCTCCACAGTTTGAGATTCATCATAAGCTTTTTCAATTAAATGAGTTGCCTGGGTAATTAAAGATCTTCTGATGGCATGCTCTTTAATAATTCTGGCATAATGCTCAATATGGGCTGAGGTTGGCACAATATTAACCAGAGTAGTCAAATAGGCAGATCCTCCCACTTTATCATAAAATCCCTGTCTTTTAAGCTCTTCTGTAACGGTAACCAAATCAATGGGCTCCCTTTGTTCAAACAAATTTTGGATGGCGCTAAAGATGGCGCCATGTTGCTCACTTCGATAAAAATCATGTGATCTTAAAATCTCGGAGATTCTAACTATGGCATCTTTGTCAATTAAAAGCGCCCCCAGTAGGGATTGTTCGGCATCTAAATTTTGTGGAGGAATTTTGGTTACTTGTGCCATAATAGATCCTTCGACACTTCGATTTCACTCAGTGTCGTACTGAGTTTACCGAATGTACGACTTCGCTCAGGATGATTTTGCAAGCAAAATCACTTGTGGTTCTTCCGGCAGTTTTTCTTTAGTAATTGACAGCTTAGGTTGCGCTACTGCCCCTTCTGCCCCCATCTCTTTTAAGAATTTTTCCACACCCTCTAACTCAAACTTTAATCCATCTATTTTACCGTCGCCAGACGGCAAGCTTGGCTTATAATGCATGGGGATAATAATTTTTGGCTCCAGTTGCGAGACAATCTCGGCAGCCTGTTTGCCGTCGATGGTAAATATTGAACCCACCGGAATAAGTAAAATATCTGTCTGTCCAATCCGGGCAACTTGTTCCTCAGTCAGTCTGGACTGACCTAAATCCCCCAGATGAACGATATCTAACCTTTCTAGATTAATCCGAAAAATAGTATTTAAACCTCTTTCAGACCCCTGACTATTATCATGGTATGAGGGTATCCCGGTAATAATCACTCCCCCCACCTCATATTCGCCAGGGTTAGTAAAAACCATCACCTCTTCCCCTTGGGCATTTTTTATGCTCTCTGTGTTGTTATGATCTTGATGATTATGAGTGGATAAAACCGCATCTGAGGTTAAATCTTTAGGCAGTTTTAATCCGGTAAAATCTGAATCATAAGGATCTATTAGAATAGTGGTGTTTTTGCCTTTAAGTTTAAAGCAGGCTTGTCCTAACCAGTATATATCCATATTATTTTGGACTTTCTTTCGTCTGTTATCCTAACAAAAAAGTAATATCTAGACAATATGTTAAAATACTTTAGATGTTTAAATTAACTCAAAAACTTCCCCCTAAATATTTTGTTTTATCGCAAATTATTATCATCATTGCTGGGCTGATCTTTGCTTTTTGGCTCTATTATGTATTATATATAGAATATCAACCCCAAAATAAATATTCCTTAAATGTAGGTCCGGTCACCACGGTTCCCAAAACTTTGCGGATTGACTTGGATGAGCCGGATGATAATACCTTAACCTTTGAATCTTCCATTCTAATATCTGGAAAAACTAAACCAAATACTGAAGTTTTAATTTCCACAGACAGCGATGATCAAGTCATTGAGTCAAGATCCGATGGCAGTTTTTCTTTCACTTTAGATCTTGATGAAGGAATTAACAGGATAAGCGTAGCTGTGTTTGATGAAGTGGGAGAAATGAGAAGTATCGAGAGAACGGTATATTATTCAAAGGAGAAGATATGAAGAGAGGTTACAGGTTTCAGGTTTTAGGTTACAGTTTATTATTTTTTTTACTGTCCACTGTAACCTGTACCCTGTCACCTATTTATGCAGCGGACTCCACTCCTTCAGCTTCTATCCAGTCCAAACTGGATGAGCTTAAAAAGGAGATTGCCTCTAAAGCAGCTAAGCTAAAGGGTGCAGTGGATAAAAAGCTGACGGATAAAGCCTATATTGGCACCATCAAGGCTAAATCTGAAACTACCATAACTCTAGCCACAGATACTGACCCTAAAGTGATCAATATTAATGAGGACACTGTTTTTGAAAGTGAGGTCAAAGGGGTGAGAAATGTTTCCCTAAAAACACTTGAGACAGAAGATTATATTGCTGCACTCGGAGATATTGATGATACCCAAGTATTGACTGCCAAAAAAATAGTGCTATATCCTGAGCCAGCGCCAAAAAAGGAATTTGTCTGGGGACAGATAATTTCCATCTCCGATAAACTAATCACTTTAAAAAATAATCAGTCTAAAAATATTGCTGTCTCATATAGTGGGGATGAGGATTTTAAGGTAAATAATTTTGTTATTTTAACTGGAAATTATAATGAAAATGACGTTTTTGAGGCAGAGTTTCTATATGTTATTAAAACAGGCGGTATCTTAAAACCCAACAAAGAGGCTTCACCAACCAGCCAAATCGTGGAGGATGAATCAGAATAGATTAAGGCGCAAAAATTTCTGTGACTTCTTTTTCCGCCTCAGTTAAATCTTTGACCGTATCTACTCCTCTCCAATAATCGGTACTTTTAAAAACAATGAATCTATTAGCTGGCAGTTTAGGGAAAGTTTCTATCTCATGATCTCCTTCATCAGGCAAAAGAGGTTCTATTTCTTTGGAAAAAATATAGATGCCCGGATTAATCCAGTGAGGTAGAAGTGGTTTTTCCTGAAAACCTAAAATTTCATCTTTGTTGTTAAATTCCACTACCCCGTAAGGACTTCTTAGTGGTACCACGGCAATGGTGGCTATAGCTTTTCTTTCATTGTGCTTATCTATCATCCCTTGAAGATCCAATTTCCAAAGATTATCTCCATTTAAAACCAGTACATCTTCCCAACCTTCCTCCAGCATTTTCATGGCTTTTTTAATACCCCCGCCCCGTCCCAGAGGAATTTCTTCTATAGAAAAGGTTGCCTGGATTCCATAATCATTATTATTTTTAAAATGTTCCTGCAGCACTTCTCTGTGATAGCTGCAGGCAAAAACTACTCTTTTTATGCCAGCTTCTTTAAGCTGCATTAGCTGATATGCCAGGATTGGTTTCCCAGCTACTTCCACCATGGGTTTTGGCCTGTCATTGGTATATGGTCTTAACCTTTCCCCTTTTCCTCCAGCCAAAATAATTGCACTTTTTACCATAAGAGTTATCTTTTAGAAGTTCTTGAAGATTTTTGTGACTTGGCAAAAATTAAAATAGCTAACGTAAGGATAGCCAATACTACAAATAACTCATTGCTACTGAGAAATTTCACAATAGTTTCCTGGTTCATTTTAATTACTCTTCCTTAATTTTGAAAGTTTCTTAATTTGTAAATTAGGTATTCCAAAAACTAAAATCTCCACAAACAGCAACACTAACAATGCTATATTTGGAATCATATTTATCGCCTCTGTAGAATTCATAATCTTAACTCCTTTTCTTTAATAAGCGTAATGAGGAATATGCAAATATTATACCACCGGCTATATATTTCAACAATGCCAAAATATCTACTTCCCTCACAATTTGTAAAGTAAATCCCGCCAAAAATAATCCTTTAGCTAAATCCATAAAAAGATCTGATAATTTCTCTATTTGTTTATCAGTAAAACTTATCACTAAGATAAGACTATCATATTATCCACATTTATAAATTCCTGCTTTCGCAGGAATGACAAGAAAGGTATAATCAAGATATTATGAGTAGTTATTATTATGTTCAGGATCCGAATTCAGAAACCGGTTTTACACCAATACCTGAAGATGAATATATGCAGGCGGCTTTTCGTGTGGCGAAAAATAAGGGTGTAAATGTTACCGATAAGATGATTATTGAAGAATTAAACCAAAAGAATCAAAAGAAAAGAAACATATGATTAAGGCACCGCCAACACCAAAAGGATTTAGGGATATTAAACCTGAATTGGCTAAAAGGAGACGCGAGACCATAAATAAAATTGTGGGCGTCCTGGAAGATAGTGGCTTTGAACCAATTGAAACCCCCACCATTGAATTTGCCGAAACTCTGGAGGGAAAATACGGGGAGGAAGAACGCTTAATTTATAAATTCACAGACAGGGGCGGCAGAAAACTGGCCTTGCGCTATGATCTGACAGTGCCATTGGCCAGATATGTGGCCACTTACAATCCCCCACTGCCGTTTAGAAGATATCAGATTGGTCAGGTTTTTAGAGGTGAAAATCCACAAAAAGGCAGATTTCGGGAGTTTACTCAACTTGATTTTGACTCTGTGGGATCATCAGGTGCGGAAGAAGATGCTTTGATTGTGGCAGTAACCATTAATTGCATGAAAGCTTTAGGTTTTAAGGAGACAACCATGCTTTTAAATGACAGAGTAAACTTTAGTGATCTTCCAATAGAAGTTGTCCGGGCAATTGATAAGATCAGTAAAATTGGTGAAGAAGGAGTTGCTCAAGAGCTGGTGGCTTCTGGCATGATAGAAGCATCGGCCCAGGAAACAATTACTAAAATCAGATCACAAAAGCCCACCCAAAATCTGGAGCAAATTTTTAATTTCTTACAAGAAAAATATAGTTTAAAAATGGATGTAGATTTTAAATTTGATTCCACATTAGCCCGCGGTTTGGATTATTACACAGGTAGCATTTTTGAGCTTAAACTGGATAACAGTCCCACTTCTTTGTCAGTCGGTGGTGGAGGTAGATACGACAAATTGATTGGCATGTTCGCAAAAAAAGATTTTCCGGCAGTGGGATTTTCATTTGGATTAGACCGCCTTTTGGAAATTTTATCTTCACTTGACTAATGGGCGCTAAAAGTGTCATCCTGAACATAGTGAAGGATCTCTAGACTTGTTCTAGAATGAATCTAGAGATTCCTCGCTACGCTCGGAATGACATCAGCAATTTTATCCAAACCCCTGCCGTACCTGGCTTTAATTATTGCACATCTGATTTGGGGAGTTAATTTTGTGGTAGTTAAAATCACCTTGGAGGAATTTCCACCTATGAGTCTGGCTTTTTTACGTTTTGCTTTGGCCTCTTTATTTTTAGCTCCCTTTTTTCTCTCTCAAACAAAAAAAATCCCCATTGCCAAAAAAGATATTCCCCGTTTTATAGCTGTGGGGATTTTGATTGTCACCTTAAATATCACTTTCTTTTTTGAAGGAATGATAAGAACTTCCGCCATTAATGCTTCTGTTTTAACGTTGATTATCCCGGCTTTAAGCGTTCTTTTGGGTTGGTTTTTCTTAAAAGAAAAAATATATTTAATAAATTTAGTTGGTATTTTAGTGGGGCTTTTGGGAGCATTAATCATTATTGAGGTACCACAACTTATTCTGGGGATTTATTCGCCCACAATTCTTGTCGGCAATATTTTAATAATCTTGGCTTCCACATTCTGGATTATTGGAGCAATCATCTCCAGAGGGCTTTTAAAAAAATACCCTTCTCTCAGCGTCACTGCAGTGGCTTTTATGGTAGGTGTGGTGACTTTTTTTATTCCGGCAGCAAGGGAATATTTCCAGAATCCTGCCTGGCCCGGCAACATCAGCTTAATCGGTCTTCTGGGACTGGCCTTTATGACGCTTCTATCATCAATTTCCGCTTACTTTTTGTTTGAATGGGGGCTTGCCAAAACATCTGTTAACAAGGCTGATCTTTTCCAATACATTGAGCCATTTATTGCCTCTTTTTTAGCAGTTTTAATTTTAGGAGAAAAAATTACTCCTCCATTCTTATTTGGATCAGCCATTATAGTTTTAGGGGTATACCTGGGAACATTAGCTAAAGAGGCTCACCACCGCCACAAAATTCACCGGGTTTGATTTATCTTCAGGTTACAATTATAATATGTCCATATGAAAGCAGATATTCATCCTAATTGGTATCCGGAAGCCAAAGTTGTGTGTGCTTGCGGCAATACATTTATCACCGGCTCAACCATGCCGGAAATTCATGTGGAGATTTGTTACAATTGCCACCCTCTTTATACTGGTCAGCAAAGGTTTGTTGATACTTTGGGTCAGGTAGATAGATTTGTCAAAAAGGTTGAAGTGTCCAAACAAAAACAGCAGGAAAGAGCCAAGATTCTGGAAATAAGAAAATCTAAAATTGTGGAGCGAAAAAAGGAAAGACCTTCTCTTAAAGATCTCCTGATGCAGGCTAGAAAACAAGCAGCTTCTTAGATAGCTTTCAGTCTTCAGCTTTCAGCTCTCAGACTATATAATTAATATGTCTGACGACTGATGACTGACAGCTGATGGCTATTAAAACCATGGATTACCTTAAACAACAATTATTGCAAATAGATCAAAAAATAGAAGAGCTAAAAAATCTTTTAGATGATCCGGAACTTGCTGAATTAGCAAGGATCGAGATCGTTGAGCTGGAAAAACAAAAAGAGGAATTGAGTTCTTCTACCGACAAACCAACTGCTGATGGGATTAACCCCAATGTGGCTATTTTGGAGATAAGATCAGCAGCCGGAGGAGATGAGGCCGGCATCTTTGCGGGAGATCTATTGCGTATGTACACACGTTTTTCCCAAAATAACAAATGGAGGGTTGAAGAGCTGGACAGATCTGAGGGTAAAATTGGCCAGATTAAAGAAGCAGTTACAAAAATTACCGGATCTAAAGTATATAACCTGCTCAAATATGAATCTGGAGTCCACAGGGTCCAAAGGGTTCCGCAAACCGAATCTTCCGGCAGGATTCATACATCCACTGCCACTGTGGCAGTTCTGCCTCAAGTAAGTAGCACCAAAATTAATATCAACCCCTCAGAGATAGAATTTGAGGCTTTCAGATCAGGTGGAGCCGGAGGACAAAATGTGAATAAAGTATCCACAGCAGTCAGATTAAAACATAAACCCACAGGTATTACAGTTACAGCCCAAACTGAAAGATCCCAGCTTCAAAACAGGGAAAATGCCATGTCTCTTTTGAGAGCCAAACTTTGGGAAATGGAACTTAAGCAAAGGGTGGGTGATATTGGCGCTCAAAGAACAACTCAGGTTGGCACAGGTGAAAGATCAGAAAAAATAAGAACATACAATTTCCCCCAAAATAGAGTAACTGATCATAGAATAGGCAAATCTTGGCATAATTTGGAAAGGATTATGGAAGGTGAAATCGGACCAATCATCCAAACTCTTCAACAAACCTAAACAATATATAAAAGGCTGGGTAGAATTTTATAAATTAAAATTTAAAGTTACACCAGATGTCCTGATTCCCCGCCCGGAAACAGAACTGCTTGTTGATGAGGTTCTTGATTTCTATACCTTATACCCTAAACCCTATACCCTAATTGATATTGGCACAGGCACCGGCAATATTACCATCTCCATTGCTAAAAACGCCCCAAACGTAAAAATTATTGGCACGGATATTTCAGAAAAAGCCCTTAAAGTGGCCGGGCAAAATGCCAAACTACATGGAGTAGAAGATAAAATTGAGTTTATGCAAAGCAATTTATTAGATTGCCGCGCCCTTCGGGCTCGCAATGACAAGGATATGGTTATTGTAACCAATCTTCCCTACATTCCAACCCAGAGAATCTTTTATCTAGATTCTTCTGTAAAAGATTTTGAGCCGCATATTGCTTTAGATGGCGGGGAAGATGGCTTTGATCTTTACAGGAAGCTATTCCAGCAAATCTCAAAGTTAAAGTTAAAGCCTAAACTAATAGTTGGTGAAATTGATTATACTCATGGAGAATTAGCTGTCAGTGAAGCTCAAAAATATTTTCCAAAATCAAAAGTAGAAATTAAAACAGACTTGGCTCAAAAACAGAGAATTCTGATAATTAGACAAAATATGGTATAATAAAACTATGAGCTTACTGGAAAGATTAGCTGGAAAATTTAAACCAAAGTTAAATGAGGTAAAAAAACCAGAATTGGTTGAACCTCCGATTAATCATAATATGTCTCATGAAGAAAAGTTGCAGGAGTTGAACGAGTTAGCTAAGTATCCTCAAGAATATCATGAAGCATTGAATAGTTGGCTAAGAGATCGTTAAATCTAGACTTTATCCTTATTCTGAAGGCAAATCACCCATTATAGCTATAATACTTAATATTTCCCCATCGCGCCAGACTTCCAATTCTAACCTCTGCCCGATACTGCTTTTTGACACTATCTCAGAAACTTTATTTTGATTATCAATAGACTTCCCGTTTATCTTAGTAATAATATCCCCATCTATAACTCCAGCCTGATCTGCCGGACCATCCAAAACCACCTCTTGGATAAAAATACCTTGAGGAATTTCATTTAAAATAGCCAAATCCCTGGAAATAAATCTGTACCTGATACCCAGGAAAGGTCTGGATACAACTCCTTTGGCCACAAATTCATCAATAATTTCTCTAACCGCATTTATGGGGATGGCAAAACCAATATTTTGGGCACCCTCGGTAGTTGCCACATTAACTCCAATGACCTGGCCGGCTGAATTAAGAAGGGGGCCGCCGGAATTTCCCGGGTTAATGGCCGCATCAGTTTGAATCAGATTATCTAAGCTTTCCGCCGCACCTGAGAAAGGATCTCCTGCCACCACTCGTCTACCTAGACCAGAAACCACACCTGTAGTGACAGTATTGGTAAATTGGCCCAAGGCATTGCCAATGGCTATGACGGTTTGGCCCACCTTTAATTTTGAAGAATCACCCATCTCCAGAGTAGGCAAATCTTTGGCATCAATTTGCACAATAGCCAAATCCAAAATCGGATCACGGTAGATCTTAACCACATCATATTTTTGTTCGTCACGAGTAACCACAGAATATTCTCCTTCATCTGAAACTACATGTTTGTTGGTAACAATAATGCCATTATCAGATACTACAAACCCGGTTCCAATAGTGGAATCCTCTCTCTGAGGAATAGCGAATGGATCAAAAGGGTTAAACACACGCCTAGATACACCAATTGCCACAACCGATGGCGATGCTTCCTCAGAAACAGCAATTACTGCATTTTCTTCTTGAACAATGGTCTTAGTTTGTTGAGTCAGCTGGGGCTGAGGCAAACTAAGGCCGGTTGAAGGAATTAGTCCCCTGATTTGAGCCTGATAGACAGCTACCGCCACCAAGATTCCCGCGGCCACCACCAGAAGGATCATTCCTAAATCAAGTTTGGGAAATCTTCTCATCTCTTCATTCATATTATTCTAAAAGTTCCAATGCTTTTAAAAGCTGCAAATCATTGTCCGGATTATCTTTGTCTTCCTCAATTACAACATCAGGCTCAAAGCCTTCAGTATCATTAACCCATCTGCCATTTGGGGTGAGCCATTTGGCCACGGTGATATGGATACCTGTTCCACCTTCTAAATCCTGCGCCTCCTGGATAGTGCCTTTGCCAAAAGATTTTACCCCCACAAGTTGAGCTCTTTTCCTATCTTGTAAAGCTCCAGCCACAATTTCCGATGCAGAAGCAGAACCTTTATTAATCAAGGCCACCATCTCAATTTCAGTTAATTTTCCCCCTCTTTCCACCGGAAAATTAATTCTTTTCCCTTCACTATCTTCTTGTAAAACTACATTTCCATCCTTCAAGAATTCGGAGCCAATAAAAACAGCCCCTTCCAAAAATCCTCCCGGATTATTTCTCAAATCCAGGATTAACCCGTCAGGATTATTATCCAAAATATCTGCCACTCCCTCTTCCCACTCTTGTTTGGTTCTCTCGGCAAATCTGGACAATTTGATAATGGCAATATTTTTATTATTTTCAGTCAATTTATACTCTACCTCCACACTTTTTACTAAAATTGTGTCTCTTGTCAGCTCAAAATCCTTTGGCTCTTCATCACCATCCCTTATGATAGTTAGCACCACTTTCGAACCCTTGGGTCCCCGAATAAGCTTGACTGCCTCCGGCAAAGTCATATTAATAGTATCTTCATCATCTATTTTGATGATGATATCTTCTGCTTTAACACCGGCTTGCTTAGCAGGTGTGCCATCCAAAGGGGCAATTACCACGAGTCTCTTATCTTTGTTGAATCCCAGCTGAATTCCCACCCCCTCAAAAGCTCCGTTTAAATCTTCTTTGGAACTTTTTTGCTCCTCAGGAGGCAAAAAAACAGTATAAGGATCACCAATTGCTGAAACCATACCGGAGATAGCCCCGTAAAAAAGTTTTTGGGGATCAATTGAGCTTTTTTCCAAATGAGTCCGGGAGACTAAATCCCAGGTTTTCCAAAAAAGGGAGAAGTCCACATTGACATTACTTACTGGTTCTTTATTTTCGATGGTTAAAGCTGGTTGGTAATTTTTCCATCTAAGGTCTAGCTCTCTATGGCCCAATTGCCAACCCAAAATAAAAACCAAAATTAATATTAGTATTTGACGCAAATTAATTTTTCTTAAAAACTCTTTCATATCGCTTCCAAATTAGTACTGGGGACCTGGATTTTTCGGCGTTTAGTCTCCACAGTTACCATATAAGCTCTGATTCCGGATGGCATCAGAGCTTCATTCTGATCAATAAATACTACCTTTCCCATCTCCCCGGTAAATGAACTACCTATCACCCTTACTCCACTACCAATCCTTAACTCAACTCCTTTAGGCTCGCTTTCTTCCACCCCCAAATATGAGGTTGATATTGGCTCTTCAGCGAGACTTGTTCTTCGGATCTTTATCATACACGAAGAGGAAAAGGAAGGCAAACTAATGGTGGCTCGATTTCCATCAACAACTGCAAATTTGCCTTCATGTTGAGATAATGCATCAAAAATGCCTTCCCCCATAGGAATTGATCCAAACCCCTCTGTTATAACTACCGCAATGCCAATATCATTTTCCATCTTTTTAGGGAAGATAATCCTTCCTACCATACTTTTATAATCATCTGCACTGATTCCTCCCACTACAATACCATTTACTCCCGCAGAGATACTGGAAGTAACAGCTTCTTTGGTGACCAGACTTCCTCCTATCAAGATATTATCCTCAAACTTGGGGGATACGGCAGTATGCGTTAAGATACCGTCTCTACTCGTGATTTTATATAAAAATCCCTCTCTCACTCTGCCTGTTCCAAAAATACCGTAAATTTTGGTTACCTGAGTTCTGATGATCGCCTGGTTATTATTCTCATCGATTTTTTCCACTACCCCATATACTCCGGCCGGCAGATTAACTCTCCTGGGAAGTAAAGTCAGGCGGATTTCACCGTTTTTTTCATTTATATAATCCAGGATTCCATCAGTCGGGGCAGTGACATACTTTTTATCCATAAATAGAAAATTAGGTTTAAAAGCCAATAGTTCCCCCTTATAAATTCTCTGACCCAGAGTTTTTTTTAAATATTTCTTTATATCTTGAGGAGAAATTGATAAAAGGGCAGCTAAATTCATAGTTCTAAATCCAATGGACACCTCGGAGGAACCAATTATTTCATCCGGATGAACCTCTTGCCCTACCTTTACACTGAAATTACCTCTTCCTCTTAAAGATCGGGCGATCCTCACTATGACATCTTTTTCCACCCTTAATCTTGATCTAACCAAAATTTTCACGTCCGCCTCCCGTCTATCATTAAACCTAATTTGCCTCCGTAGACTTCAATGGCAATATCTTCTTTATCCAAAATTTTTCCCTGGATGAACCTAAAATCCAGTTGACATTTTTGACTGGGGCAGGGAATCACTGTTAGACTGCCTGCTTTTACTTGATATTCATTTCCCAAAAGAGTAATTTTGACCAGGCCCCCTTTATCACTAAATTGCGGTAAAATAATTGAGCCAACCACTTCATCTATATCCGAGGTTAGAACAACTGTCCAGATATCTGAAAAAAAATCTTCTCTTTTTCTTTCCAAAAGCAGTCCATCTATAAAGGCCCAACTTAGGGTAATAAGATCCGGCATGAATTTAAGGAATCTTTTGGGAATAAGAATTTTTCTCAGAGTCAAATTAATAAAGGGATTCTCCCCCAGCATGGGGCTCTCTTTCTGGGATGCTGTTTGAGAGTTTATTCTGAGAGCCTCTCTTAAAATAGCCAGATCAATTTTAATATCAGAGGCGGAAATCGGTACAGTTTGAGGATATAAAATCTTATTGGCCAGATAATTTTTTAAATAAAATTCCGAGGGGGGTAGGGCCAGCCACCTGGCAATCTGTGCACTCTCTATTTGATCAAGATTATCAAATGAGTCAAAAAGACCAATGGCAACACTCATATCTTAAGTTTACCACCCGTTGAATAATCTAGCTATACTTGGGGACTAAAAGGAAGAAGAGAGAGGTGACGGGCATATTTGATTTGCTTGGTTAACACCCTTTGGTGCTTACTGCAGATGCCGCTTTTTGCTCTTGGTATAATCCTTGAGCGATCAGAGATAAATTTTTTTAAAGTTGCTACATCGGTAAACTTAGGTTTACTGTTATCCCTACAGAAAATACACCTTTGAGTGGATTTTTTTTGAACTACCTCTTTTTGTGGTTCTTCTTTTAGGTCTTCATCAGACTCTTTCGGCTGGGAAATAACCTTTTTGGTAATAGTTTTTTTTGTTGCCATAGGGGGCAATTATACAGGATGGGACCTAAAACGGCAAATCATCAACATCTTCTTGAGGTAGCGTTTTATCAGCTGACTCGGCCTTAGCCAAGTCTGACTCGGCCTTAGTTGATTTTGGCTTCTCTGGCTCTTTCTTTTCCTCTTCCTGAGCCTTTTTACTGCTCTCTTCTTCTACTTTTGGCTCCTCAATTTTTTGTTCAGCTATCTCTTCTTTCACTGCGGATGGTTTGCTAACTGGGAATTCTTCCGGGAGAGGAACGGCCTCCTCAGTAACTGTTTTAGGAGTAAGTAAAATCATATCCTCAATCACAATCTCTGTTACTTGCCTACTCTGACCATCTTGACCTTCCCATTGTCTGGTTTGAAGTCTACCGGAAATAAATACTCTGTTACCTTTTTTCAGTAACTGATTACAAAGCTCAGCCAATTTATTCCAAGCCACCAAGCGGTGAAAATCAACTTCTTCTTTTCTTTCACCCTCAGAAACATAAGTGCGGTTGGTAGCTATACCAAAAGTACAAACAGCAGCGCCATTGGGGGTATATCGAAGTTCTGGGTCTCTGGTTAAATTACCTATTAATTCTACTCTATTCCAAGATCTCGAAGCCATAAATATAGTGATTAGTGCTGCTTTTCACCTATCACTTCGCCCTTATTAACAAATACCGAAGTACATCTTCTTCCAACTTTAATATTTTGTCAAGACCTTTGGCATTTTTAGGATCAGCCGCCAATTCAAAATGGGCATAGAAACCTTTATTTTGTTTATTTATTGGATATGCTAAATCTCTTTCCCCCCATAAATCCTCCTTAGCTACTTTTCCTTCTTCACCCACTAATTTTTTAACCATGGAGTCTAAAAGAGTTTTTCTCTCCTTTTCTTCCATTCCTGGTTTTAGTACCAAGGTTAAATAATATGAATTCATTTGTGGTATTGTACCATCTTTTTTGCAATATTCAATAATTTATGCTAAAGTTTGTAACTTAACTAGTCTATTGATACTATAGGTTGTATGTGATATAATGTTATACTAAATAATATGAGTGCCGAAAAGATAGCCTTAAGTGAAATGCTTATAAGAGCCTATGGACCTGATAATATGAAAGTCGTGCTCGAGACTCTGGGAGAACAGATAGGGATAGTAGATCAGTTAGCTAAACCATTCACCCTCAAAGATGCCTTAGTCCAATGCTTATTTCATGAAGCCTGTGGTGATTGTCAAAAATTAGCTGCTGCTTTTGAGGCATCCGAAGATCCTCATGCATATTATTCAACTCTTACAGAAATCTCTGGTTTAGATGAGGCAAGACAGGAATTAGATGTTCTATTAAACGCACAAAAATCTACCAGAAATTCTATTGTTGGAGAAAAAAAGGCATTAAGCCAACAGGCTAGTGTATATGAGGGAAAGTCTCGCCTTAGAAAATTTTTAATCTCTTATTAAGAAAAGTTCATGAGAACCTAAGTTCCCACTAAAAACTCAACTTATACCACGCCAGATTGAAATCCTAAAGAAGGTTATCTATAATTGCACCCTATATGTCAAATCATGAGGCTTTATATGCGACTTTATCAGCAGAAGCAATAATCAATGATCTTACTGGAATGGCAAAAGCTGTTTCTTACGGAGGGCTTAGGCAACCTTTAGTAAATTCTGTTCCTGTTATTGTCAAAGAAGTTAGGCATCCAGTTTCCGTAGAGGAATTGAGAGCAATCGTAAACAATATCACAGGGATAGTAGCAATACCTCCCCAGGCATTTCGGGGATTAACAAGCCATCTTGTAAGTGAGTTTTCGAAGGGCGATAACGGAAGACAGACTCTCCATTATGATCAAGAAGCAGCTTTGCTTGTATATGCCCTGGCACTTACAAGACAGAACATTCTTCAAGCTTACCCTGATATACAAACTGTTCAATATGTAGACGTTATCGCCAAAACAGTTGGAAGATTTGGGCAGATAAATCATCCGCTTTTGGATAGACTTATTCCCACAGTTGAGGGAGATATTGATCTATTTGATCCAAAAAGTTCGGATAACTTAGACGAAGAAATCCGGATATTACGATCTAAAGATGCATTATTACATGGCGCTCTATCAAACGTCCGTGAATTAATCACCCCCGGTGATTCTTTAACTTTAGCTGAAGTAGCGAGTAGTATACGTCGTGTATTAGTTAATCAACCTGACTCCAACTTTAGAAGGTACATATTTGATATAGCCAATCATTCACCTTTTGGTATAAATATATCTGTTGATGGAATATCTTCTGTTGTATTAAATGCACAAGGCGCATTGGCTTTAGCAGTATGGGTATTCGCAAAAAAAAACAATGGAGCATCCGAATCCCCAGATAAAACCTCTGCTCTCGCCTTAAATACATTTGGGGAGAGTCACCCATGGCTTAAATTTGTTATTGGAGAAAAATCTGAAACTGCAAACAAAACTGAAAATTTAAAAAAAATAAACATTCAACATTTACGAGAACTTATCCCAATCCTTCAAGAATTGACAAGATTTGCTAGTACAGAACACATAAGTATACAAAAACTGATGCAATTTCACTTTGGTATTACACAAGCCGTGCTTCAGTCTGGATTAGATGCACTGTATAATATTTATGTAAAAAGACAAAAAGCCAAAGGAGGAGTTGTCCGGGATGATATGAATTATAAAAATCTTTACGACCTGGTAAACTCTATCATCGATCAGTGTATGAAGGAAGGAATTGAAAATGATTGCTTATATTGGATATCTAGCTCTAATAGGAAGACAAACGAATCTGTTTGAAAGTCTGCAAGAGTGAAAAATTAACTTCCTATCAAAAATTCCACCACATCTCCATCCTGCATTATATAATCTTTTCCTTCAGTTCTGACCCAACCTTTAGATTTTGCTGAAACATGAGAACCGGCTTCTATTAGTTTCTCATATTCCACCACTTCTGCCCTGATAAATTTTTTTTCAAAATCAGTATGGATTACTGCGGCAGCTTGTGGGGCTTTAGTGCCGGATTTCACGGTCCAAGCTCTTACTTCTTTTTTCCCGGCTGTTAAAAACGAAATTAAACCCAATAAAGAATAGGCTTTTTTAATTAGTCTTTCTAACCCAGTCTCCTCAATCCCCAGCTCTTTCAGATACTGAATTCTTTCTGTTTCATTTAGATCTGCCAACTCCTCCTCCAGTTTTGCGCAAATGACTAATTTGTCATCCTGAGTGATTAGCGAAGGATCTCGCAGCTTGTCTGCGTATTCACTTTCTGAAACATTGTAAACATAAAGGACAGGTTTTTTAGATAATTTATCTACCTTGTCCAAATCAGCCAATTCCAGCTCTGTTTCTACCAGTTTTTTATCTTCCTCAGCATTTTTGGAACCTCCAGCTCTGATAATATCCGAATCTTCAAAATCTCTCAGAACATGAATTATGGCATCTGCTTCTCTGATGTGAGCTAAAAACTGGTTGCCTAATCCCTCACCCTGGCTTGCTCCTTTAACGAGTCCCGCTATATCCACAAATTCGCAAACAGCAGGCACAATCGGAGGGAGTGAATCCATCTTTTCCTCGGATTTCACCAATTCCGCCAGTTTTTCCAGACGAGCATCAGGTACAGCAACTACCCCAATATTTGGCTCCACTGTGGCAAAAGGATAATTGGCGCTCAAAGCTACTCTTTTTTTTAAAAGAGCATTAAAAAGTGTACTCTTCCCAACGTTGGGTAAACCAACTATCCCTACTCGTAGGTTCATATCCCATATTTAGGGCAAAAAGAGGTAATCTACCCCTTACTTGCACTAACTGTCCTCCTTTCACGATGACTTTAGTTATTATATCTCGAACCACCTGAAATTTGTTAGCTATCCTAAATTATCAAGTTGTATAATCATGGTGTGATTAAAAAGATATTGATTCTCATAAGCGGACTTCTTGTAGGGATTATTCTTGAGTATGTCTTTATTTTTTATCCTGCTCAAGCCTCAAAAGATGAAAACTTAGTTTCCTTTATAGAACATCAAATAGTAGGTAAGCAAGTAATTGGCTTTTTACCTTACTGGTTGCTTTCTAAAGCCAAAGATGATTATTCATCCTACATAACTACACTTACATATTTTGGATTAACTCTTGATACCGATGGCACAATTCTGAAGATGCAAAATCCACAAGAAAATGAACCTGGCTGGTATGCGCTAAAATCTGGCAAAGCTGACCCTTTTCTAACTACTGCTGCACAAAAGCGTCAAAAACTATCATTACTGGTATTTAATGCCAACGAAGCATCCATTAGTGCCTTAATGGAGAACCCTATTCCCCATGCTAGAAATTTAATTTCTGATATTAAGCCAATAATGAGTCAGTATAAATTTACTGATTTAAATCTTGATATAGAAAGTACAAAAATTGCCTCAGATGAAGCAAGGACACACTTCACGCAATTTGTTAAGGAAGTTAAAAAAGGGATTGATGATAATAACTTAGGTACACTCACGATTGATATATCATCGGACTCTTTAGTTAAGAAAAAATTAATTGATTTAAAAGAAGTGGCAAACTATGCTGATTATGTAGTTTTAATGGCCTATGATTACCATTATTTAGGTTCACAGATAGCGGGACCAGTTGCTCCTCTTTTTGGCGCAGGAATTTCTTCTGAGTATGATACGCAAGCTGCTCTAGAAATTGCCTTAAAAATAGTCCCGGCAAAAAAGATTATTTTAGGGATTCCACTTTATGGTTACGAATGGGAAACAATCAGGGATGCCACTCGTTCTGCTACCATCCCCAGCTCTGGTCAAACAGCTAGTACTCAAAGGATAAGCCAGCTTTTAACATCTTGTGCTACTTGTTCTGCTCAAATTGATGCTGAGGCTAAAGAAAGCTACCTTATCTATAAAGATGGGTCAACTGGCACATTTCATCAGATTTTTTATCCAGATGATAAGGCTACTCAAGCTAAAATTGATTTTGCTAACCAACAAAAAATAGGTGGGGTGTCTCTCTGGGCTTTAGGTTATGAAGGTACAACTATTCTGGAGCCACTTAAAGAATATCGATAATTTATTTAACTTCAGCTTCTCTGGTATCATCGTTAAAAATTAGTCTCTTCCCTTCACTAACATTAAATAGCTTGCTGTTAAATTCAAGGTCATTAAAGACAGCAGTTATTTTTCCGTTTTTAACATCAACTATCACCCTCTGTTTATCTTCATCTATCGAAACCATAATATCTCCTAAATCCTGATCTATTAACAGGTGCATTACTCTTATAGATAAAGGAATTTTTCCTAATCTGTTATATTCAACTGTTCCCATATTTTGGACAAAAACAAAGTTAGCAGGCAGGGTTTGTGCAAAGCTAATCTCAGAATTTTGGGAGATAACTAGTTTTGCAGCATTCTCAAAATTGATTGTAGCACTACCTGTTGCTGTTTTTAGTTCTTCTCCCTGTTGGATAAGTCTAACAGAGTTAATTTTTGCTGGTTCTGTCGCTTCTCTAGATTGCCAAGCAACCTCACCAGATAAAGTTACAATATTGCCAACTAAAGAGTCACGCGGTGCTTTATCAGAAGAAAATAAACTAGTTTTAGTAAACTGAGCGTCAAGATTTGAATTACTTTTAACTTTAAGAGATTGCGCACCAAACATGGTAAAAATTCCTACAACAACTGCAGCGAAAAATAATATTAGATTTTTCATCGATTAACCTAATCGTATTGTATCACCTCTTTTAAAACAGGCCAGGAAAGATCGTCCTCTCACCTGGGGGGTGGATTACGTTGACACCTAGGGTTTTCTGCCATTTTTGAGGCTAGACTGCAAGCAAATTTTAGGACTTTTGGAAGAAGATTACCAGAATAAAATTTTACTGCTTTCCTCCGCCATATTGACCAACATACGGGGCGCAAGCTGAATCTTTAGGGTTTGACTCACAGTAAGAGGTACAAGAAGCCTCATCGCTACATCCTCCAGGACCGCTAAATCCGCCATATTGTCCAGCACTCCCGGCATACTGTGCACACTCAGCATCTTTAGGATTAGATTTACAATATGAAGTACAAGATTCCATGGAATTACACCCGCCCGGTCCTTTCATTCCACCATATTGTCCTGCCATTTTTTGACACTCTGCATCTGAAGAATTTTTCATGCAATATTCTTTACAAGATGCTTCATCACTACAACCACCTGGACCTTTAGTTCCACCATACTGCCCACCCATTTTCTGACATTCTGGATTATCCGTGTGCTGTTGGCAATAAGCCGTACATGAAGCTTGGTCGCTACACCCCCCCGGCCCTTTGAAATCTATTGGGATATTATGTTCCTTGGCATATTGGAGACAAGTATCTTGGTTTGCTGGCTGGTCACAAAAGGTGCTGCACTCATCTTTTGACTTACAACCCCCCGGACCTGCTCCACCATACTTTTTACTAGCTTCGGCTTCATCCTTAGATAAAAGTCCTGCAGAAACAGCAAAATCAGTGCATTCTACGCCGTGGGTAGCAATTGCACAGTACGCATCACAAGCCTCCTTTGATTTACAACCCCCTGGTGTGACCCCTTGCGTAGCCATGGCTATAAACTTGCCAGCCTTGCCTGCCTCTATCTCACTCGGGTAAAAACCAACTTTCTGGGCATAAACTGCACATTCATTAAAATGAGCCTCATCAATACAATAATCATCGCATTCTGTGATACCCCGGCACTTTCCAGGGGTTTCTATTCCCTGTCTAAAGCCCTCAGCCACCTTGCGTGCAGCACTCAACTGCTCTTCCACCACTAACTTTTTCTTACCAACATAGTCAAGACACTCATTGGTATGGCTACTACTATCACAGTAACTGTTACATTCTTCAAGTGTTCTGCAACCTCCCGGAGTCCCGCCGGAGCCGATTGCTTTAGTGAATGCCCGCGATATTTCAATATTACTGGGTGAGAGCAGGTCGTATTTATCAGCAAAATCAATACATTGGGCAATGTTTTCATCCCGGTTACAAAAATTGCGGCAATCAGATCCTATCTGACAGTTACCAAGCTCTGAAATATTAAATGATAAGACATCCGCTTTGGTGAGCTGATGTGTATTAACAAACTTCATACAAGAAGGCAGGTTGCCGTCTTTCCGACAATAAGCTCCACATTCTGCTATGCTTCCACAGTTATTCAGCTCTGTAACAGGGAATGTAACACCATACTGCTTGGTAACTTGTGCTTCGGATAACCCCCCAGTTGCACCAAAAACTGCCCCAGGTGTATGGGATCCTATCAGAAACAGTATGAGTGTGGCGATCAGAAGGATTAAAGTATTAAGTTTCATATTATTCAAATGGATTTTTATACACTCCCTTAAAAGGGTTTACTTTAGCAAATGGGTTGGTTTCTGGAATTTTGTCCTGGATTGGGTTTTGTGTTTTTTCAAAAATTTGAGCACCCAAAGAAGAATTAGGAGAACTATTTTGCAGCGGGTTTTTAACTATACCTTTAGAAATGAGGAAAAATACCACTCCTGCTAACACTAGCAGAATTATTAGAAGAATTAGGGCAATATTTCCTTTTTGAGAGGTTAGACTTCTTCGGGGCATCATCTAATTATTGCTATGCTAATCAGCTCTTGTCAAGCCTAAAGTGTAAATATAAACAAAGCTTGAATTTCTCACTACGTTCTAAATATGGGACAGTGTAATTGGCATCCCTACTTTCAAACTCATATCTGGAAATTATAGCAGAAAAATCCAAAGCATATTATTCAAACTTAAAAGTATCCATTGATCTTTTAAGTTGGGGTTCGCGCTTATCCCAAAAACTTTCCAAAGCCTTGCCTGCCACATTTATATAATAACCATCTTTATAGAATGAATAACTCAAAATCCCTGCCTTAGCATTTTCTAAAAGGGTTTCCACATCTTTTTTTAGTTCCTGTTCAGAAATTTTGGTGCCTGATTTAGCAATCTCCTGTTTAATTTGGGATTCCAAAGTCCCTCTTAATAAATCTGCTAAATCTTTTGTAGAGCGTGTAATAATAGCTTCCTGCCCATTTATAGTAGTTTTTTGTTTGCTTACATCTGTGTTAGCTTTGCTACTGTAGGCAGCATATGCTTCATCCAAGCTTTCATAATCACCCTTTGCCACAAATACAGTAATATTGGGTTGGACATCAAAATAAACCAAACCTTCTTCAATTGTATCTTTGGCGGGAGAAAGAAATTCTAAAACTATATTGGAATTAGCAGGCAACTTTTCCCAGCCTGCAGGAGGGGTAATTGAAAATTTGGGTGATTCGGAAGAAGTCTCATCTGCTTTTATCTCAACAGATTCATTTGCCAAATTTCCACTATTTGCCAAATTTACTGTATTGGGACTTGGAGTTTTAGGATAGAGATTACCCCCTGTGGTTTCAGTTGTTTTGTCTTCCCTGATATTTATCTTTTTACTTGATTTGTAAACACCAAAACCTCCAACAATAGTTACAGCCAAGATGAGGATTATGACAAGGGGGGCTATTCCCGCTTCGCTGAAGCGAGGCGAGCCTTTTTGATTTTGTTTGGGCATTACTTTAACTGTAATAAATAAAATTTGACACGTCAAGTGTTATATGTTTATGCTTTATATAGAGGAGGTGATAAATTTGGGTACAGTTTTAACTTATGTTCTTAATTTTTTAATCGGTATTGTGGGTACCATGCTTTTGGTTTCTCAACTGACTAGCGGAAGAGGTATTTCAACTGCAACAGGAAGGGTAAGTGTAGGCGTCGGGCTGGATATGACCGGTTTCATTATTTGGGTGGTGATTGTCCTGGTATATTTTTTTGGAGCCAAAAAGCTGTGGGGTAAAACAGTTGGTGGGCTTTTAGTTGATATGGTGATGGGTAAAAAGAAATAAAGTTATGTTTATTTATGTAATTATTCTGGCTGCTGTTTTGGTTATTTCACCTTTTGTTTTAAGGATTGCCTCATCTCAAAAGAAAGAAACCAAGCAACAGTTAAAATTTATTTTTCTTTTTATACTTTCTGCCCAAATTCTTTTGGGTTTTTTGAATTGGGAAAAATTTAGTTCAGGAATGAGTGGTCTTGAGCTTTCTTTTGCCTACCCCACATCTTTTTTAGGGTTGTTTTTTATAATATCCACACTCCAGATTCTTCTGTTACTATTTTCTAAATCTTTCAATACTTTAGTGGTAATTCTAAATTTTATAAACTCTGTTTTAATCTTTTTCGGGATGATCAGATTAAGTAATATTTTAGGATTCCAGGCAGTAAGTTTATCATCCATAGCAGCAGTGTTTTTGGTGCTTTTGGGAAATATTATTGCTTTAGCTTATATCAATAAAGACAAAAATTTGTTGGCTAAATATCCATATTTTAAATAACATGAAAATTCCTGTATTAATAATTTTAGTGTTAGCCATTGTTGGTGGATTTATATATTTTAAGAATACTCCTTTAGAAGAATTAGTTCCTGAACAAGTCATTCCCAGCCTGACCGGCATGACAGAAAGCCAAGCTGTAGAAAATGTCAAAAAACTGCCGGAGGTTCAGGATTACCTAAAAAGGGTTCCCAATGGAAGAGTTGAGGTAGATAATGAGCTAGAGGGAGAATACAATGTTCATGTTTATGAAATAAAGGATGGCCACACAGCCACATTTAATTGGTATAGAGTCAGCATTAAATCCGGCGAGGTCAGGGCTGAATTTGAAGTTACACAGAACCAGACCGGAACCGTAACAGGAAAACTTTGTTATCCTTCTGAAGTTTTACCTGAAGGAAAAATTGAAGCAAAAAGGCTATCTGATGGAAAGATTTTTGTCCAAAATTATAAAGGCAGTTTAACCCCAAAACCGGAACCTTATGCCTTTGAACTGGAAGAAGGAAATTATTATATCAGGTATAAAGTAACTGAGGATTTGATTGGTTACTCAACCACTGTTTGTCCAACAGGAATAGAGGAAAGTTGCGGGGATAAAAACCCAAGAATATTAAGAAAAGCCGAGGTTAAAACCAATGAAACTGTTTCCGGTTATGATTTGTGTGATTATTACTACAATGATTCTAATGCCCCAAAATTCTAACCAGCCTGTTTTCACCCATACTGCATACTACATACTACCTGCTACTAATTCCTCCCCACCTCCAAAAACTCTAAATAAACTTTGAATAAATTATATATTCCTTCTCAAAGTTATGTCTGGGTAGAATCGCCCCTTTTTTAAATCCTAATTTTCTATAAAACTTATTCTCACTCCAATCTTTTCCTGTAATAAGCCAAATTTTGTGGGCTCCTAATTTCTTACCAAACTCTTCTATCTTTTTCATTAAAGCACTCCCCACTCCTTTACCTCTCTTGCTTTTAGCAACAATAATCTCACTAATATAGACTACTCCTGAGGCATACCTACCAGAGATTGTCCCAACAGTTTGTCCCTCTTCTTCTGCCTTAAAAATAAATTTCTTATCATTCCATTCAACCTCTTTACCATAATGTTCAATATCTACTCCATGCCATTCTTTTAAATTAAAATCTTTTATTTGTCTATAAGAAGCTTTAGTTATTTTAATCATTTGAGCAAATTTTACTCCTTTGGCAAGCTCAGGACAAGTCTTCAGTGGTGAGTCCTTCGATGGAGTTTATCCCGAGCGAAGTCGAAGGACTCAGGATCGAACCATGGGAAATATTGCCTATCTTGTCTAGCGGGGTTCAGATTTATTCCAAGCTTCTTAAATACTGTAAGTATTGAGCCGGAGTCAGTACAACAATACCAAAATCTTCACTGATTTTTTGTCTTTGAAAGTGTCTAATATTGTAAGTTAATAAAAACTTAGCTTTGATTCTTACTGCTCCCGCCACAATATGAGTATCATCTATATCGGTAGTATAAGCTTCAAATTCCTCTTTGACCTTTGATATTTCTTTTTTTACCTTAATGACTTTTAGATGTTTTCTAATTAAATTTTGGAGACCACTTTGTTTAATACCCAACCTTTTGGATACTTTTACAAGCTCTGTTTTAGAAAAGTCCGAAATTACGAAATTAGATTTTTGTTCATTAAGAAGAAAATATGCAGCCCCTTTTTCAGAGATAAGAGAAGAAATTACAACATCCGAATCAACAAAAATCTTGGTGCTGTTCACAAATCTTTTCTAATCCTTGATAGCTCTTTTTGTATTTTAGAAAGATTCTTTATGTCTTCTTCTTGTGCCTGATAGAGATCATCATCAAGACCGGTAAAAAGAAAAGAGAGTGAATTTGCAGGAATTCTATATACCTTGCCAATTTTTTTGGCTACAATTTCTCCCCGGGCAATTAAACCATATACAGTATTCTTACTAAGTTGCAGGATTTCTGCTACCTGCTCCGGAGTATAAACTTTGGGTAACACTTGGTAGTTAATCATGACTAAATTGTACTAAACATGACAAAACATGTCAATAGCAAATTTTATACTTCGACTAACGCTCGGTACAATAGGGACTTTCACTAGTGGTGAGTCAATCCTTCGACAAACTCAGGACGAGCTTGTGTCGAGTAAAGTCGAATCCAATCGAACCATGGGGAATATTGTCCGGTATAAATTAATTCTCTATTCTTCTATTAACTCTGTCAAACCATCGTCTTCTACTATTATTCTAAGATGACCTACCGGAACTGTTTCTCCACACCCAGGACCAATCTTTTCTTTAGTGATAAAGCCCACCTGGAGTTGTTCTAAACCTTCTTCTGTTTTGCAAGCTGAATATATAGTTGCCTCATTAATATTGCACTGATCGAACTGATCTTCTACATTAACAAAAATGGAAAAACAATTATTGTCCCCAGAGATAAATCCTCCCATCCCAACTCCTTCATCATCTCCTTCCACTGATTTACGAGACAATTTAATAGTTCCATCAGATTCTTGATCATAAAACTGATGATTATAATTAGTCACTTCGACCCCGGGGGGCGCAGCATCCTCAAAAGGCTTATCATAAAATATCACCAGGCTATCAGATTTATATAAACCCTCTATATTAGGAGGATTATTACCGGTATAAATTTTCATCCCCACTTCTTCGTACTCTTTAATGTCATTATTATTTAAAAACTCATTAACCGGGTTTGGGACATCTTTTATAGACTCTGCTGCCTCTTCAGTCTGTTTTGGAACTTCCTCCTGGTTTGTTTTTTGATTTTTATTCAAAATACCAGAAGCGTATATAAGAAGGGCAGCCACAGCGGCTATACTTAATAAAATAAACGGAGACGAAAATCCGCTTTCTTTTTTGGAACCGATATCAACAGAACTATGGGCAAGAATAAATTTTTTCACTCTACTATCAGATTAGCACCCTGAAACCCATTAAGTCAAACTGCTAGTTGACAAATGATTTTTCACATTACATTATAAAATAAGTGAATAAATCTGCCCGCTTTGATAAAGGAGTTATTGATCCCAAATTAATTATTGGTGCAGTGGTAATAGGGGCAATAGTGGTCTTTTTTATTGCCACCGGCAACTTTAAGTTTTCCGCATCTGTTAACAACCAGCAAGCATCAACTTCATCCCAATCTTCAACGGAAACTTCAAGTTCACAAAAGGAAGAACCATCAGTTCCCAAAACAAAAACTTACACCAATTCCACTTATGGTTTAAGTTTAGAATACCCTGAAGGCTGGAGCATGAGAGAAAATCCAGCTGCCGGTATAGTGGTGGCTTTCGGCTCTCCCAAAGAAAGTAGTGATGATAAATTTGTAGATAATGTCAATGTCTCATTTACTGACCTTTCTTCTAAAGGAGACCTGACTTTAGAACAATTAACCGATGCTTGGCTGAAAGAGACTGAGAGTGCTCCTGATTTTAATTTATTGGATAGAAAATCCACCTCTACGGCAGGTGAAGCTGCTGAACAGTTAGTTTATTCTTATAACAGTAAGGGAATGGATACGAAAGGTATGGTGGTAATAACAAAAAAAGGAGAGATGGCTTACATAGTAACTTATACAGCTGAGCAAACCTCTTATGATAATTTTGTTGATGCTGCCAATACTGTAGTGACTTCTTTGAGAATTGATTAGTTAGCCTACTAACAAATACAAAGTCAGTGGAAGAGTAATAATATAGTAAACAATTCCTATTTTGACTAAAGTGGCAATTTGCTGATTAATATCAAATCCCCAACCAGATTTGATTTGCCGCAATATCACATAATCCCTGAAATTTTCAGAAGATATTTGCCAAAATAATAAATCTAATATTGCACCGGCAATAAACCACACGCCAATCATATTAATGAGCCCCAAAAATACAGGCACTGCATAGCTTTTATCAGGAAAAAGGGGCTGGCCAAAAATCATAAACCATAAAAGCGTAATAAATCCGCTGCTAAGCAAAGATATTACCCACAGGCTATATAAAAAACCAAAATATGATGGATATTGTTTAGAAGAAACCCTTTTCTTTGTTTCGCTGTCAAATTCGCTAAGTTTAAAAAATCTTTTCAGATAAGGGTTGACCCATTTAATAAATGGCGGAACCAGTGCCCCTACCCAAAATTGAGTTGAATTCATTGGCAAAGATTTTTGACTGCTTCAGTAACTTTTGGCACCATGTCAACCATTATTTGATGGAGTCTTGCGGCTCCATGATCCGAGTTAGGATGAGAATTTAGCTCTTTTCCAGCAGTGGTTTCCGAATAATGGTAACTTGTATACCTGTCGCTACCATAAGCTACGTATGAATTTCCTGCATATCCGAAGTCGCACTTCCCCAGGTAAATACTAGCACTACTGTTTATATATCCTGTGATTACATTGCCCTCATTTGTTCTGGCTTCATCTACTACAGTTGTAACTCTTGCCTTACCCTTCCCACCCAATACATCAAGCTTTGATTGCTGAAAAATTTCAAAATTAGGCTGAACAAAAGGTTCATCTTGCTCTTGAAGCTCTTTTATTTTCTCTGGATTATCATACGATATGGTAAAATTTGCAAAGGAAATATCTGCGTCCTCAAAATATTCAACAACTGGAGATATGTTACTAGCATCAGCGCTTGTCAATGTGCAAATTTCATCTGGATAATCCTCCGGTGACCAAACAGTCTGAAAAGTTGGTAATATATTGCCAATTTCTTGGCACTCCCCAACTGTGAATTTATGAGCAGATTCATTTTTATCAGGACTTTCAACTGGTCTCTTCGTGGAAGGCATTTTAACCGCATCAAGCAAATTAGTAAGGTAATACTCCCCCTGATAAAATGAGTCAGAGAAATTCTCTTTTTTGACAAGAAACTCCTCTTCTATTGGCCCGTCTTTGCCAGTGTATTCCTGGCTGTTCCAGGAGACAATGGAAAAAGAGTAAGCTATCATATCAGATGTCCCTTTGTATTCTGGACCACCAACATCTAATGTTTGACTTGATGATTTAGAGCCGACTATCGATCGAACATGATAGCTTATATCCCTGGTATTTACATTTGGATTGTTTGGGAAAGGATCAAATACTTCCAGAAATTGATGCGAGTAAAGAGGTCGGGATTTACCATCTATCCAGGAGTATTTTGAGACCATCACATTTATTACCCAGGCATTGTTTCCTTTGGGTAAACCGTCTACCACATTTTGAAGGTCACGCTCCATCAGCTTCTTAAATTCTTCCTCGCTCATTTCTTTTTCCTGGGCATACACGATATTTTGGCTGGTTAGATAATCTTTCAGACGAGCAAGCAATGCTGGTTGATAAAGATTAGCCTCGGGGCTGTCTTTGGTTGGGAGTACGGCAAACACCAGCTGTCCCAGTAATAATCTGTCATAATCCGATAGGCTTTTGTCATCTTGAACTTTCTTAAGCAGTGTAAACAGCTCGGCTAGTTTTTCGCTGTCATCTTTGCCGACAACATCAAATTTACTCTGGCAGGCTTCAGCAAATAACCCCTCTTTCTTCAGGTTACAAATAGTTGTCCGGGCTTCTTTGGCAGATACAGAGGGCATTAATTGGAATGAAGTTATCGGTATTTTCTCTGTCTTAGGTTGTCGTTGCCCCAAAAAGATAACTGCCACAACAATTACAATTATTATGGGAATAACAAGTCCTGGAAGCGCAAATCCTTTTTGTTTTTTCATTTTCTTCTCTTACTCCTTTTATTCAAAAATAAAACAATGCCACCAACAATTGCTATTAGAACAAAACCAGCCACAGACAGTTTTACCGGAGAAAGTTTTTGGGAAATAACTACTACTCCCGGTTTATCCCCAGCCGGGACAACTGTAGCAGTTTGACCATCTTGGGTGGTAACTTGTACCTCACCCCGATAAACACCAATAACCGTTTGGTTTTTGTCTGAATTTTGGCTAACCCAAAAATGGGTTCTGGGAGCAACGACGGTGAGCGAACCAGAATGGATTTTAAAGGGGTTTTGAGAATTGTTGTTTTGAATTTTTACCTCGATTTCTCCTTGGTTTAATTTCACGCTTCTGGCATTTGTGCCGAGTTCGACTTCTGTACCTTGTGGAAGACTGATGACGGCTCCTGCGTCAGGACCCCAAGGATATCCTAGCTGAGTTGGCTCAGGATCTGCTCCGGTTATGACCGCATCAAGATAAGTAACCGAGATAGGTTTTCTTTCCGGTGCTACTTGGATAAAATCATCTAGACTTGGACTTTTTACTTTGATTTTGCCTTTGACAACGATCGTCTCATTTTGGGCAGATGAGGTAAAATTTGCCAGCGAGTCCCACACCTTTTGTTCGTCAGCTTGTGTAATGTAAGGAAGACGAGCCAACAGTTCTGGAGTAACCATCTCTTCAATTTTGGCCTGGGAAACTCCTTGTTTTCTCGCCTTTTCTAGAACCTCACGAGGATTTAATAAGACCTCTAAAAGTTTACGAAATTCTTCTAGGAAGTCTGGTTCCCCAAAAGCCTTTCCCGGCAACTCCCATCCTGATGGCTCTTTATCTTTGACATTATCAGCAGGCGATTCTGTCCCCTCACTGCATCTGTCATATTCGGATAACTTCATAAAGTAATCAGGAGGACGTTTTCTTTTAATTACAGTCGCAAGGTGAGAATCTCCCTCGGCTGGGTCGTAAGTAGGTTCCTCAACGAAACACCAAAATTCCATTGGATCAGGCCTGGCTGAACCGGAGGGCCAAGCTGAAGCCATAATATACTTGCCACACTTCTTACCACTATATAATTCTTTCAATTCTTCACAGGAGGTAACCTCTTTAGGTTCATTGTCTGTTTGAGCCTCAACTTTTGGAGACAGAAAAAGCACAGCAGTTAAAATAAGCAATATGGGCAGGATAATTTTTTTCATTTTTTCCTTTTATTAAATACTTTTGAGGTAAGTTTTTTTCTTAAAATTAAAACAATACCTCCAACAACTACTGCTAGTATCAAACCAGTAACAGCAAGCTTAACAGGCGAAAGTTTTCGGGTAATCACTACTACCCCTGGCTTACCTGCTTCTGGTGAAACCCTGATTGTTTTCCCATCTTTAGTTTTAACCTCCACTTCCCCCTCATATACCCCAACCAAAGTCTGCTTACCAGGCTCATGAGTTACCCAGTAGTGAGTACCAATAACAAACAAGTCGATAAATTCTGTACTTGCCCCGGTATCTTGTTGTTCAGAGTCTGGAGAAAAAATTCCTACTCTATTTACCTCTATTGTTCCTTTGAGGATATCAATTTGCCTGTCGCTAGTTAACATGACTTCCGAACCCGGAGCAATTATCATCACCTTCTTTGTTCCAATATTAATCCTAATTGGCTTATCAATTGCCCTAATAGTCGACCCTGTTGGAATATGCCAAATATCTTGGAAATCAGTAAATTCCCCGGAATCCGGCAGTTTCACCAGCCCATTTGTGTCAGCCATACCTAAGTAAAACTGGTCTTGAGCCGGCGTTTCTACCACCGTTTCCTGATCTTTTCTGGTAATAATTGGCTGTCTCTCCAGTTGAGACCCTGCCTCAATTCTTTTTATATCCAGATCGCCTAAGTTATTTTTGATCCACTCATTAACAGCATTAGCTTCTGTCTCACTTGGAGGTTTCTCTTTATCAAAACCAACGTCTTTATCCTCCTGTTTTACCTCCGGCTTTATCTCTTCTTTAGATACACGGGTCAAAACATTACGGACTGTTTCATAATTTCCGGAATAGACACACCCGTCCGGATAATACTTGGGGGCATCGTAAGTGAGTTCAATTGTATTTTCAGAGACAATACCGGTGGCAGGAATATACGTACCCAGATTAGGGCAATCATCAGCTGTTTCGTAAACTCGACCAACAAAGGAGTTTCCTTTGATAGTACCGGTAAGTCCGGCTGTACCAATTACTTTAGGATTTTTCCCGGCCTCGATAATAAGTGAAATAGAGTCACCGGACTGTTCAGCTTTGAAAGAATACCCCGCTTCGCTTGTCCAGGTGCCCCCCAGATTGATTGTTTGGGCAAAAACACTGGTAGCCAAAAACAAAAAGAGGCCTACAATAAAGAAGGGTATGGGCAGAATCAATTTTTTCACTCCACTATCCAGATTAGCATTAAAAAAACTTTCAAGTCAAATCATGTTAAGATAATTTTAATGGGTAATCTAAGATATTTTGCAGATTCTTCAGTTATCAGCTTGCTCTTCTCCAATATTCTGGTAGTCATCCTGGCTGTGGTTCAAAAATGGGAAATCTCCACTGTACTTTGGGTTTATTGGATGCAAAGTATTATTATTGGCTTTTTCCAATTTATAAGGATTTTGTCTTTAAAAAACTTTTCCACAGAAAATTTTACTGTTAACAACAACCCAGTTTCTCCTACTACCCAGACCAAAACTTTTACTGCTTTTTTCTTCATATTTCACTATGGCTTTTTCCACTTTTTATATACCGTATTTCTTTTTAATTTTTTTACTACATCTACTTTAGATTTTAAATATCTGTTTGCCGGAGGATCCATATTTTTCATCAACCATCTTTTCTCTTTTTATCACAATAGAATGATTGATCAGCAAAAAGTCCAAAATATTGGACAATTGATGTTTTCCCCTTATGTCAGAATAATCCCTATGCACCTAATCATTATTTTCGGGGCAATTCTAGGCCAGTCTGCACTATTCGTTTTTTTGCTACTTAAAACCTTAGCAGATCTCCTGATGCACGTAGTTAAACATAAAAAAGAAGATTTAATTTAAGAGCACTTGAGTATTGACAACTAAGTACATCAGGATAAACAATTAATTAATGCCTACTTTTCAAAAAGGGATTAGTGCGATTTATATTCTAATATCTGTCATTATTCTTACCTCAGCCATAGCCGGGGCATATTATTTAGGTACTAAGAATCAAGCAAGTCCCCCTGTTTCTTCTCCTAGCCCTACCCCCACTCCCCAACCTACCTCCACCCCCACACCAACACCCCAGATAAGTCCTTCTCCTTTCCCTACTCCTAAAGCTGATTTAATAGAAAATATTAAAGCTTCTGTTATAAGTAAAAATTATGCTGCTTTAGAGGGGTATTCAGAGAATCAAGTTAATCTTATAATTGAAGCCACAGAATGTTGTGGGATTGTTGATAAAGCTAAAGCTATAAAGGAGTTAAATTATTTAAATAGTGCCACTTTCCCCTGGAACTTTGATCAGACTGATCCAATTATTGTAGAAATAAAGCAAAAATATCCTCAAATTTTTAGTAAGGATTCCTTAATAGGAATTGCAGCCAATGATTTTATGGTGGCTTTTACCCTAAATAGTAATATGGATAAAATTGCCAAAATCTATCTGGCCGCAACTTATAAACTCTTAAATAATAAATAACCCCAAATCCCCCACTCCAAAAACTTTGTCCATCTGTGTCCACCCTTGGGGTGGATTTGTATTGACACCTGCGGATATTTTTGGCAGTTTAGGCTTAAAAAATAAGCAAATTTTAGGACCTTCCATGGTGGTGAGTCAATTCTTCGACAAACTCAGGACAAGCTTGTGGTGAGTAAAATCGAATCCAATCGAATCATTAACTTAACTGTACCATATCGTATATAAATTTAATTCCAATGATTAAAATGGCTATTAAAACCATCTTTTTAAATGCTTTTTGTGGCACTCTTTTCAAAATCTGTTTTCCTATAAAAGATCCTGCTATTGCCATGACAAATAAAATTGGAATATAGAAGTAAAATTGACTGCCTAAAAATCCGCCTGCAAAATATATGGGAATTCTGGTTACATCTACTGCCAATGCTATGGCTGCAGCAGTGGCAATATATTTTTCCTTGGGTAAGGAAAAAGCTGTTAAAAATGCTCCCCGCAGCGCACCACCAGTTCCAATCAGACCGGCCAGAAAACCGGATAATCCTCCGCCAATAATTGAACTAAACAATGACTCTTTTACTTTTAAGTCTTCTTTCCATAAAGACAATATTGCATAAATTACCAGAAAAATTCCTAAGGCTCCTTTTAACAAATCCTGTGAGGTATATGTAACCAGTGATGCCCCAATTAAGCTCATCACCACTGACGGGATGCCAAAAACGATCAGTGTATGTTTATCCAGGCCGGACTTAAAAAAGCTAATCCTGCCAATGTTGCCAAAAATATGAAGCAAAGCCACTAAAACAAGGGCTGTTTTAAAATCAAAAAACAAAAGAGCCAGGGGTAAAAATACTGTTGAAGAACCAAAACCTGCAATTGTGCCGATTATTTCTGAAACAAAAGCAGACAAAAAAAATAGAATTTCCATTTAGTTTAGTATCACTACAGCTAAATTTAAAATGGAAGCAAAGGAAACCCAGGCAAGATAAGGGTATAAAAGATAAGCTGATAACTTATTAATTTTACTAAAAAATTTAATTGTTAAAACAATTGTTATCCATAATGCCACAATATCCACTAAAGCCAAAACAGGATTTCTCATTCCAAAAAATATTATGGACCACAGAGCATTTAAAATAAGTTGTACTGCAAAAATCCTGACTGCTTTCTGACTTTGCACTTCCCACTTTGCACTTAGCACTAAATACAATGCTATCCCCATCATTACATAAAGAATTGTCCAGACAGGTCCGAATATCCAATTTGGCGGAGAAAAGAATGGTTTGTTTAAAGTAAAATACCACTCCGGTATAGAAGATACTGTAAAAAATGAACCTATTATCCCCGCTCCTAAACAAAGACCAATAGATAGGATCAGTTTAGATAAATTCTTAGGCATTATTTATTTATTTTATTCCAGACATTGGCAAAAATATAGCCTACCCCATAACCTACCCCAAAAGTTATCACTACTAACATTAAAGCTTTGGTTATATCAAAGCCGGTTACCTGATATGGATTGGCTACCATATGTATGGAAAAAATAAAATCTAAAAGCGGCTGGGCTAAACCTAAAGCTACTAATAAAGACCATCCAAGATGTCCTCCACCAATCATTAAGCCTAAAGTTAGCGCCACTTTATTTGGGTTTAATTTCATTTACCTCACCCCCTTTGACTTTAGTATATCACCTACAAAAACTTTAAAATATGTTAATCTAAATCTGTGGAGAATAAATGGAAAATTATTTATTACACCTCTACCTCTGGAGATAATCCTGTTAAAAATTTGAAGTAAACTTCCACCCTTGGGGTGGAATAGCTCGACACCTGCGGATTTTTAAATATTTTTGAGGCTAGACTAAATAGCAAATTTTAGGGCTTTTTAGAATAAATACCAGATATTACTTAGAAATTCTGTGGGCAACTGCACTCGTAGCACTAATATGCGGTGAATATTTCATATTCGCTCTAAACTTAGGTCCAAAAACTTTTGAAACATCCAAAACCTCAACACCCAAAATTTTGCCGTTTTTATCCTCATCCACTACTACGGATTCAGAAATTTCTCTGCTTACTTCATATTTTCCTTTAGCTAGTTCTATATAAGCTGCGTCTGCTTTTGGATCATAATGTATTTTCATATCATCTCCTTAGATAGTAACCACTTATAACCGTTATTCTAGGACCTTCTGTTATGGTTACTACTTGTAATATTTTATCACCGATTAACTTTCGTCGCAATCGCCCGCTTAATTAAAGTTTAATATCCGACACATCAGGTAAAATATGGATGTGTTAAATCTGACTAAAATAACAATAGCCTGGGAAATGTTTGAGTCTGGTATTCCAAAGGCTCACATAGCCTCCAAGCTGGGAATTAATAGAG
>JAUYKM010000006.1 GCA_030699125.1 Candidatus Daviesbacteria bacterium | reverse complement strand
CCAAACCTAAGTAGAGAACTAACAGATTATTTGGTGTATTATCATACTAAGAGGCCTCATATGAGTTTAAACATGAAGACACCGAATGAGTTTTTGAAACAGTATCAAGTGTCGGATATTTAAGTGTACATACCGATAGCTCTATGCCGGAGTTACCAGAAGTTGAAGTTATTAAATTAGGCCTGCAAAAGAAGATTATTGGATTAAAGATTACCAAAATCCAAGTTTTATCTCCTAAATCCTTCATTGGAAACCCTAATAAAGCCCAGGGTAAAAAAGTACTCAATATTTGGAGAAAAGCCAAATATTTAGGTATGGAATTAACTGGTAATACCAGTTTACTTTTTCATCTTAAAATGACCGGTCAGGTTATCTATGATGATGGGAACCCTTCGACTCCTTCGATTCCACTCAGGATAGGTCAGCTCAGGGCAGGTCGTTTCATAGGTGGTCATCCCACAGAGGATATGGTGGGGCCTCTGCCAAACCCTCATACTAGGGTTATTTTTGGCTTTAGTGATGGTTCACACCTTTATTTTAATGACCAGAGGAGATTTGGATGGATACGGGTAAGTGACAAGGCACCCGCTTCGCCAGCGAAGCGAGGCGAGCAAGTGACAAGTAACAAGTTATTTAAAAGCTTAGGACCTGAGCCTTTGGAGAAGGAATTTAGCTGGCAGATTTTAAAAGAGAATCTACTCAAGCATAAATCTATGCCCATAAAAGTAGCCTTAATGGATCAGAGTGTGGTTTCTGGAGTGGGTAATATTTATGCAAATGAGGCCTGTTTTGCAGCCAAGATTGATCCCAGAATTAAAGTGGGAGATTTGGGAGATAGGGAGTTTAAAAAATTACATCAAGGGGTGATTAGGGTAATCAAGGAAGGTATCAAACAGGGGGGTTCCACCAGAGCCCATTTTGTGGATGCTGAAGGCCATAAAGGCTACTTTTTAGACTATGCTTATGTTTACGGAAGAGATAAGCATAAGTGCAAGGTCTGCTCCACCGACATTAAAAAAATTCAACTGGGGGGCCGCGGCACATATTTTTGCCCCAAGTGCCAAAAGGGTGTAGAATAGCCTGTAGATATGGCTGAGAGAGTAAGCTTCACCTCGGTTATTAGAAACCGGGGATTTTTAAATTTATGGATCAATCAGATTTTAGTGCAACTTTCCTATAATGCCTTAAATTTTACTCTCATTCTTTGGGTATTTAAGTTAACAGGTTCAAATATTGCTGTAGCTACTCTGCTCTTCTTTATCTATTTACCGGCAGTTATTTTGGGGCTATTTAGCGGAGTTTTAGTTGATTTAATTAATAAGAAAAAAATCATCATGCTGATTGATATGATGCTTTGTCTGCTTTTTTTAAGCCTAATCCTTTTAAAGGAATTTTATCCGGCAATTTTAGTAGTAGCTTTTTTGATCAATGCATTGGGCCAATTTTATGCACCTACTGAAGCCTCAGCCGTCCCCATGATTGTTAAAAGAAAACAGTTAATTACTGCCAATTCCATAATTTCAACCACTCTCTACACTACATTTTTGGTTGGTTTTGGTTTATCCGGCTTTTTAATTAATCACTTTGGTATAAATTTTATATTTTTACTGGGTGGATTTATTCTTTTTACTGCCTTTGGTCTATCTTTTCTTTTTCCCACCATCTATGCCAGGCCAACTAGGGCAGGTAAGAAGCTGATTTTTGCCATCTTAAATAAGAACTATCTTCAGATTAAAGAAGTAGGTTTATGGGAAATTTTACAAACCATCAGGATGATTAGGGGTAAGTTGCCGCTTGTGACTTCTATATTAATTTTGGGAGGCGTGCAGATGGTGGTGGGGGTTTTGGCTGTTTTAATACCTTCCTTTTTGGAAAGGGTGTTACATATTCGGGCTACTGATGCCTCATATATTATGGTTATCCCTGTCGGGGTGGGAATTGTTTTGGGTGGATTTATCTTAGGTAAGTTCGGCCACAGCATCATCAGAAGAGTGGTGGTATCTAAGGCCATTGTTTTTAGCGGACTGCTATTTATGCTGGTGGGAATTGCTCCTATTGTTTCACCTGCTATCAAATATCTGCCTCACAGTAGACCTTTATCTTTTATTACCCAACCACCTTTATCGGCGGTGTTAATTGTAGGATCATTTTTAATGGGAGTGGCTATGGTTTCGATTTTAGTTCCTTCCCAGACGGTTTTGCAGGAAAATACTTCCAACCAGGATCGGGGAAAAGTCTTTGCCACTTTGGGAGTGGCTATGGCCGGGTTATCCTTAATCCCGGTTCTTCTAACAGGGATTCTGGCTGATGTTTTTGGGACCAATCCCATATTTTTAGGTTTGGGAATAATCATCTTTCTGGTGGGGTTGTTTGGTTTAAAACCATCTTTATTTTTTAAGAAAGCACACCTGTCCTATCATGTCAGGGAATTTTTAGGCCTGGGCCACTGGGAAAATTAGAATTAAGAATCTAGAATTATGGATTATGGTTTTAAAGCAAATCAATTTAACTAATTTCAGAAATTATTCTGCCCTTACTTTAGATTTTGACCAACGTCCTACTATTTTGGTGGGAAATAATGCGGCAGGTAAATCTAATTTATTGGAGGCCATTTATCTTCTATCTACTACCAAATCCCAAAGAGTGGATACAGAGGATGAATTAATTAAAGAAGGAGAAAAGTTTTGTAAAGTGGAAGGGCTTTTGGATGATCCGGAGACAGAACTTTTAATTATTATCAATGAACCAAGTGAGGAAGTGACATTCAGAAAAAAGGTGATGATTAATGGAATAGGAAGAAGAGTAGTTGATTTTATAGGAAATTTGCCGGCTGTGATTTTTTATCCCTCGGATATTAATATGGTGACAGGTTCACCATCTCTAAGGAGATGGCACCTGGATTTAGGATTGGCACAAGTCGATCCTGATTATAAAAAATCACTGACTCAGTATGAGCAATTCTTAACAGCCAGAAACAGGATTTTAAAAAAGATCAGGGAAGGAAAGGCAAGGGTGGACGAGTTGGAGTATTGGACAGAAGAATTAGTGAGCAAGGGCAAAGTGATAAGTGATAAGCGACAAGATTTTTTTGAATTTATTAATGGTTTAGAAACTCCCCTAGGTGGGTTCAAATTTGAATATCTACCAAGTTTAGTAACTGTGGAAAAATTAGCTGAAACAAACGGAAGAGAGGTGGCAGCGGCAGCTACCTTAATTGGGCCACACAGGGATGATTTTGATATTGTCATCTACGATAATGTCATTCCCGCGAAAGCGGGAATCTATACAAATAATGGATCCCCGATCAAGTCGGGGATGACAGTGGAAGGTGGGCGCAATTTGGCTCACTATGGCTCCAGAGGTGAGCAAAGAACAGGTACTTTAGCTTTTAAGCTGGCCCAACTGGAATATATGGCTAAAATCCTGGGGAAAAGGCCAATTCTACTGCTTGATGATGTATTCTCAGAACTGGATGCAAACCACAGAGCTCATGTGGTGGAAATAGTAGGTAAACAACAGACCATTATTGCCACAGTAGAACTGGAAAATATTCCCAAAAGTTTCCTGGATCAGAGTAGGATTTTAAGGGTGGAGGATGGGAAGATTATTTAGCCTCGCAAGGTGAGACCTTACGTGCGTAAATAAAGGTAAATTAAGTTATTAAGGTAGGAATTTAAAGGTGGAAAGGATTTGGTTGTAAATTTGCGCATATCCTTGCCTTTGAGCTTCTGAAGAGATAGCTATTACCAAAGATTGCTGACCATTATTTAAAGGTAAAACAGTATTCGAAGAACATTGTGGTGCGCATTGGTGAGTCTGATAATAGATGCCATCTACACTATCAACATTTACCCTCTTCCAATCAGTAACAAAATCAATTCCTTGTCTAGATTCATTTCCAGTAGGACGCTCACTCATCGACATAGTTGAAACTTGAATACCAATCTTAGGAGGTGCTCCAATTGTCCCTACGCCCTCTGCATTTAAATTTACCTCAGGAGGATAAAAAGTTACATATTCTGGACTAGTTTCTTGTAATTGCCAATTTGATGGATATTTAACTTGGTACTTATAAGCAGATTTATTATTTATGTATGTTTTCCAATTGGCAGTGGGGTTAGTAGTAGGGGAAGGTTGAGTGGTTGGCTTGCCCTGAGCGGAGTCGAAGGGTTGGGGGGAAGATTTAGGGGAAGGAAAGATATTGGTCTGGGTGGCAATAAATCCTCCCACGCTTATAGCCACAATTGCCACTATGATGGTAATAATTAGCGGACTAATTCCTTTTTGAGACATAAATTCATGATATAATAAACTCAATATGAAAGCAAAAATTGTGAGAAATCCTAAAATTATGGTTGGAAAGCCCACCATAGAAGGGACTAGACTGACTGTGGAGTTTATTTTAAATTTAGTTGAACATGGTCAAACAATCCCTCAAATAACAGAGGATTATGAAATAACTGAAGATCAGGTTAAAGCAGCAATAAATTATGCCAAAAAAGAAGTAACTAAGAACTCTCCTCCACAAATGGCAGTAGCCCATGAAATTTTTACTAGACGAAAACATCAGTAAGCTTACTGCAAAATTTTTAACTCAACTTGGACACATTGTTTTAAGGGTTAAGGAAATTAACCCAGGAATGGAAGATTATCAGGTTTTGGAATTAGCAGTTAATGAACGGTCTATTATCGTAACTTTAGATAAAGATTACGGGGAACTAATATTTAAAGAAGGGAAACCACATAGCGGGGTACTCTTTCTTAGGCTTGAGAATCAAACACAAGATAACACAATAAATACTCTTAGATGGTTTTTATCTATTTATTCTGATAAAAAATTAATAAATAAATTTGTTACTGTCACAGAAAAACAAGGGAAATTAGCAGTGAGATTTAAGAAAAAGAAACTCCAAAACTAATTGTAAAGTAGAATTAGAAAATATCCCAAAAATTTCCTAGACCAGAGCAGGATTTTAAGAGTGGAAAACGGTGAATTAGTGAGAGTTAAATTTGGAGGCTAAGCGGGAGAGCTCTTCTCTTGAATCAGTTGTTTGGCCACAAAATCATTTTAGCATACAACCCCGATATTTTGAGGGATTGACAGATAATTTCTTTATCACTAAACTGGCGATAATTTGGGCCCCTTTAAAGGACGGGATATAATTGATATTAATGATTTCTCCAAAGAGGAGCTCCTTTTTATTCTCAAACTGGCTAAAAAATTTGACCCCCAATATGTCAGAAGAAAAAGATCCAACTACTTACTTTTAAGAGGCAAAATTGCCGGGCTCCTTTTTTTTGAACAATCCACCCGTACAGAACAATCCTTCCGCTCAGCTGCTCAAAGGGTGGGGATGGGCATTATTGGATTTAATGATCCAGAATCTACCTCTATTCATAAAGGCGAGAGCTTTTCCGATACCATCAGAATTATGGATTCATATGCAGATTGTTTAATTATTAGACACCCCGAAAGCGGTGCTGCCAGGCAAGCAGCAGATGTGGCGGAGATTCCAGTCATTAATGCGGGAGATGGACCAAACCAGCATCCCACCCAAACCTTGCTTGATCTTTACACCATACTCAAAGAGGCAGCTAAATTGGAGAATATCACAATTGCCTTGATGGGGGATTTAAAATATGGCAGGACCGTGCATGCTCTATCTATAGCTCTTTCTCATTTCAAAGTTAAACAAATTTTTATTTCCCACCCTTCTCTTAAAATGCCGGAAGAATTTATCAAGATTTTAAAGGAAAGAAGAGTGGAATATGAAGAATTTGATAATTTACCAGCTCGCCTTAAGGCAGATTTCCTTTATCAGACTAGGGTCCAAAAAGAAAGATTTAATAATTTAAAGGAATATAAGAGAGTTAAGGATCAATTTATTTTGGGGAAAGATTTTATTAAGTATTTGGATAAAGGATTAAAATTGATGCATCCTCTGCCCAGAGTCAACGAGATTGACCCTGTTTTGGATGCTCATCCCAATGCCGTTTACTTTAAACAGGCCAGAAATGGGTTGTATGTTAGAGAGGCGTTACTGGCATTAATTTTAGGAAGAATAAAATGATGGGAAAATTAATTTTGTCCGACGGGACAACCATGGTTGGCGAATCCTTTGGAGCCACCTTATCCACCTCAGGGGAGGTGGTTTTTAATACCGGCATGGTAGGATATCCTGAATCTTTTACTGACCCTTCCTACTTTGGACAAATTTTGGTTTTAACTTATCCTCTGGTTGGCAATTACGGAGTACCTAAAAAAGATTTCTGGGAATCAAAAAAGATTCAAGTTAAGGGTTTAATTGTGCAAAATTATATTAATAATCCATCACATTTTGAATCGGAAAAAACTTTGGGGCAGTGGCTTAAGGAGGAGGGAATTCCAGCCCTACAAGGAGTAGATACCAGAAAACTCACCATAAAATTAAGGGAACATGGAGTAATGCTGGGTCGGATAGTCATCAGTCATCAGCTATCAGCTATCAGACAATATGATCCTAATTCAGAAAATGTTTTGCCGATGGTGAGCACAGAAAAGATTGAAGTGTATGGAAGAGGAAATAAAAACATTGTCCTGATTGATTGCGGAGTAAAAGAAAACATATTGCGATCCCTGGTAAAAAGGAAAGTAAGAGTGACTCGAGTTCCCTGGAATTTTAATCCTTTAAAATTTATGGATTCCCGCATTCGCGGGAATGACAGGGTAGATTTTGATGGAGTAGTAGTTTCCAATGGCCCCGGGGACCCAAAACAGGCAGGAGAAACTATTAAAAATGTTAAAGAAGTTTTAAGAAAAGGCATTCCCATTTTTGGAATTTGTCTGGGTTCACAGATTTTGGCTTTGGCAGCAGGGGGAGATACCTACAAATTAAAGTTTGGCCACAGAGGTCAGAATCAGCCAGTTCAAGATGTGACAAACAAAAAAGCCATCATCACTTCTCAAAATCACGGTTTTGCCGTGGATATGAAAAGTATGAGTTCGGAGTGGGTTGAGTGGTTTGTTAATTTAAATGATGGCACAAATGAGGGTATCAGACATAAGAGCAAACCATTTTTAGCAGTGCAATTTCATCCGGAAGCCTCACCCGGCCCGGTTGACGCCGGATATTTGTTTGATGAATTTTTGGATTACCTATGAAAAAAGTTTTAGTCCTAGGTTCCGGTGCATTAAAGATTGGTGAAGCTGGGGAATTTGATTATTCCGGTTCACAGGCCTTAAAGGCTTTGAAAGAAGAAAACATAGAGAGTGTTTTAATTAATCCCAATATTGCCACTATCCAAACTTCCAAGGAGTTGGCAGATAAGATTTATTTTTTACCGGTAAATCCCTATTTTGTGGAACAGGTGGTAAAAAAAGAAAAAGTGGATGGAATATTTTTGTCATTTGGCGGACAGACTGCCTTAAATTGCGGATTGGCCCTACAAAAAGCTGGTGTATTTAAAAAATATGGGGTTCGTGTTTTGGGTGCTCCTGTTCAAAGTATAGAAGCAACTGAAGACAGGGAATTATTTGCTAAGACTTTGGCTGAAATTAAGGTCAAAGTACCCAAAGGCGGATTTGCCAAAACTACCTCTCAAGCTTTAAAAATTGCTGAAAAATCGGGCTATCCGCTGCTTATTAGATTAGGTTTTTCTTTAGGCGGTTTAGGCTCAGGGGTGGTTCATAATCGGGATGAACTAATCAAGATGGTTTCCACTGCCCTAAAGAATGCGCCTCAAGTGGCTTGCGAGGAATATTTAAAACATTGGAAAGAGATAGAGTATGAGGTGGTGAGGGATAATGCCAACAATAAGATCACTGTTTGCAACATGGAAAATTTTGATCCGTTGGGGATCCACACCGGGGAAAGCATTGTGGTGGCTCCATCTCAAACTCTAAACAATTATCAATATCAATTTTTGCGCAAGTTATCTTTACAGGTGATTGAACATTTGGGGATTGTGGGAGAGTGCAATATCCAGTTTGCCCTAAATCCTCAAAACAACGATTACCGGGTGATTGAAGTTAATGCCAGACTGTCTCGCTCATCAGCTTTAGCCTCCAAAGCCACGGGCTACCCGCTGGCCTATATTGGGGCCAAAATAGGTTTGGGATACAACCTGCCGGAGCTCAAAAATTCTGTGACAGAGAAAACCTCTGCCTTTTTTGAACCGGCTTTGGATTATATTGTAGTAAAAATTCCCAGGTGGGATCTGCAGAAGTTTGTAGGAGCCCATCATTTGATTGGATCAGAAATGAAATCAGTGGGAGAAGTAATGGCCATAGGCAGAAATTTTCCTGAAGCCCTACAAAAAGCCATTAGAAGTCTGGAAACCTCTCAAGATGGATTACTTACCAATAGTGTAGATGATACTATGCTGTTGCCAACATCACAGAGATTATTTTCCATTGCCAAAAGGTTTTCCAAGGGAGATTCGGTGGACAAGATTTATCGCCAAACCGGGATTGATCCATGGTTTTTGTACCAGATAAGGGAGATTGTAGATTTTGAGAAAAATCTACAAAGTAACAAGACACAAGTAACAAGTAACAAGTTATTAGAAGCAAAAAAGTTGGGATTTTCAGATAAGATAATTGGAAAATATCTGAAAGTAAGTGAAGAAAAGATTAGGGAATTTAGAAAAAGATGGGGAATTGTACCTAGAGTTAAACATATTGATACTTTGGCAGGAGAATTTCCGGCCAAAACGAACTATCTGTATTTAACTTATCACGGTGAAGAAAGTGAAGTGACACCAAATGTCATTCCCGCGAAAGTCCTTCGATCCCGAGGTCCTCAGGACCGAGGGGCAGGAATCCAATTAAATGAGTCACGGTCGGAATTGGATCCCGCCCTTCGGCGGGATGACAATGCACACAAAGCAATTGTCCTGGGTTCTGGGCCTTACAGGATTGGTTCATCTGTTGAGTTTGACTGGTGTGCGGTGACTGCAGCTCAAAGTTTAAGAGCAAAAGGTTTGGAAACTATCATGATTAACTGTAATCCTGAAACAGTTTCTACTGACTATGATTTAGCAGACAAATTATATTTTGAAGAATTAACCTTTGAGAGAGTTTCAGATATTTATGATATTGAAAAAGGAGCACTTCTGTTGGGATTTGGGGGACAAGTCCCCAATAATTTGGCCCTAAAAGCTTTTCAAGCAGGATATAAAATTCTAGGTACTTCCCCAATCTCCATTGACAGGGCAGAAGATAGACATAAATTCTCTGCTCTTTTAGATAAACTTAAAATAAAACAGCCTGAATGGATGAGTTTAAAAGCTGTTGAGGATGCTTTAAAGTTTGCCAAAAAAATCGGCTATCCGGTTTTAATCAGACCATCGTATGTTTTATCAGGCTCAGCCATGAATGTGGCTTATGGAGGGACTGATCTGAAAAAGTATTTGAAACAGGCCTCAGATATATCAAGTGAGCATCCGGTGGTTATCTCCAAGTTTATTGAGGGCGCCAAAGAGATTGAGATTGATGGAGTCTCACAGGATGGGGAATTATTGATTTATGCTATTTCCGAGCATATTGAGAATGCCGGCGTTCACTCCGGTGATGCCACGATGGTTTTGCCTCCCCAAAGACTTTATCTGGAAACTGTCAGGAGAATAAAAGATGCCACCAGAGAGATTTTAAAAGAGTTAAACATCAACGGGCCATTTAATATTCAGTTTTTGGCCATTGATAATGAAATTTTAGTAATTGAGCTTAATTTAAGAGCTTCCCGTTCATTCCCTTTTGTTTCCAAGGTAACAGGCTATAATTTTGTCCAAATGGCTACCCGGGTGATGCTGGGAGAAAGACTTGAGGGAGATTTTAAAACCATAGATTTAGATTATGTGGCTGTTAAAGCACCACAGTTCTCTTTTAATAGAATCAAAGGAGCTGACCCCAGACTTCGGGTGGAGATGTCCTCCACCGGGGAAGTGGCCACATTTGGTGAAGATTTGGCAGAAGGATATCTAAAATCTATGATTGCCACCGGATTTAAAATTCCCCAAAAATCAGTTTTTTTATCAGTGGGAGGGGATAAAAATAAGATAAAAATATTATCATCAATGATTGATTTAACCTCAATTGGTTTAAAAATTTATGCCACAGATCATACCTACCAATTCTTGCAATCTGCCGGTATTAAGAATATTCGGGTTTATAAGATATCAGAGAAAAAATATCCCTCGGTTTTGGATTTGTTAAAAAAAGGAGAAATTGATCTGGCCATTAATATTTCTGAGGGAGGCTCTCAAAAAGGGGAGACTGACGGCTATTTAATCAGAAGAAGCTGCATTGATTTGGGAATTCCCCTGATCACAAACCTGCAATCTGCAGAACTGTTAATTTCTGCAATATCTTCCAAAAAAATAGAGGATTTAGGAATCAAATCCTGGGATGAGTATCTTAAAAATTAGATTTTTTGCGGGAAATGTGCAAGAATAAAATAGTCGTCAGTCATCAGTCTTCAGCTATCAGACTTATTTTGTCTGATGACTGAAAGCTGGCAGCTGATAGCTATTTTATGTTTATTCCCAAATACACCATTACCAATCGCATCTTAAGAGATATTGGCATTGTGGAGGCGGCGAGGGAAGTGATTATGAATGCTCCCTTGGTGCCTGCCTGGGAGGCCAAGTTTAGAAAAGAGGCCATGGAGAGAACTATCCACCATGGTACTCACTTAGAAGGAAATCCGCTGTCAGAGGAAGAGGTAAAGGATGTTTTAGATGGGGAAGAGGTGGTGGCCCGGGATCGGGACATTCAGGAGATTCTAAATTATCGAAATGTTTTAAGATTTATTGATGAGGTTCAAGCTCAAATTGGTGCTTCCGGCAGCTACAGTTTTACCATTGAAACTATCCTAGAGATGCACCATCTGACTACTGATAAAATTTTACCTGAAGAATCATCCGGAAAATTCAGAGTGCGCCAGGTAGTAATCCGAAATACTAAAACTGGACAAATTTCTTATACGCCTCCTCCGGCAGTGGAAGTACCATATTTGGTGGAAGATTTGGTTAACTGGATCAACTCAGATGAGGCCAAAGGGGTGCACCCTGTTATTAAAACAGGAATTATCCATTATGAGTTAGCCAGAATCCATCCTTTTGTGGATGGTAATGGCCGGGTAGCCAGGGCTGTGGCTACCTTGGTGATGTTTTTGGATAACTATGATATTAGAAAGTTTTTCTCTTTTGAGGAATATTTTGATGAAAAGCCCATGGAATATTATCTAACTTTGCAATCTGTATCCAACCAGCTGGTGTTGGATACTCATGAGCGGGATCTGAGTCCCTGGCTGGAATATTTTACAGAAGGGGTGGCAATTGAGCTAAATCGGGTCAAGGAAAAAGTACAAAGGATTTCTGTTGATGTCAAAGTTAAAGATAAGCTGGGAGGACAGGTGATGCTCAACGAAAGGCAAATGTTGATTATGGAATATTTGCATAGGCACAAGGGCATGTCTAATAAGGATTTTAGGAAAATTTTTCCGGATTTTTCCGATGATACAGTTTTAAGAGAGCTTAAGTTTTTACGGCAGAAGGGTTTAATTAAGAAGTCCGGCGGCACCAAAAAAGCTATCTATATATTGAAGTAAATAAAGATATTAAGTTTTTGGTTTATTTTGATCAACTGCAGTTTGATATAGCCACTTTATTATCCGTTCTTTATATTTGGGATTTTTTTCAATTTCAGAATAACCTGAATCAAAACATTGTTTTCTGGTGGCCTGAAGCTGTTCATCAAGAGAATATGGGGTTCCGTCCTCATGTTTTAAGTCTTCAAATCCAGCGAATGGTCTGATAATATAAGTATTTAACCAGCCTTGAAATGCAACTTTATCCATTAGAGGAGGGAGAGGAATAAACTTTCCAGGTGTGCCTTCTCCTTGTTCCATAACTTCTTTAGAGTAACTCATAGTAGGATATTTTACAAGAAGAGCTTGAGATTTACAATATATTGGGAATCTATTACAATCCAATCAATGATATTTGGTAAATTGGCTGAGTATTTTGAAAAATTAGAATCTACCTCCTCCCGCCTGTCTTTAATTGACATCATGTCTAAGTTATTTGATGAAGTAAAAGCTCAAGAAATAACCCAGGTTGTTTATCTGCTGCAGGGCCGGGTGGCCCCATTTTATGAACCAATTGAAATTGGCATGAGTGAGAAACTGGTTGCTGCCTCTTTAGCAAGGGCATATGGGGTGGGTCGTGAGCAAGTTTTGAAAGAGTATGGAAAGTTAGGGGATTTAGGGGTGGTTGCTGAGAAATTATCAAAATCTAAAGAAGGCAATTTAAAAGTGGATGAGGTTTTTGAGACACTCCTTGGTATTGCTAAACTTTCCGGTGTTGGAACAGTAGAAAAAAAAGTAACCAGTTTGGCTGGACTTTTACAAAAAGTAGATGGAGTAGGGGCAAAACATTTAGTCAGGATTCCTTTGGGAGCATCAAGATTAGGTATTGGAGATCCAACAATTTTAGATGGCTTTGCGCAATCTAAATTAGGGGACAGAAGCAAGAGGAAGAGTTTGGAAGGGGCCTACAATAAAGTTTCGGATTTAGGATTATTAGGTGAGACTTTATGGAGTGGAGGAGAAAAAGCAGTAGCTAAACTTGAAGTTAGCGTTGGAAGGCCGATCCGCTCACAGCTGGCTGAAAGACTACCAGATCCTAAAACTATTTTGGAAAAGTTTGCAGGATCTGCACATATTCAAAATAAACTAGATGGATTTAGAGTCCAGATTCACAAAAATGGGGATAAAGTGCGGCTGTTTTCCAGAAATTTAGAGGAAACAACCCTCATGTTTCCGGACATTATCAAAGGAGTGCTGTCCCAGGTTAAAGCAAAAAGTATAATTTTAGATTCAGAAGCTTTGGCTTTTAATCCTGTTTCTGAGGAGTTTTTACCTTTTCAGGAAACCACCAAAAGAAGAAGAAAATATGGGATAGAGGAGATGGCAGCCAAACTTCCTCTGAAAGCTTTTGTGTTTGACATTATGTATTTGAATGGAAAATCTTTAATGGATTTGCCATTAGAAGCTAGAATCAAGAAGCTAGAATCAAGCATTATAGGTGAAGAAGTTTTGATATCTCAACCCGGGGAAATAACAGATTCGCCTGACCGGATACAGGAACTCTTTGATGATGCACTCACAAAAGGACTGGAAGGATTAATTGTTAAAAGGCCTGATAGCAAATATGAGGCCGGGGGAAGGAATTTTAACTGGGTTAAGCTAAAAAGACACTCCAGCGGTGAGCTTTCCGATACAATTGATTGTGTAATTTTAGGATATATTTTTGGTAAGGGTAAAAGATCCAGCTTTGGTGCCGGGGCGCTTTTGGTGGGGGTTTATGATGATAAAAAGGATGAATTTGTCACAGTTTCTAAGATTGGTACAGGATTAACAGATGAGGAATGGAGAGAGATTCACAAAAGAGCAGATAAAATTAAGGTTGATCACAAACCCGCCAGGGTAAATTCTATTTTGACTCCTTCGGTTTGGATAGCTCCGGAGATTGTGATTGAGGTTTTGGCAGATGAGATTACCAGATCTCCAACTCACACAGCTCATTATGCCCTAAGGTTTCCCAGACTGGTAAAATTCCGGGGTTCTGATAAAATGGCCGAAGATGCCACAACAGTGAAAGAGTTAATAGAAATGTACCAACAACAATTTAAAAAGTGAAAGGGGGTGACATTATGATTAAAGGATTAGATGCAGTTTTAATAAGTTCTGAAAATCCAAAGGTTTTAGCCGATTTTTATAAAGATAAAGTTGGACTAGAGTTTGAGGATGAGTTTGAATATGGAGAGAAAGGGGAGGCTGGCTTTATGTTTAAGGTAGGCAGTACTGGTTTAACAATTTTGCCTCATGATCAAGTTAAGGGTAAAAATCCCAGTGGAGCCAGAATCATGCTTAACATTGAGGTAGATGATATAGAGAAAGAGGTAAAAAGATTAAAGGATGCCGGGATCAAATGTGTGGCTGAAATTTATCATGTTGAAGGATATGGATACATTGCTACATTTGAGGATCCGGATGGAAATTATTTCCAGCTGGTACAAGTGAGGGGCTAAGCGTAAATCCATTTGCAAAATCTGCCATTGGTTTAAGCCAATATTCTCCACCGTATTTTAAGTGGTGAGCGACCCAATATTCTGCTCCCCAAAACAAAGGTAAGTAACCCAACCGTTTTAGTTTAATTGCCAAATCAATTGAGTCTTTGGGGTTGGCGCTACGGAACTCCCTTTGATCTAATATTTCTTTACCTGATTTCCATAATTCCCAGGGTTCTCCTTGGAGCTCTGTGGCAAATGCTGCTATTTTAAGAGCTTGCAATCTGTCGTGCCACCTGGCTAACATCTCCACATTGTCAGAAAAGATATTACGGTAAGTTTGAATTGGAATTGGAATACCTCCATATTCATTAGGAACTCCGTAATAAACGTTGGTTCCAAAAGCATCAGGTCTTAAATTTATAATCTCATCAACTTTTATATCTTCTGAAGGGTCTGTTAAGGCATTAGTTAAAAGTATTTTTTGATTCATTTTTTTTAAAGATCTGACTAGAGCAAGTTCTCTTTTGAAAAAAGATAAGCTTAAAGATTTCGCATTTATTTGATTGAGAGATTCGTTCCCAACCTGATAATGAGAAATAGCAGAATAATCACGGGTATGTATGACAGTTCCCTGAATATACTCCAGAGCAAATTCCCCAACTAGGGGGAAACTCTCGACCGGATTAGGTTTACTTTCTACTTCAGGATATTTTCTCAAAATCCAATCAGGGAAATAGAATTCAGGATGTCTGGGGCTTTTAATGCCGACAGTTAAAATTACCTCTTTTCCGTATTTTTGTGCCATCTCCAGTTGCCAATCCAGCTTGGTAAAATCAAAATAGCTTTCTTTGTCTATCTCATCCCAATAGCTACAAATTCTGATTATGTCAAAATTTAAGGAACAAAGTTTTTCTAAGGTATCGTGAGTTTGTTGTTCGTTCATGCCTAGGTTCTGACACTGTTTAGTACTAAAAGTAAAACCTAAGCCTTTAGGTTTTTCAGTAGGATTTTTATCTTCTGGGACTATGTCTAGTATTTGTGAAGGTAAACTTTTCCCGGAAAGTTGTAGTAGAGCCAGTAGTAGTAAGCCACCACCAGCCATTTTGCTAAAGTCTCTTCTGCTGCGTTCTTTTTCTATGCAGAGCATATTAAATGGACTACACAATACATATTTCCCTTGTGGCTGTCAACAGAGGTAAGCTTATGTTAAAATGCAAAACATGTCCTATGTGGCTGATTTACATATTCACTCTAGATATTCCAGAGCCTGTTCACCGCAACTTAATATCCCAAATTTAGTTGAATGGGCAAAGTATAAAGGAATTAATGTTTTAGGGACTGGGGATTTTTTACACCCGCTTTGGCTTGCCGAACTGAAAAAGGATCTGACAGAGGATGGATCTGGATTCCTAACCCAAGATGGATCTGAAATAAAGTTTGTTTTAACAGTGGAGATAGCCTCCATGTATTCTCAAAATGGTAGAGGAAGAAGAGTGCATAACCTAATTTTTATGCCTGATTTTGCCTCAGCCCAAGTCTTCCAAAAATCACTTCTGGTAAGAAGGGCAACATTGGGATCAGATGGCAGGCCTATTGTGGGAATTCCTTCTAAAGAATTATTGAGATTGGCTCTGGAGGCATCAGATAAGGCTATTTTTGTGCCTAGTCATGCCTGGACTCCCTGGTTCGGCATATTTGGATCTGAATCCGGATACGACTCTCTGGAGGAGTGTTTTGAGGATTTAACGCAGTACATATATGGGGTGGAAACAGGTTTGTCATCTGATCCGGCCATGAATTGGCGGATTAAGGAGTTAGATAACCGTTCCATTGTCTCTTTTTCCGATGCGCACTCTTTACCAAATTTAGGGCGGGAGTCTACAGTATTTGAAGGAGAATTTACTTATGATGGTTTCTGGAGAGCAATAGCTAAACCCAGTGTCATTCCTGCGAATGCAGGAATCCAATTAACAGGGTCTAGTTCGGAATTGGATCCCCGCCTACGCGGGGATGACAAGGTGGTTGGGACCATCGAGTTTTATCCGGAAGAGGGTAAATATCACTATACCGGCCACCGGAATTGCAATGTTAAATATACTCCGGATGATACTAAGCTTAAGGGAACCATCTGCCCTGTCTGTAAAAGAGGATTAACAGTGGGGGTGATGGAAAGGGTGGAGAAGATCGCAGGGCGATCGAATGAGGAACTAGGAACTAGGAATGAGGAAGGAATCATTAAATCCACAAAGTATCCTAATAGACCAGGATATAGAATGCTGGTGCCGCTGCATCAGGTAATAGCAGAGGCGTTTGGTAATGCTCCAACAAGCCAAAGGGTGCTAAATGAGTATAAAAAGTTAGTAACTACTTTAGGTGGAGAAATTAAGGTTTTAACCAAAATTTCCATAGATGAGATAGCTAAAATCTCAGGGGAGAGGATAGCAGAAGGAGTGGATCGTGTAAGAGGAGGAAATTTAGTAATAGATCCGGGCTATGATGGAGTCTATGGAGTGGTGAAGATTTGGAATCATGGAGAAAAGACTATGGAAGAAGAAAAAAGAGAAGCTCCGCAGTTAGGATTGTTTGATTAAATGAAGATCTTCAAAAACAGACAATCTGCAGGAAAGATTTTGGCCAAGCATTTAAAAGATAAAGGTGCAGATTTAGTGCTGGCTATTCCCAGAGGTGGGGTGATGGTAGCACATGAAGTTGCAAAAGAGTTAAAGCTGCCTTTAGATATTATAGTAACCAGAAAAATTGGAGCTCCTATGCAACCTGAATTGGCATTGGGAGCAGTTGATAGAGATGGGGAGGTAGTTTGGGATGAGAATTTGAAGCAAGAATTAAGAATTAAGAATTATGAATTAAGGGAAGAATTAGAAAGGCAAAAGCAGGAAATTATCAGAAGGGAAAAGGTTTATAGGCAAGGAAGAAAATCCTTAAATGTGGAAAATAAAACGGTCATCCTTACAGATGATGGCATTGCCACAGGTGCAACCGCTTTAGCAGCCATAAATTATCTGAAAAGGCATGAGGTAAAAAAGATTGTCTTGGCAGTACCTGTGGCCTCTAAAGAATCAGCTGAAAAGTTGAAAAGTGAGGTGGATGAGCTGATAATTTTAGAAACTCCCAGGCTTTTCCGTGCTGTAGGAGAATTTTATCAGGAATTTACGGAAGTGAGGGATGAAGAAGTGATACAATTGTTGTCATCCCGCACTTGATGCGGGATCCATAAATAATTATTGGTATAGAGTCCTGCCTTCGCAGGAATGACAGAAGAATCTATGGAAGATAACTTTTTAAAAGTAGCCAAACAAGCAGCCTTAGAAGCTGGGAAAGTAATCCAAAAATATTCTGGTAAGGATCAGCATAAAAATGTTAAGCATGAGGATCCCACAGATTATGCCACTGAGGCTGATATTGAAGCAGAAAAAATCATAGTTAAAATCCTAACTGCTAGTTTTCCCGACCATAATATATTAGCTGAAGAGCAGACTAATATTAATAGAAAATCAGAGTATACCTGGGTGATTGATCCTCTGGATGGCAGTATTTCTTTTGCCCAAGGAGTGCCGTATTTCTCTGTTTCAATTGGTCTTTTAAAAGAAGGAATGCCGATTTTAGGAGTTGTTTATAATATTAGTTTTAAGCAGTTGTATTGGGCTCAAACTGGGCATGGAGCATACTTGAATGGAAAAGCAATTAGTGTGAGTCAGAAAAAGAGTTTGAATGAATCTGTCGGATCGCTAGATTTTGGGCATAATATAAAAAGACAATATAAGTTAGATCTTTACGTTAATAAATTAATCAACAAAGTAGGTTATATTTATTCATTCGGATCAACAGTAGCCTCATTGGGGTTGGTAGCAGAAGGGGTATTAGATCTTTATGTAAATTATGCATACCTCTGGGATTTTATGGCAGGGGCAGTGATTGTTCGGGAAGCAGGAGGAAAGGTAACTGATTTTGAAGGTAAAGAGCCTGATTGGACAAAAGAAAGATTAAATGTGATAGCATCAAATGGCATAATCCATGACCAGATCTTGGAGGCATTAAAATTATGAAACTAATAGTGGGTTTAGGTAATCCTGAAGGAAAATATGCCGGGACCAGGCATAATTTAGGCTTTGATGTTTTGGATGAGCTTATCAAAAAACTCAACTTAGTGGATTGGAACTTTGAAGATAAATTCAAAGCAGAAATTATTAAATCTGATCAGTTGATTTTGGCTAAACCCCAGACTTTTGTTAATCAATCTGGGTTGGCTGTCAGACTGCTGAGTAGCTACTATAAAATACCTGCTACTGATGTAATTATTATTCATGATGAGCTGGATTTGCCATTGGGAAAGATCAAAGTAAGGCTGGGGGGAGCTGCTGCCGGACATCACGGGGTGGAATCAATTATTAAAGAGCTGGGAACAGATCAATTTATCCGGGTAAGACTGGGTATTGGTAATGTTAAAACTCAGAGCTCAGAACATAAAAAAGCACATGTTTCAGCGGAAAGATTTGTTTTAGAATCCTTTATACATTCGGAAAAATCTCAAGTGAAACACATGATCAAACAATCCATCAAAGCCTTAGAGCTTATTTTAGAGAAGGGTCTGGAAAAGGCCCAAAATCAGTTTAATTGACATGTAATGTCATCCCCGCGTAGGCGGGGATCCAATTAATAAATATTATTTATGGATCCCGTATCAAGTACGGGATGACAGAGGTATATTGACATAGATCTTTTTTCCGCTTAGACTAAATTTACATGGAAAAACCAAATCTTTTTCTAACTACCCCGGTGGCTATACTAATATCATCATTTGTGATCTCCATTGCCATTCTATTGCATGGGGGGATTATCAAGGTAGGTAATTTAACTACCGGCTCGGCCACTCAACCAACCGCAGCTCAGCCTACCCAACCGACTCAACCGGAACAACCTCAATTAGGTTCTGCCGGGGATGTGGAGAAATTAAGAGATAATGATCATGTTAAGGGAGAGAGATCTGCCAGGATACTTCTCATTGAATATTCTGATTTGGAATGCCCTTTCTGTAAAAGGTTTCATCCTACAGCCCAGCAGGCCTTGGATCAATACAATGGACAAGTGGCCTGGGTTTACAGGCATTTTCCGCTAGATCAACTTCACCCCAAGGCAGATAAGGAGGCTGAAGCAGTAGAATGCGCCAATGAATTGGGTGGTAATGATGGCTTCTGGGCACTGACCGATAAGATTTATGAAGTGACGCCTTCTAATAATGGCTTAAATTTAGATGATCTGCCTAAACTGGCAACTGAGGTGGGGTTGGACCAGACTAAATTTAAAACCTGTTTAGATTCCGGCAAATATGCTCAATATGTGGAAGATGATTACCAGTCCGGTATAAAAGCAGGTGTTAATGGTACTCCCGGCAATATCCTACTGGATACCAAGAGTGGTAAAACTGTCTCAGTTCCCGGAGCAGTGCCTTTTGAACAATTAAAATCCGCCGTCGATTCCCTCCTGCAGTCTTAATTCATGGTTGAGATTAATCTTTTAAATTTAATTATTGCCTACTCAGCCGGAGTATTAACTTTCTTTGCCGGATGCTTGGCCCCTGTTGTTCCTGTTTATTTGGGTTTTTTGGCAGGATCCACTATAGATAACTTACGCCATTCAGAAGCTGCCCGCTCCAGGGCTTTTTTTAATGGATTATTTTTTGTCGCAGGTTTTATCAGTATTTTTATGATTTTGGGATTGACTGTGAATGGATTGGCTAGAACTTTGGGTCCTTCCAGGAGCTATATTGATACAATTGGGGGAGTGCTGGTGGTAATCTTGGGATTATATTTATTAAATATTTTGAAGATTCCCTTTCTCTCCAAAGAAAGAGCTTTTCATTTAGGTAGATTAAGAGGAGGTAAACCAATATCAGGATTTTTATTGGGGTTGATTTTTGGCTTTGCCTGGACTCCCTGCATCGGCCCGGTTTTATCAACTATTTTGTTGGTTTCTTCTCTGGGTCAAAATATGCTCACAGCTGTTATTCTGATGGCAGTATTTGGAATAGGCTTGGCTATGCCGTTTCTTTTAATTGCTTTATTTTTTGATAAATTGGCCTCAAAGTTGTCCAAAATATATCAGCATTTGCCAATAATTCAAAAAATTACCGGTGGACTAATAATAATCATCGGGATACTGTTGATCACCGGGCATTATTCAGCCCTATCCCGTTATTTATTGGATCTTTTCGGTTCAGGAGCATTTGTGTTAGAATTTCTATAAATGAACAATAGAATTATTTTAATTGGTATCGCAGTTTTAGCAATCGGAGGGTTTTTGGTCTGGCTGTTTATGGCCTCAAACCAACCTCTGCCTGGAGAGAAGATAGCAGATTTAGGCAGAGAACATATTACAGATATCTCAGATTTTGAATACAATTCCAATCCTCCCACATCCGGGTCCCACTTTCCTGTCTGGGCCAAAAAAGGAGTATATGATCGGGTTTTATCTGATGGTTATCTGATCCACTCTTTGGAACACGGATATGTAATAATTTCATATAATTGTGATAAAGAAGTCGTCAGCTCTCAGTCGTCAGTCGTCATACAAGCATATGCACATGAAGGAGAGAGTGTGGAGATTCATGATGTGGCTACAGACTCGGCTGGGATTAAACCATTAACCAGGATGATGGTGACGGCAAATACGGCCACAAGTTTCTTTATGCCGGATAATCCACCACCGGTGGAAGTGGAACTGTCAGAAAATTTTCAAACTGAGGAGTGTAAGAATCTAATAAATCAGCTGTCAGCCTTTTTGGATCAGTTCCAAAGACTGATTATTGTGCCCCGCCCAAGTCTGGATTCCAGGATTGCTCTAACAGCCTGGGTATATATTGATAAGCTTAATCAGTTTGATGGAGAAAGAATAAAAAAGTTTATAGAAACTCACCATAACCAGGGTCCGGAGAAAACGGCCGAGTAAACCCTTCTGAATATGGATATTCTATCCTACATTTTAATTTTTACCCTCATAGGCAGTGTGATTTCTTTGGTGGGAGGAATTTTACTACTTATTAACGAAAAATTTACCTTGGGAATTTCCCATTATTTATCTGCTTTTGCCGCAGGAGCACTTTTGGGGGTATCCTTTTTTGATCTTCTACCGGAGGCTTTTGAGGAAATGGAACATTTAATGGAGGAGGGAATGGTAGGTGAGATTAACATATTTATGTGGGTATTGGGGGGAGTTTTAGCTTTTTTCCTGCTGGAGAGATTTATCCATCATCATGATTCGAGTGAGGGTCATGGACAGAAAAAAGCAGTGGTACCGTTGATTATAGTGGGGGATACTATGCACAATTTCATTGACGGGGTGGCCATTGCCGCCACATTTTTGATCAGTATTCCGTTAGGTGTTGTCACCACTCTGGCTGTGGCTGCCCATGAGATCCCCCAGGAAATTGCCGATTTTGGCTTGATGCTTTCTAAAGGAGTAAAAAAAGAGAGGGTTTTATGGATAAATTTATTCTCTTCTCTGTCTGCAATACTTGGGGCCATTTTGACCTTTATTTATAGAGACAGCCTGGCAGGAATCGTACCTATAATTTTGGCCCTCACAGCCGGATTTTTTATCTATATTGCCTCCAGTAATTTAATTCCGGAAATACACAATAACGAGAATAAAAGAATAGCTTTTTGGGAATCAGTGATGCTATTTTTGGGAGTTTTGGTAATTTATCTAACTATATCCTCCCTTGAAGGCACTCATTAAACAAGCTACAATAATTCTCCATGGATGAGCCAATAATTATAGTTTGTGATGATAAAGGTAAACCTACCGGAAAATATATTCCAAAAGAAACAGGCCATAGAGGTAATGGTTATCATCATCTAGCTATTACGGTTCTTTTAATAAGTAGCAAGGGGAAGGTTCTTATCCAAAAAAGAAAACACAGAAGGTTTGATGCGTTACTGGATCTAACAGGAGCTACAGATTTATATCATCTTGAAAGTGGAAATGAGGATTTTAAAGAAGCAACTTTAAGGTGTTTAAAGAAGGAATATCAAATAAGTAAGGTTAAAAATCTTAAAAACTGGGGAGGATTTAATTATTTTGCTAAATGGAACAAACATTGTGAAAATGAATATTGTGCCATGATGACAGGAGAATATGATGGTGAAGTAAAAATGCGTGAGGATGTAGGATATGGATATAAATGGCAGGATAAAAGGAAACTTCTAAAAGATATTGAAAAAAATCCTCAGAATTACACCCCCTGGGCAATAGAAGGAGTTAAGGTTTTAAAAAAGGGAGGATTTTTTAGTGAGTGAATTGAATGAGATTTTAGATATAGTTAATGAAGAAAATGAGGTAATTGGGCAAGCTACCAGAGGAGAGTGTTATGAAAAAGGATTACTCCATAGAGGGGTAAATATCTTCATTTTTAATTCTAAAGGTGAAGTTTTCTTACATAAAAGATCTTCTAAAAAGCTAAAGTACCCACTCTTTTGGGATTTAAGCGCCTCCGAACATGTCAAAAGCGGAGAGGAATTTGATGCAGCAGCTAAGAGAGGGTTAAAAGAAGAGCTGGATGTAGAACTTGCCTTAGAATTAATTATTCCTATTCATAAAATTGAATCCAAATATAGCCGTTATTTTGATAATGAGTTAGTAAAAACTTATAAAGGAGTCTATGATGGTCAGATGAAACTTGATCCAGATGAAGTGGCAGATGGAAAATTCTTTAAAATTGAGGAGGTTAATGAAATGGTAAAAGAGAAAAAAATAGATTTTACCCCCTGGTTTTTAAAAGAGTGGAATATAATTAATGAGTAGCCTCAGCAAGTAACCAATCCTTTAATCCATCAATTTCTTTTTGGGGTAAAACAAAAGTCTTATTTAGTTCTTTGACTACCTGATCAAGCCAGTTTATTCTTACTGACGGATTAATAGAGGTAAGTCTATCTATAACTGGTGTGAGTACCCAATCTGGCACAGAAGCTCCTGAAGTAATACCCACTTTTTTTACTGCTGGATTAAACCATTCCAAATCTAACTCATGGGGATAATCAATAGAATATGAAGGTACCCCCTGTTCTGTTCCAGATTCTTTTAACTCTTGTGAGTTATGACTATGTTTTGAACCTACCACTAACCACATATCCACAGTAGGTAGTGTTTGGTAAGCGGCCAGGGATCGATTTCTCATCGCCGGACAAAGATCTCCTTTTTCTCGGTCTCGAAAAATAGTTTCTGGGTAGACCTCTGCCACGGCAGCATATAATCGATCCAAATATCTAGGAGAGAGGGTAGTTTGAGATAAAATTTCTTTTGTTCTTTCTCTAGGTAAATTTAAGCCTTTCAGATATGCTCTGAGATCTATATCAGAAAGGTCCTTGAGTTGTGTTTCATCAAGTAAAATCTGATTTTCCGATTTAATCCTGGAAAGACTTGAAGTTGTTTCAGGATGGATTGTGCCATCCGGATAGATTTTTCCAGCATAGAAGACTAACTCTCCTTTTACATCAGCATCAAGTGCTAGTCTATTAACCTTTTTGACAAGTTGGCAAGCCAAGTTGAGAAAATAATGATCCCCTTTAGCAGCTTTTTCAAAAAAAACTGGTTGATCTCCATGTGCTGAGCCTAAAACTACAGATCTTTTAGGTAATAAATCCCAGGCTGTATTGAATCTGGTGCCGTTTTCATGCGCTTCCTTAACCAAATCCTCAAAAGTTTTAAAGCCCCTTTCCCTATACATATTCATTACTGGCTCATTATTAACTAGATCCCAAGTCAAATAAATGATTCTTGAACTCTTACCAAACTCATCTACTATAGCTTTTGCTTGGTCTGCTCCCTCAAAAGCCATCTTAACTCCGCCACAAAGCCCTCTGTTGCCAACTACATCTATCTGTTCTACTACAAATTCGCTGGACATATTATAGGTTATAATTCTAACATATGAGTTGAATTAGTTCAATGGGATATGTAAGATTGACTGAACATGGATTTTAGGGTTTATCTACAAGCTAATGCCGGCAAAATTGATGAGGCAGTAGATCAGACTCTGAGTGAGTGGTTTGAAGGTATTAAGAAAGAATATCCCAAGCTGATTCCGCTGAGCCTGGCTTTTATTAATGCCTGTAAAGGGGGTAAAAGAATTAGGGGAACATTGGTTAAGTTAGGGTATGAGATAGCAAATCAGTCGTCAGTCGTCAGTCTTCAGTCATCAGACATAATAAGGGTTGGAGCGGCTTTGGAGATACTTCACGCTTCAATCTTGGCTCACGATGATATTATCGATAAATCCGAGTTAAGAAGAGGTCAAAAAACTCTTTATCAAGTTTTAGGTGGAGATCATTATGGTGTATCCCAGGCCATAGGACTTGCTGATATCGGCTTTTTTTTATGCTTATCAATTATCAGTAAATCAAAATTTCAGGATCAGGAGAAAAATCAAGCTATTGGAATTGTCAGTAAAATGATGATGGATACGGGCCTGGGAGAGATTCTGGATGTGGAATTGCCTCATTTGGGGGGAGAAAGAAAAGAAGAAGATGTTATTAAAATTATGCATCTTAAGACTGCACAATATACTATTTCCGGCCCTTTAATGATTGGGGCTATTTTGGGTGGTGCCGAAGAAAGTTTAATGGATGCTTTGGGTGAGTATGGAGATAATTTGGGGATTGCTTTTCAGATTCAGGATGATATTTTGGGAGTATTTGGGGAGGAAAAGGAATTAGGTAAATCTGTTACCTCAGATATTGAGGAGGGCAAAAATACTCTGCTTATAACAGAGGCTTTAAAGAGGGTCAATCAGGAACAAAAAGAGGTTCTTGCTAAATATTATGGTCAGGGTAAGATAGATGATAAGAAATTAGAGCAAATCAGGCAGGTTTTTACAGATACCGGCTCTCTTGATTATTCAAAGGCGAAGGCAGTAAAATATGTAAAAGCTGCCAAAGCAGTCATCCCGGAGATTACCCAGGATAAAGATCTGGATAAACTTTTAACTGAGATGGCTTCCTTTTTGGTTGAAAGACGCTCATGAAGGCATACCTTAAAGAATTAAAGTTCAAATCAACTGTTCATACTTATTTAAAAGACATCACCTCTGAGGTGGAAAAGGCCATTAAAAAGAGTAAAACTGAAGACGGATTTATTTATATTAACTCCAAACATACCACCATGGGAGTGGTGGTACAAGAAATTGCTGAGCCAAATTTGCTACAGGATATTTTGCATCATTCTTTAACCTCAGTACCTGAGGACAAAAGGTCCACCAGAGTACACCCAAACTATGAGCATCCCACCAAAGATTATCTGCACAGATGTCAGGATAATCCTTTTTGTGATGAAGTGGATGAGGATTATAATGCGGCAGCTCATATCCGAGCCCTGTCATTTTCCCATAACAGTGTGATAGTTCCCTATAGGAAGGGTAATCTGGAATTAGGAAAATACCAGCAGATTGCCCTTTTTGAGTTTGATGGCAGGGATGGCAAAGGTAAAAACCCCATCAGAGAAAGAACAGCACAAATTTGGGTATGTCCGGCAGAAGAGATTATAGAAATAAAGTAGATATACGATAGAAATATATAGATATACAATTGTATTTCCATTGAGTTTCCACTGTATATCAATGTATATCTTTTACAATATTAACTGAACCTGATAAAATACCTACCTTATGGATACTGGATTAGATAAATCAAATATCCCTTCCCATATTGCCATTATTATGGATGGCAACCGTAGGTGGGCCAGAAAGCGTGGTTTGCCTGATTTAAAAGGCCATGAAGCCGGGGTGGAAAGTTTAGATAAGGTGGTAGGGGAGGCAGAAAAATTAGGTGTGGATACGATCACTGTTTATGCACTGTCCACTGAGAATATTAGAGAACGGGCCAAAAGGGAAGTAATAGGATTGTTCAATTTAATGAGAATAGCTTATCAGAGTAAGCTAAAGAGGTTGATGTCTAATGGGGTTAAGATCAGTGTTTTAGGAGAGCTGCAAGGTTTGCCGGGTATGATCAAAAGACTGATTGGTGAGATCAGGAATACTTATATTAAAAATGAATCAATTAAGCTTAATATTGCCCTAAATTACGGCAGTAAAAAGGAGTTGGTGGAGGCAATTAAGGAAATGGTTAAAGAAGGGGTGGAAGTAGATAAAATTAATGAAAAACTGATTGAAAAACACCTATACACTAATGGTCAGGCAGATCCGGAACTGGTGATTAGAACCGGAGGAAGGGTTAGGATGTCCAATTTTCTGCTCTGGCAGACAGCCTACTCTGAGTTATACTTTACCAAAACTTTATGGCCGGATTTTGACGGAAAAGAACTTAAAAAAGCTATTAGCTGGTATCAGTCTCAGAAGCGCAACTTTGGGAAGTAAAGATATCAGCTCTCGATTGTCAGATCCTTTGTTAGGATGATTTTGAGTTCTTTAAAGCGTTTTAATCTGGAATCATTGGTGATAAAAGCTGTAGCTTTTGTAACTAAAGCAGTGGCAAGCTGAATTGAATCTGGTAAACGATAGGCATATTTTCTTCTAATCCGTGCTGCCTCCAGTGCTACCTCGCGATTAACTTCTAAAACTAAAAGATTGGGTGTACTAAAAAAATCACTGGTAATTTCTTTAACTACACTCTCTGTTTTTGGGTAGGATAAAATTTCAGTTAGACTAAGAATGCTTGTAGTAGCTTTTAGTTTATTAGCACTTAAGTTTTGAAAAATTATGTCTGTGAACTTTACAAACTCGAGATTTTCTTCAAGGTTATAGATAAAAATATTACTATCCAGAGCAACCAATTTATGATTTATGTTCCCATTCATTCCTTAGATCCTCGAGGTATTTTGTAGTATTAATATCCTTCCACGCTTCTTTCATCATCCCACGGGTACGATCTATCCAACTTTTTGGTTGAGCATCTATTCTGATAGAAGATTTATCAGTTGCATATATGCCAACTTTGGTGCCTGGTTTTAAACCTAAAACCTTTTTTCTGACTTCTTTAGGGATGACTATTTGATATTTAGTACCGACTGTAACCTGTTGCATGGTATGACAATACTACATATTTTCGTCATACTTGTCAACCCCAAAAAAGAAATTTTGGGAAGTGACGCTTTACTTTTTGGCGGCTAAGATAAAGAAATTTGCAGTTTTTCCCCCAGAGCCTGGGCAATCCTTTTAAGTAGATGTAAGGATGGGTTTCCGTTCATTCCTTCAATTCTTGAGATTGCAGCTTGAGATGTCCTCACCTTCTTGGCAAGCTCTCTTTGAGACATTTTTCTTTTCAATCTTGTTTCTATTAATTTGATAGCAAGCTGATACTCTACTTCAGATTCATCCCAAGCTTTTTTAAACTTGGGATTTTTAAGTCTTTTGGCAAGATCCTCTTGGAATGTATAAATTAATCTGTTTTTCATTATACAAAAATGATATCATTTATGATATCATTTGTCAAGATAGCTTTTTGTGTAGATAGATAGTTTTTATTCACTTAACCAATCTCTAAGACGGTAAAGTGCATTTTCTATTTCTTTAACAGGAGTCTTTTGTGATTTTTTCATAAAACCATGAAGTAATAAAACAGAATCCTGTTGAAGATTAACATAATAAAAAATTATGCGTAATATTTTAGCTTGCTGAGAAGAAGTTAGACTATCTAAAAAATCACTTACTGGATTTTCTTTATTGGTAGTTATGTAATAGACAACTTTGGTCATATATTTTAAGGATAAGTGGTTTCTAGCAGATGTACAAGGTTTAGCCTTGCGGGGTTTTAATTATCAAAACCAAAAGCGAAATTTTGGGAAATAAAAGGTAGGCTTCTAAATTGGCAACTGAAAACTGGGAATTATTTTAGGAAGGAATTGGAAGGTCAACTATTTATGTGCATGTGATACAATTATAGATATGAAAACACCATATTTTCTTTGGGATTATGATCTGACTGATGCACAAATTCATGCCATCCTCAAGGGGAAAAATGAGGTGGAAAAAAGGTGGCTGATTGGACGTATTCTGACCCATGCACACTATAAAGACATTTTCAAATATCTGACAGTTTCTGATATTGTACGTTACTTTTCCAGGTTATCCTTACCCAAAACTGTTAAAAGCGCCTGGCAAAGAGCATTACAGGTTTGGGGATATCATGTACAGCCTTAAAGATAATTCAATTTTACTACCTCATCAGATTACTATTTTGCAGCTTTTTTTTGCTTCAGAATTTGCTAAAACGTTTTTCTTCACCGGAGGAACCTGTTTAGCTGCTTTTTATCTGGCTCATAGGGAAAGTCAGGATTTGGACTTTTTTAGCCTTTCGCCGTTTGACTCTTTGGTACTCCGTACTACCATACAGGAAATTGCGGATAAAACCAATGCGACAATGAGTATCCAAGCAAGATCTCAAACATACAGCGAGATTTATCTGGAAAATACTAAAGATAGATGGAGGCAAAAAATTGATGTTGTACAAGAACAACCGGTTCACTTCGGGGAAATTACCCATGTTGATAATATTGCAGTTGATTCACTTATTAATATTACAACGAATAAAATTCTGGCAGTATTTGGCAGGCTTGAGCCAAAAGATTATATTGACCTTTATATGATCTTCACCCAAACAGAGTTAAGCTTTGATGAAATGTTTGAGAAAACCAAACAAAAAGACACCGGACTGTCCGAGTTATATTTTGCCAATGTTATTGCTGATGTGGGACAGTTTAAAACCTTTCCTAAAATGCATACCCCTTTTAACAGAGAGGCATTTGTAAAATTCTACCAGGATCTTTCCCGCAATCTGCTGCTTAAAATCAAACCGTAATCTCACTCCCATTTCTAATCCAAAAAAGAAATTTTGGGAAGTAAAGATGGCAATCCTAAATCTGTAAACTAATATGTGATAATAATTTGACCGTTACCACTTTGATAGCCGCTGGTAAATGTATCACCATAGCTGGATCCGCCACCGCCACCGCCACCGCCAGCAGCACTGCCGGCATTATCACCGCCACCGCCGCCGCCACCGCCATAATAGCCGCCACCGCCGCCGCCACCGCCGCCACCGTTGCCAGCGCCATTTCCTCCAGTTCCACCACTACCAGCACTAACAGGACTAAAACCTGCAGTTGAAGCACCCCCACCGCTTGCACCTCCGCTTCCGCCGCCAGTCATAGTACCACCACCGCCGCCGTATCCTCTATAAGTTCCGGCTCCATTTGATCCAATCTTACCTAGAGGGTCGCCACCAGCTCCGCCTGATCCTCCTCTGTTTAAGCATGCGGAACATTCCGAACCGCCGCCACCACCGCCACCCGCAATCACAACACGATTATTAATCGCTGTACCGCCTTTACGGATGTCGGATGCACCTCCGCCACCTCCGGCAAGATCACTTGATGGATCTGTGCCGCCTGTCATTCCTCCATTATATCCACCCGACCTCCCAAGAGACTGTCCGCCTACATAGATATACAAAGTCTCTCCTGCAGTAACACTAATGGTTGCTATGACACGCGCCCCTTTTCCACCAATTGCACCTCGATTACCATTACTTCCTTGGGCACCTTTGGCGTCGACACTAATAGAAGTTACACCAGTTGGTACAACCCATGTTTGTTGAGTACCAGCATAGTTGCAAGTTACTACCCCTGCATTATCAGAACAGTTAGTAGGAGTAGAAGTGGGGGCTGGTGTGGGAGTGCTTGTTGGGGTAGGAGTAGGAGTTGGGGTGGAAGTTGGGGTAGGAGTAGGAGTGGTGGGAGAGGGAGACGTTGCTGGAAGAGCTGTGCCGGTAATTTCGGAAAACTTTCTGAACTTTTCCGAGAAGATATTTCTTAAAATGACCACATATTTTGGTTGGTGGTTGATGATTTCAGCAGGCAGACTGTTGTCTGTCAGGTTGCGGCAAAACCTGATCCGGCTGTCCGGATTAAGAGAAATAAGACTGCCATTGATGGTCAGTTGAGGAGCGTTGGTGGAGCTGGTGGAACAAAATTCTCCGGCTGTATAAATTACCCCCTCGGAGATAATGACCGCATTCACCGTGTTGACAGTCGGAGCTATCACCACATTACCTTTGACCACCAATACTACCCCGTAATTTCCCCCGCCGTAAGCGAAGTTTTGGGTAATATCCAGTTTGCCGTCAATAAAGATAATACCGGTGGCGCTACCTGAGATATTGCCGGATAAGCTCATATTCCCACTGATATGAGCTGCGGTATTGGTAGTCAGACTTAAACTGCCCTGGGTGGCATTACCCGTAATGGCAATTTTCTTTAAAGCACCACTTTCCTTAGCCTGAGTAAAATAGAGTGATTTTAATCTGTCATAGTCAGGTATTCTGAATGAGACAAAAGAAGCTCTTTCATCGACAATACAGCCCCCGGATGAAGTATAAAATTTGCCTGTGACAGTTTGTGTGGACACCAGTCCCTGTGCCCTGGGCTGGGTGGTAACTGAGCCGCAGCTTTGAACTTGAGCAAAGGTAGGGTGATAGAATAAAGAATAAAGAATGAGCACAGCTCCTGCTGTCGCAGTAAAGAATAAAGCTAATATGAAAAAGCTTAAAAAGACCTTAATTCTTAATTCCAGTTGCTTGATTCTAATTCCCATCATGGTCCTCCCGGTGTATTAATTCTAACATTGGAATGGACATCTCCGCCAGTGGTCTGAATCCAGGGCTTGACGGTCAAAGTCAAATCAACTTTTACATAATTTGACCAGCCAACCCCACAATTATTAGTCACTTTAACTGCCAGGTAATAAGTTCCGGCAGGCAGGTTCTCAAAAAGAGCATTGTTAAGGGAATAATTTGTAGCTGCTGTTCTCTTTGCAGGATCTAACGATTCTGTACTTCTATAAAGGTGAAAACCAGCTTCATTAGTATTAGTATCAGTCCAGCTGGTGATAACAGGTTGTTGGTCTTTAAAACCTCCACCCATGGTGGTAGTAACTCCTGATGGGGCTGTGGTGGGGGCTGAGGCAGCACTAGTTGAGGTACTTAAGACAGCTGTATTAGAGATTGGTCCAAAATACATTTTTCCATCACATAAAACGGCATAAGCCTGGATATAATAAGTACCTGCTATTAGAGTGGGCATGGTCCAGGTGATTTGCCTATTATTTGAGTCATAAAAACTTTCGGTTACCTCACTAGCCGGGACATCAAAGATTAAACCATTATTATTTACCACTCTCCATCCACTATATGTAGCAAAGGCAATAGAAGGTTTCCTCCAGGTAAAAGTACTACCAGAGATATTAAAATTAGTAGCTGTTGTTGGACTACTACTTAAGGAACAAGTATCTGTATCAAAAGGTAAGGGTGCCATACCTTGAGTGGAGGAGAACGGAGATTCACCAGGAGAAGCATTGTTAAAAGCAGATACTTTATAAAAGACAGGATTTTTTAAATTGGAAAGTGTGGAAGAGCTATCTGTAACAGATAAACTACTGCCTGCTTTAAGACGGGAAACCACCCTGTTTGAGGAGGATGGGGTAAATCCTGCTTGAGTGCTTATATAAGCTTGTTCAGAGTCGTTTACGCTACCATTGCTATTTCTTATCTGCCATTGCAGCAGTACATCGTCATCATTTATGACAGAAGCGTTAAGGTTATCCGGGTATACAGGTTTATTTTGTATGCAGGTACTATCATCCCGAATACGAATAACCTCAGTACAGTCTGTGGTATCACCGCTGTTCCAGCCGGCAATTTTAGTACCATCCGCACCGTAAACCTCCATCCCTAAATAATAATATCCTTCGTAATTAGGTGTTTTCCAATCAGTAGTTTTCTGATTCTCAGTCCAATCAAAAGTATTTGGATCATAAACATCACAAATAAATTCATCAGGTTCACCATCGGATTCTACTACATGCCCGCTAACACAGTGTTGTGTACCCTGAAGCGTCTTTATTGATTGCCAATTACTTTCTGTAAATGGAGGAGCAGCTGGCTGGGGATATTTATAGTAACGAACATCAATTCTGGAGATAATAGAATAGTTAGAAACAAGAGGTCTTATTATTGCATTTGTATTAACATAAGTTGGATCTGGGGTAACATCAAATTCTGCACAAATTGAACTGGGTTGGACTACCTGAATATTTTTTGAGCCGCAAGAGCCTGAACCAGTGGCATTGGAATAGGTGGCAGAAAGGGTATAGGAGCCGGTATTATAGAAGGTCCAATTCACATCATTGTCGACTGTATCATCAGTACTGCCTTGATTGTCACTCCAGTGGAATACTAAATTGGTACTATCACCGCCAAAGTTGGCAGCATACGTGCCTGTGGCTTTTCCGCCTTGTAAAAGCAGGGTATTTGGTCCGGAAATACCAGTGCAGCTGGAAGAAGCTGGAGGAGGGGTGGAGGAGCCAAAAGTAACATCTTTGACGCATCTTAAAACATTGTTGGAATCAGTAATACCAATGGTGTGAGTAGAGCCTTGGGCGGGACCAAAAGAGTTGGGATTCCAGACATAATCCCAGGTACCATCAGCGGGAGCAGAAGTGATAAAAGTCCAGCCGCTGGACGGACAATTACTTAGAGTACAACTGCCGGGATTATAATAGTAGACATTACTGCTGTTATAGGAGGCGGTGCTCCAGCTAATCTGAGTATTAGAATAGGTAGAGGTGGAGGAGTTGTAGGGAACAGGATTGGGGGAAATCCCGTCCGGATTGGAGAGACTGCCAAAACTGCAATTAGTACTCGGTGAGGGGACATTGATTGTTACTACATCGGAATTGGAACCACAAGTATTGGAACAGGTAATAGTGAAATTATAGCTGTTTGGTCCAGGGAGATTGCCAGATGACTGAGAACCTCCGCTGACTGATTTTGCTCCTGACCAGGCACCGGAGGCAGTACATGAGGTGGGAGAATTGCCAGTAGTCCAAGTAAGATTTGCCGAAGTGTTATTAGCAATATTAACAGGACCGTCAGAGCTATTGGCCTTAATATCTACTGTGGGAAGTGTGCACCCGGGAGGGGGAATAGTGAGAGTGCAGGTATTTTTAGCAGCAGCAGAAGGTGAGCCATTAACTGAGATAGTATAGTTGCCGGCAGGGGTAGAAGAAATGGTGGATATAGTC
>JAUYKM010000018.1 GCA_030699125.1 Candidatus Daviesbacteria bacterium | reverse complement strand
CTCTATTAATTCCCAGCTTGGAGGCTATGTGAGCCTTTGGAATACCAGACTCAAACATTTCCCAGGCTATTGTTATTTTAGTCAGATTTAACACATCCATATTTTACCTGATGTGTCGGATATTAAACTTTAATTAAGCGAATGTTTGACAACTATAGGGTAAAATGCTATAATTTTACTTCAATTTATGACACAAAGCCCTGAAAAACCAAGAATTTGTTTTATTACTACTCCAGGTGAAATCACCCAACTTAAATCTGGCTATGGGGATCCCAGGCAAATATCCCCTGGTTTAATTAATATAGCTGATGTGGCTGTAGTAAGAATGGATAAAGCAAGGTTTGTAGATCCCAAGACAGTTGCAGAAGCAGTTTATTCCCGTTTAGATAGATATGATGGTTTTGTGGTAACTGCGGGTAAGGAGGATTTACAAATCCTTGCACCTAGATTATCGTTTGCTTTGGGTCCTAATTTAGATAAAACAGTAGCGGTAACTAGTTCTAACATTCCTGCCTCATTTGTTCACAGCGGGGCCAGAGAAAGATTAGTAAGGGCAGCAATGGTTGCTGGTGCACCTTTTAAGGAAGTAGTTATAGCATTTGATGAATTGGCGGTAAGAGGTACCAGTTCCCAGGTAGGATTCAAAGGGTCAGTCAATTTACTTGCCTATAATTCCTATTATGAAGATGGCCATCTGGGTAAAATTACTGCTCTTGGGTTGGAAATTAACCATGTAAGAAAGTCTGAATCAGGAATAGTTAATTTATTGCCTGATATAAATAACAACGTAGTTTCATTTGGAATAACTCCCGGGACTGAACCGGAGTTAATAGAACCTCTAACTGAAGGTAAATCCGGAGTAATTTTTTCTACAGATGGTAAGGCTTTACCTTCTCAAGATCCATACTCATTATTCCCTTTGGCGAGAAGGTTAATTGAGAAAGGTATACCTATCTTGGTTGCGAACACAGTAAGAGATGCTACGTTGGGAATTCAGGCTCACTATATGGAAGAGTCGGCAGTTGAGGAATTGGGAGGGATTGTGGTTAGAAATATGAATTTTATGGTTGCTACCACCAAGTTCTGCTGGGTATTAAGCAGGGTAGCTGAAGAGGTAGCTAATGGAAAAATTCCTCTTGAGAGGAAAATTGCTAGAGTGAAACAATGGATGGAAACTCCCTATGTGGGAGAGTTTGGTATTCGCAGGCCTTTTAATGCTATCCAAGCTTAATTTCAGCCAAGGTATTGTGCTTGTGGAAGTCACCTGACGGAATTGATTCAAAAAGTTTAATGGAAGAAATACTCATTGGATCAAATGGCATGGCCATAATTTTTTCCAATTTCACTTCTAATTCCCGATCAATTCTAAAATTATTATTAAATTTGGCAATGGTGATATGGGGAATAAACCTGCGGGGATCTGAGCCTAATCCCAGATCAGTCAGCCCATCTTTGACCCTTTCCCTAATCTGCAGAACTTTATCAATATCTCCCTTGACTCCTACCCAGAGAACCTGAGGCTTGTGTATATTGGGGAATCCATCAATGTATGCCGGAGTTACCTCAAAGACGGGAACTCCCTTGGCAGCAGACTGTATAATTTTTACTAAAGCCTCTTTTAAATGGGGCGGCTGATCAGCTATGAAAGCTAAAGTGAGATGAAGTTTATCATCTGAGGTAAATTTTGCTTGAGGAATTAATGTATGCAATTTAGCTTGAATAGCTTGAAACTGTAATCTATTCTTACTCGGTATCTCTAAGGCTATAAAGAAACGCATTATTAAATTTTATCACAAATTTTAGGCAGCTCGCTGGAGAGTATCTATCGCACCAATAGTTGTAGGATAGGAACGTACCAACAAAGTCCTAATCCAGACTAAATCATTATTGTTTGCTTTTTCTTCTCCATCATCTTGCTGATAATGCAACTCGGGAGGATAGCCTACAGCTGAAATGATTTTCTCTGCTTTATTGATATCTATTAGAGCGCCATCCAGATAGGTTTTTGCTGTGGCCCGGCTATTTTTGGCCAAATATTCCATCGCAATAATGGATTTTTGCTGGATCATGTACAAAAGTGGTAAAAACCAGGGAGCTTCTCCTTTACCTTTTTTCCAGGGGTCTCCCTCAAAACGAATCAAACCATGATGTCTTTCTAATTTTGAGGTTTGTTGAACCACCCTTTCACGCTCATGTAAAGGGGGATTGGTTTCACTAACTACTGTTAATTGAGCTGCATCTTCTGGCTCTGGATGACAATAAGGATCTGTAAAGTCATGAGGAGCTTTTCTCCTACCATATGCTAAAGCATCATAGACTCCTTTTGCTATCTCGCTTCTGCTCGTTGTTAAATTATACCCACGCTTTCTACTGTCTTGTTCTATAATAGACCATCCTTTGAAAGCTTCAATACTGCTGTCTGTGTATTTATATATAGTGGAAATAGCTGTTTCACCTTTACCATGCTCCCACATAGCACGACATTGATGATATCCAAGGCGTAGATTGCTTTGATAGCCAACTAGAGCTTGTAATACTTCTCCCATCGGACGGGATTCCGTAGTCGTTTCATCCAAAAGAGGTAGCCCTGATTTAATCATTAAAAAGGCTACTTTTATTACTCTGGCAATAGCATCAGGTTGATGATGTCCCCACTCTGTTACGATAGAGCCATCTAAATACCATTTCACCGGAGCAGCAGTTTCATCTTCAATTGTGTAGTAACCATTCTCTTGTAAATATGGTCTGGTTTTTAATCTTTCCCATGCCTCACCCCTCCCATAAAGGTTTAAAGTGCCCCGCATTACATTTAAAGATAGTGTTTCAGCCCTAAGAGCAATTTGAGGCAGATACCTAGTTAAATAATGATCTACACCTAACATTGCCACTTCTGCTAAATCTCTGCTCCAAGCAGTTCCATTAAAATGTTCATCATCAAATCTTCCCAGAGAAGCGGGAATTAGTCCATTAGATTGTTGATAACTTGCTAAAAAATCGAAACTAGAAAGAGCAGCATCTTCGAGGTATTCAACCTGTTCAGATGGAGGCAAAGTGCGAAGGTCAGCCTTTCTTAGTAGCTCCATATCAGACGGCTCTTTCAGTATGTACCTAAAGATAAACTACTGTCAAGTGAAGCTAGTTTTCTTTAGTTCCCACCAGGAAAACAGCCTGCCAGGCTTTGAAGTTTGAGCGGAAAGTCTCTTGGATTAATACTTCCCCAGCTCTTTTAACGGTTCTGGAAAAGCTCACATTTGCTCCCCAGGCTGGCCAATCTACTTGTTTAACTTCACCTTTAGGCAAATTAGGATCATCTTGTCTTAACTCCGGAGGAGGCGGGCTGAGATTGGTGACAACGGATTTGGTGATATTTGCCACTCTACCATCTGAGGTACCATAAAAATCAACATATAAACTGTTACCAACAATATATGATTGAATTAAAATATGGGCAGGGGTATCGTTTTTGAATTTAAAATCAACTGAAGGGGAGAAGATCGTGGCATCCAATCCCGGAGGGAAACCCTGCTCATAATAGCCTACCCGGTAGGCATGAGCTACTCTTTGAATAACAGGTAAACCTGAATTTAGGACTGATCTAAAAATGGTGGTGGAAACCTGACAAACTCCTCCTCCATCATCTAAAACAGTTCTGCCCTCTTTAATCACATAGGCCTGTTTATAACCTGAGGCAGCGGAGATATCACCAACTGTAGCGTTAAAAGAAAAAATTTCTCCGGGTGCAATTAACACTCCATTGATCCGGGATGAGGCTAAACCAATATTATAGATTCTATTGGCAATTGATCCGGCAAAATGAGATATCCCCCGGCCAATTAATTCTTTAATGCCTAAATTGTTAACATCTTCGGTTTGAATCTTTGGTTTGATTACTGACACAACTAAATTAACCAAAGAAACATTATTTATTAAGGCATCAGAAAGCAGGGTATAAGTTTGATCCAAATCCAACCTTCTACCTTCCTGAGAAGGTTTAAAGGCTGATACCCTCCCATTTTGCGGGTTGAATTCAAATAAGCCCTCCTGTATAGGTTGGTCAATTTCCTGGGCAATTGTAGTAAGGAAGGTGGCTGTTTTTTCCTGATCCAGCAGACTCTCTGAATCCCCCTCCAAATTAATAAGTGTCAAAAGCTGTTTAACATCCAGGGTATATTCATATTCAGCAAATTTAAGTTGAATTGGTTGCTTTTGTATATTTTCCAAAATAAGTTTGGCTCTTTTAACTTGACCGTAGGTGATAGTCGGCTTAACAGTTTTAATAGGTAGGATGGGATCATAAGTACCAAAAGCTAAATATTGGATAATTGTTTCTTTTAAGCTCTCTTTGTTTAACTTCTGACCGTTAACACTTTCAGTTAAGGTAATCTGGGCAGAGGGTGAGCCCTCTTTGGTGGTGGTTTCATCAAAATTAAGTTGGGCATTTTGAGGAGCCTTAAAAACCTCCTTGGCAATTGCTTCTGTCTGAGGATCTAAATTGAGAGTGATTTGGGGAAAGAAAGAATTGCTAAGAATAAGAGCCTTGATTTGATCACTGACCATTTGAATCAAATGATTGTTATGACCGACAACTAGAGCCTTATCTAAGATAGAGTAATCAAATTTGGGTGAGGTTTTTATAAGATCTATATCATAGGTTTTTTCCTGATACTGAAATGATAAAGTCTGCTGCATTCTTTGAGAGAGATGGCGCGATAATTTATTTGCAGCCTGACTGTAAGTTAAAAATGAGATATCGCTATCTCCAATTAAAGTGCGGGGAAAAAACTTATTTTGCATAAATACCTGATATGTCAAAATAAGTAAAAAGACTAAAATAATAAAAAGCGAGATTGGTATAAGATAGGGCTTGACCTTTTTAAGTGAGGGAATGAGAGGAAATTTAAATATTTTTTTGGCCATAAATTGTTTTGGCCCAATATTAGCGTATCTTTGTGAGATAATAAATACTTAAAGGCATACCTGGTGGTGAGTGTACCTGTACTGAGCGAAGTCGAAGTAATCGAACCATGAAAAAAATCATTATCATAGTGCTGGCTCTGAGTATTATTTTTGGTTTTTTATTTTGGCGGTTTGGGCCAAATCTAGGTGAAACAGGGGATAATGAAACTCAGCAAGGACCGACCAGTTTATTAGTATGGGGAATGTGGGAAGAGGAAAACTTAATGCGGCCGGCAATTGAGCAGTATCAGAGACAAAATCCTAATATAACTGTTATATATGAGCGAAAATCTTCCATAAATTATAGAACCCGAGCTCAAACTCAGATCAGTGAAGGACAGGGACCGGATATATTCCTGATTCATAATTCCTGGTTGTCCATGATGAGGGAGTTTGTTTTCGCTGCGCCAACTGAGATTTTTTCCCTGTCAGATTACAGACTTGCCTTTTATCCGGTGGCGGAAGAAAGTTTTGTTAAGGATGATCAAGTTTACGGTGCACCTACAGAAATAGATGGACTGGCCCTTTATATAAACGAGGAATTATTATCCCAAGTGGGCGGTACTCCACCCAAAAATTGGGAGGAATTTATAAGTTTAGCAGTAAGAATGACGGTGAGAGATGAGGGAGGAGTGATTAAAACTGCCGGAGCGGCCTTAGGGACTGCTTCCAATGTAGATCATTTTTCAGATATTTTAGGTCTACTACTCCTGCAGCAGCCGGGGGTAAATTTGGAAAATCCTGCTACTCCATCTGTGGCCGAGATCCTACGTTTTTACACCTCCTTTGTGACTGATCCTGGAAAAAAGAGTTGGGATGTAGATCTGCCATCCTCCACTCAGATGTTTGTGGAAGGAAGATTGGGATTTTATTTTGCTCCTTCCTGGAGAGCACACGAGTTAAGAGTAGCCAATCCCAACCTTAAATTTAAAATTGCACCGGTGCCGCAGCTGCCAGGCAGAGAAGTAGCCTGGGCTAGCTTTTGGGGATGGGCAATATCTAATAAAAGCCAAAATCCTGAAGAGGCTTGGAAATTTGTTAAATTCTTAACCTCTCAAGAGGGAGAAAAGTTAATGTATCAGGAGGCCTCCAAGATAAGATTGTTTGGACAACCTTATTCCCGGGTGGATTTAGCACAGGAGATTATCAGTGATCCCCTGGTAGGGGCATACGTAACTCAGGGCCCCAATTATAAATTCTGGTATTTAGCCTCCAACACCTTTGATAATGGGATTAATGACGAGATGATCAAATACTTCGAAGATGGGATAAATGCTACCTTGGCTGGAACAGATCCCCAGGTGGCTTTGCAGACTGTGGCCAGGGGAGTCACCCAAGTTTTGGAAAAATTTACTAAACCACCAGCCCAACTCCAAGCACAATAAATGGATAGATCCTTGAGGATTTAGGAAAATTTGATATAGTACCTATGCTTACAAAAAGTTATAAAAATTTATGAAACAAGTAAAAATCGTGGTTTTTGTGCCGGAATCTCATGCTAATCAGGTAAGGCAAGCCATGGGATATGTTGGGGCTGGAAAGATTGGTAACTATAGCCACTGCGCCTTCTCTTCCAAAGGTATTGGGAGATTTAAACCATTAGATGGAGCACATCCATTTATAGGAGAAGTTGGAAAACTCGAGGAGGTAGAGGAAGAAAAATTGGAAATGATTTGTCCAAAAGATAAGGCAAAAGAGGTAATCGCTGCTATGAAAAAAGTCCACCCATATGAAGAAGTCGCATTTGATATTTATCCATTAATTTCAGAGGAGGAATTATAAAGATGATTATTAGAAAAGCTCACTTGGAAGATTTGAAAACAATCCAGGATTTATCTAAAGAATTAATTGAATATGATTCAAGATGGGTACCATATTTTAATTTGGGGTGGTCACATGATAAAGATGGTGAGAAATTTTTCAGAAAAGTTCTAACTGGTAGAAACAGAATTTGTTTTATAGCAATTATAGATAATAAAATTGTGGGATATTTAGCTGGAGCAATTTTACCTTCACTTTCTTGGAGAAAAATTAAAAGATTGGAGATAACCAACATATTTATTAAGGAAAAATTTAGGAATCAAAATATTGGTAACCGGTTAGTAGATATTTTTTTTGAATGGGGAAGGAAAAAAGGTATAAAAAGGGCGGTTGTAGTGGCAAGTAGTGGGAATGACAAGGCAATTAAGTTTTATATCAAGAAAAGATTTTCATCAGTATTCTTAACTTTGGAATCAGATATATAAAAATGATTAAAACAAGATTAATAGAAGAAAAAGATCTCAATAAATTAGCTGAAATTTTTAAAAGAGTTTATGATACTTTTGATGTTGGTGAATATTGGAGTTTAGAACAAGCTTATAAATTACTAAAATATTGGTTTGATATTCAGCCTGATTTAGCATACTTGGCAGAGGTAGATAATAAAATAGTGGGAGGATTTGTGGTCGGGGTTAAACCATGGACAGATGGGAACAGATTACTTGATGGAGAGATTTTTGTAGATCCTGATCATCAAAATCATGGTATAGGAAGTGAACTTTTGAAAGTCGTATTTAAAGTAGCAATAGAAAAATATAATGTCACCATTTGGGATGCAGTTACTTTTAAAGGATATGATTTCCCATTAAATTGGTATAAAAATTTAGGGTTTGAGGAAATAGAGGAATGGACCCTGATTACAGGTAATATTAGAAAAGCATTAGAAAAATTGGAAAATAAAAATGGATAAGCATATTTTGATTTTTGGAGTTGACAAATAATATCTTTTTGTAATACAATTTGTTACATGCAAACACAAAGAGCTATTATCAATGTATCTATGCCTCCTGCCATGGCAAAAAGAGTAGCAAAGTTGGCAAAAGAAGAGAATAGAACTAAAAGTGAACTTTTAAGACAGGCCTTTCGTGCTTACGAATTTGATAAGGATTGGACAAAAATAAGAGCTTGGGGTGAGGAAACAGCACGCAGGATGGGTATCAAGACCGAAGAGGATGTTGAACGAATTGCCGGATGAGAGTTGTTCTAGACACGAATATTTATATTGCAGCCGCACTTAAAGGCGGTTTTTCAGAAGAAATCATCAAGATATTAGCCAAAACTATCACTCTAACCACAATTACTTCTGAAGAAATATTAACCGAGTTGAGAGATAAACTGACAAATAAATTTAATCGACCACAAGAAGATATTGATAAGTATACGATTAGAATTAGAAAATTTGCTGAGATTGTAGAGATGACAGAGAAAATATCAATTATAATCCGTGATCCCAAAGACAATAAAATTTTAGAATGCGCTGTATCTGGAAATGCTGATTTAATAGTTACTCTTGATCAGGATTTACTTAAATTAAAAACCTTTAGAGGTATTGCTATTATCCACCCAAAAACTTTTTCATGGACATTTCCCGAATTTTTTAAAAAGGGGAAAATTTGATATAGTACCTATGCTTACAAAAAGTTATAAAAATTTATGAATAAAAGAGTAATCATGGTACATGGATGGGGAGGGTCACCAGAAAGTGATTTTTTGCCTTGGGCAAAAGAGGAGCTTGAAAAAAGAGGCTATGAGGTGTTAATTCCTTCAATGCCTGATACAGATTATCCAAAGATAGAAATTTGGGTGCCTTATCTTAAGGAAGTGATAGGAGAGATTCAAGAAAGTGATATTTTAATAGGCCATAGCATAGGTTGTCAGACAATCTTAAGATATCTAGAAAATTTAAAAGATGACCAAAAAGCAGACAAAGTTATTTTAGTTGCTCCTTGGGTTAAACTTTTTAATTTACAGCAAGAAGATATTACAATTGCTAATCCCTGGGAGCAAGCAATTATTAATTGGGAAAAAATTAAAAAAAGAGCAAATTTATTTTTAGCTATATTTTCTGATAATGATCCAGATGTACCTTTGGAAGAAAATAAAAAAGTATTTAGGGAAAATTTAGGGGCAAAAATTTTTATTGAACACAGTAAAGGTCATTTTAATAAAATGCCACAAGAAAGACCTAATATACTAGAATTATTTAAAGATGGATAAAATTAGAAAACTTATAAAAGAATATTTAGGAGCAGTGCAAAAACTACCTATGACAGATGAAGAAAAAGAATTAGTTTTTTGGAAAAATGCTAAGGAAATATTTAACTTAAAGATTTAAATAATGGATAAACATATTTTAGTTTTTGGACGGATATAACCGTTAATTTTGTGTTAAAATATGCTTATGCAAAAACAGGTTCTAAATTACAGAATTATCATTGAACCGGGAAAAATGGGCAAAAAAGTGGTTTACAATGCCTATTGTAATACCTTGGGGTTAGCTGACTATGGTAATTCAATAGATGAGGCAGTTAAAAATATTAAGTCATTGATTAAATTTCATATAGAGTGTCTGTTGGAAGATGGGACCGAAGTCCCTACAGAAAATACAGAAGAAGAGTTAATTACATCAACTAAAGTATCTATAGATGGTTCAGGAGTAACCTCACAAGTGATAGTCGCATGAGTAGACCTCCTCAGGTAAGACCAAAAGAACTTTTAAAAGCATTTCTAAAAGCAGGGTTTATTAAAGACCATCAAACTGGAAGCCATGTTTATCTTAAACATTCTGACGGAAGGTTAACTTCTATATCTATTCATCCCGGAACTATCCCACTTGGGACAATGCGTGCAATCCTAAAGCAAACTAAGATTAAGGCAGAAGAGTTAAAAAAGCTATTATGATTAAAACAAAAATGAAAAATGTTTTGATTTTGCATGGGGTTAGGAATAATTCACTGGTTACTACGATTGCATAAATAAGATAATTAGGTTACAATATCAGGCTTATTATGGCTGAATCTGAAATTCAAATATCTAAGATGATGGATACAGATATAGATCAAGTCTTGGAGTTAGGGATGACTGCAACAGAGTTAATTGACGATCCACATGCTGGACATCTTTATAATTCAGGAATGCTAAAAAGATTGATTAGTAGTCCCAACGGAGTACTACTGGTTGCTAGAGGCGCAGAAGAGTTGATAGGATTTAGTATTGGCTCCTTTCATCCAGGTTTTGAAGATGGAGAAGTTAGAGTTTTAGAAGTAGTAGCATCTTATAAAAATGAAGGCATAGATGATCGATTGCTAACTTCTACATTAGAAGAACTTTAAAAATTGGGCTGTAGACGGGTAATTTCCTGGGAAAGACCAGGTAATAGTGTAGGTTTGAGTCTTCTTAAAAGGCATGGTTTCGCAACAGGAAGGTCTTTTTTTAACATGGAGAAAGATCTTATAGATTTATAACTGAGGTAAGTTTATAAGTTGGACTTCGGGTTCTAAGGTGATGCCGAATTTTTCATAAACTTTTTGGGTATATTTTTTGGCTAAATCATAAAAAGCTTGAGCACTACCCTCACCTTTATTTACAAATAAATTAGCATGGTAGGAAGCAATTTCTATGCCATCCAAACTATCTCCTTTGGCTCCCACCTCTTCCAATAATTTTCCGGCGGGCAGTTTGTCATAGACTATGTTTTCCGGTGGAATTTTATCCAATATATCTTTTGATAATGTTTCTGCCACAATATTTTTGAAAAAAGAGCCTGGGCATTTTATACCTTTAGGATATTTGATTAACCGTTTTTTTAAAACTTCATCTGCTTGCTGCTGCAAGGTTTTTGGATCGCCATTTTCCAGTTGAAAGGCAACTTCTATAATGGTGGAATGGTTTCTTTTAAAACCACTATCTCGATAGGCGAAGCCACAATCCTCCTTGAGTAGATTTTTTAATTGGATTCCCGCATTCGCGGGAATGACAGCGGAGGAATTTAAGACAGTGACTTCTACTAGATGATCTGAAATAGTTTGGCCATAGGCCCCGGCATTGCCATATACAGCTCCGCCCACTGTTCCGGGGATTCCGGTCATTTTTTGAAGTCCAGATAATCCATATTGGATAGCATAGTTCACCAAATCTTGTAAGAGAGTACCACTTTTAACCTTCACCTCGAAGGAGTCAAAGCCCACCTTCGAGGTGGAAATGCCAGTTATTCCATTTTTTATAATTAACTTATCAACCCCCTGATCAGAAACCAAAAGATTACTTCCACCGCCGATTATTAGAAAATCTAAATTATCCCCTTCGGCATATTGGATGGCTTCAATTAATTCATCCTCAGTTTTAATTACGACAAACTTTTTGGCAGGTCCACCAATTTGTAAGGTGGTAAGGCTAGATATTGGATAGTTGCTTTTCAAATGCATTGCATTATTATACAGCTTATGGAAAAAGCGATCCTGAAAACCTTAATTTATGCTGATGTTTTTGATTATCCATTAAGAGTTTGGGAAGTACATAAATGGTTAATCGGGAAACAGGCCATCTTGCGTCAGGTGGAGAAAGTATTAAACAAGTTAGTGCAAAGTGAAAAATGCAAAGTGAAAAGTGGATATTATTTTTTGCACGGAAGAAGTGGAATAGTCAAGAGGAGACAGCTAAGAGAAAAGCAGTCTGGAAAATTTTTACGGAAGGCCAGAGGCTGTGTTTGGTTTTTAAAAATTATTCCCTGGATAAAAATGGTGGGAATATCCGGGGGATTGGCCATGGGTAATTCATCTAAAGCAGATGATATTGATTTGTTTATTATTACCGCCAGGGACAGACTTTGGTTATCAAGACTTTTAATTTTGGGAATGCTATCTTTAATTGGTCAAAGAAGAATGGTTTCCCATACTAGAAAGGAGGCTGCCGGAAAGATTTGCCCTAATATTTTAATAGATGAAGAGCATCTGAGGCAAGAGCGACAGGATATATATACTGCTCATGAGGTGTTACAAATGCGGGTTCTTTGGGAAAGAGATGGGGTGTATTCTAAGTATCTTTTGGGTAATGAGTGGGCATTTAGGTTTTTACCAAATTGGGTTGGAGATAGAATTAAGAATAATGAATTAAGAACCAAGCATAAAAAGCATAATTCTTCATTCTTACTGCTTTATTCTATTTTTGATATTTTCGAGAATTTAGTTAAGAAATTCCAAATGTGGTGTATGAAATCACCCCAAGGCATGGAGAGGATAAAAGATGGAGCTTTATATTTTCATCCTAATGATATGAGGCCTCAGGTGTTAGATATATACAAACAAAAAGTTAAAAGTCTTAGCACCTCTTGACAAAGTCTGCTAGTTTTTGATATAACTCATTGCACATTCTGCCCCAAGTTTATTTCATATGCCAAAAGTTAAAAAGAATACAACTGCAAAAGTTTCTATTAAACCCCTCATGGGTTATGTGTTAGTAGAGCCATCAGAGGCTGAAACTAAAACTGCCTCCGGCATAATCCTGCCGGAATCAGCCCAGGAAAAACCAGCACAGGGAACAGTAATAGCTTGTGGTGATGATATGGTGATGGAAAATGGCAAGACTGTGAAGTGTCCGGTAAAAAATGGAGATAAGGTAGTTTATAAAAAATGGGGCGGGGATGAAATAAAAATAGGCAGTGTTAAATATAAATTAGTGAAATTTGATGATTTAATGGCAATTTTGGAGGGATAAAAATATGGCAAAGATATTAAAATTTGATAGCGAAGCAAGAGAGAAACTACTTAAGGGAGTAAATACCTTAACAGAGGCTGTGGCAACTACTTTAGGACCTAAAGGTAGAAATGTGGCTTTGGATAAAAAATGGGGAGCACCAAATGTGGTTCATGATGGAGTCACTGTGGCTAAGGAAATAGATTTGGAAGACCCATTTGAAAATATGGGGGCTCAACTGATTAAAGAAGCAGCTTCCAAAACCAATGATGTGGCAGGAGACGGAACAACCACTGCCACTATTTTAGCCCAGGCCATGGTATCTGAGGGGTTAAAAAATATTCAGGCCGGAGCAAATCCCATGATTTTAAAGCATGGCATGGAAAAAGCAGTTTCAGCTTTGGTTGATGAGCTTAAGAAAATGAGCAAAAAGGTTACCACTCAAGAAGAGGTGGCCCAAGTTGCCACCATTGCTGCAGCTGATGCTACTATTGGCAACTTAATTGCCGAAAGCTTACAAAAAGTAGGTAAAGACGGGGTAGTGACTGTTGAGGAAGGTAAAACCACTGAAATGAGCGTTGATTATAAAGAAGGGATGGAGTTTGATAAAGGCTTTGTTTCACCCTACTTTGTGACTGATGCTGATAAGATGGAATCCTCTATTGAAGATGCACATATCTTAATCACTGATAAAAAGATTTCCTCGGCCTCTGATCTAGTTCCCTTTTTGGAAAAATTTGTTAATGTCTCCAAAAATTTGGTAATTATTGCTGATGAGGTAGAAGGGGAAGCATTAGCTTTGTTAGTGGTTAATAAATTAAGAGGCACTATTAATGTGTTAGTAGTTAAGGCTCCTGGATTTGGAGATAGGAGAAAGGAACAGCTAGAGGATATAGCAATCTTAACTGGTGGACAAGTTATATCAGAAGACACTGGAGTGAAGTTTGAGTCAGTTGAAGTGGATATGCTGGGGAAAGCAGGTAGAGTGACATCTAATAAGGACAATACTTTAATTGTGGATGGAAAAGGTACCAAGGGAAAAATTGAGGGAAGAATTACTCAAATAAGACGTGAGTTGGAAACTTCTGACTCTGAATTTGATAAGGAGAAATTACAAGAAAGATTGGCTAAATTAACAGGTGGAGTAGCAGTAATAAATGTGGGAGCGGCAACAGAGATTGAGCTAAAAGAGAAAAAAGAGAGGGTGATTGATGCAGTGGCTGCCACTAAAGCTGCCATTGATGAGGGGATTGTGGCAGGAGGTGAGGTAGCACTTCTTAGAGCAGCAAAAGTATTAAGTACTCTGGTAGTGGATGGTAATGAAGAGAAAGTAGGAGTGGAGATTGTTAAAAAAGCTTTGGAACAACCATTTAGACAATTAGTTAAAAATGCCGGGATGGATGATGGGATAGCATTGTCTAAGGTATTGGATGCAAATGGATCGATGGGAGTTGATGCCGTTGATGGACAGCTGAAGGATCTAATCAAAGCCGGGATTATTGATCCTGTTAAAGTAACAAGATCAGCTTTGCAAAATGCAGCCTCTGTGGCCATTATGATTCAAACCACCCACGTACTTATTACTGATAAACCGGAACCTCCAGCTCCCACCCCTCCAATGCCTCCAGGTGGAATGGGCGAATATTAGTGATACAATTAGGTGAATGGCTAAGTATCATTATAAGGAATCACCAGCACTTTCCCAAAAAAAAGCCTTTGAAAAATATCTGTCTGAGGATGAAGATTTAGTTTTGGCAACAGGATTATCCAAAGCTTTCATCAGGTCTAAATTTATCATGTATTTAATGTTTCCCGGCTTGATCTTTGCCGCCTTAGGATTAGGTTTGGGGTGGTTCTTTCATCTGGAAAGATTATGGACAGCTATTTTGGCCATTTTACTGACATCATTTGTGGCATTTATTAAAACAGCCCACCTTTATCACGCCAATAGATATTTGTTAACCACCAGAAGAGTAATTATCAAAAGAGGTATTTTTGGAGTCAGATTAACAGCCACTCTTTATGATAAAATCACTCACTTGGAAGTTGACCAATCATTTGTTGATAGATTATTTCTTCATCACGGCTCAATTATTGTTAATACTGCCGGAGTTTCTAAAGGTGAAATAGTTCTGAAAAATATTGATTATCCAATAGAGATCAAAAACTTAATGGAAAGACTGATTAATAGGGAAAGAGAACAACTTGGTTTAAGAGCTACCCCTGTTACTGCAGTTGAAGGTGAAATTATTACTTAGCTAAAGGCATAGGGGGAATTTCTGGCAGTATCATGATAGGATCAATATACCTTCCCTGATAAGTTATTTCTAAATGGGTATGCGGACCGGAAGTAAATCCAGTTAGTCCTATTTCTCCAATGACATCCTCAGCAGTTACTGATTGATTTTTTTGGACAAATATTTTTCCCATATGTCCATAAAGTGATTTAAAATCATTGGGATGGGTAATTATTACATTATTGCCATAACCCAAGAAACCATAATTTATCTCCTCCACAACACCTGCAGTGATTGGATGAATGGCAGATTTTAGGTTAGAGGCAATGTCTATACCAGGATGAAATCTGGAAAAACGACTGGAAAGATAGCCGGAATGCGGCAGGCTGATTGGTTGAGGAAATGATTGGGCGATAACCTCATCGGTTTGCTCATTTTTCTCAGCGTAGGCCGTGGATATGCTAATCGGATGAAAAGTGGAGTAGGGGAAGTAGCCCGTTAAAAAAATAAGGGCTGAAATCACAATGGCCAATTTAGGCCAAAAAAATATAAGCCTTAAAACCTTAGATTGGAACCTGGGCTTAATTTTGGAAAGCTTAAAGTTTAGGGCGACCCCTCTTAAAACTTTCTTAGACAGAAGGTTTTTCGCAAAAACTTTCAAAGCTATTTAATTTAAGTTTTTGTGAAGCGCTAATATAGCATAAAATTAATGGAAAGTCAAAAATAGATGGGTTAATATTTAGGGTATAATAATACTAAATGAAAAAAATATTATTTTTTGTCTTAATTTTATTAAGTTTATTAATATTGGTAATTCGTTTCACGCCTGCTCTTACCGAAATTTTTTTAGGTATTAAACCACGCAGCGGAATTTCTATAATGTCTAATCCGACCGAGGCAGTTGTTTTTCTGGATAATCAAGAAGTGGGTAAAACTCCTTATGAAAATAAAGAACTCTTAGCAAAAGAGTATTTGATTAGAATAGAAAAAGATAAATCCTTATGGCAAGGAAAAATTAAACTGACTGCCGGTACTTTAACTGTTATTAATAGAGAATTATCAGATGATCCCACCTCTCAAGCAGGTGAAATTTTAACTTTGGAGAAAGGTAGAGGAATGACAATTATTTCTAATCCATCGGGAGCAGATATAGAAGTAGATGGTAAAAGCTATGGTCAAACCCCCATCAGTATTAATTTAGAAAGTGGAGAACGCACCATTCTAATTAGCCGTTCCAGTTACCTTAAAAGAAGTATCAAAGCTACTCTACCACAAGGATTTTCTCTGACTATCTCAGCTGATTTGGCCTTATCTGAGGCGGATTTGACTAATATTCCAACTCCCATTATTAGCCAAACTGAACAAGTCACCATTACCAATACTCCGACTGATTTTTTGAGAGTGAGAGAAAGACCGACAACTACTTCAAAAGAAATTGCCAGAGCTAATCCCGGGGATACGCTGATACTGCTAGAGGAATTATCAGGATGGGATAGAGTGAGACTTCCTGACGGTACTGAAGGGTATGTTTCCTCAGCCTATACCCAGAAAAAATAGTTGACTTGACAATCTTCCTAAAATCTGTTAGATTTCTAATTGTTTCCTTCCGAATTATTAGAAAGGAGTCTGTATGAGACATACCTTGATTTTTCACACCAGCAATTTGGGGAGAAAAATACAAAAATTCGTGGCTTTTAAATCCCCCTTTGTCTCACTTTCTTATTCAGAGTCTTATGCCCTAATAATTATTGATTCTGAAAAAAATGTTACCCAAACTCAGATTGCCGCTAAACTAAATCTAGACCCTGCTTCGGTGGTCAGCCTGATTGACGAGTTGGAAAAACATGAGCTGGTCAAAAGAGAGAATCTTTCCTCAGATAGAAGAAAGCATACCATGATGTTGACTGCAAAAGGACAACAAATAGCCAATCAAATAAAAAAACAAGCCTTTAAGCTGGATACATTTTTAAAAGAGAAATTATCAACGAGAGAGGCGCAACACTTTAACATGATCTTGGATAAAGTTAATTTTTATTTAAATCAATGGAAAGGAGGTGAGAAATGAAATACGTTGCCCAATCAGATATTTGGCAGTTAGACCAAGTTTTTGGTGTAAGACCATTAGTCAGCCAGAATAATACTTCCAGAGTTTTGGCAAGATTTAAACAGCTTTTCCCGTTGACATTTTTTCGGGATGATTTGATCATTGAGGAGCTGAGAGTGATTTGGGTAAGGAATGACGGACCATGGGCTGATGAGGTTATTTCCATTATGGCTACAGACATTGCTTGTGTGAATGCCTCAGCAGGACCTTTTTTTGGTCATGTGCATATACAGAGTTTAACAGGGGGACCGGAAATTTTTGTAGACAAATTATCAAGAAATGATGTCTACAGAATTAGGAACTTAATTGAAGGAATAGCACTTCATGCCAGAGCTGGAGTTAAAGTAGACGGGAACGATTTAGAAGACGAAAGAGCGAATCTTCTAGAAATAGGAAGCGTAAAATTTGGTCAGTAAGTAACTATTTTATCTTAATACTTTTTTAAAAGGGATTTCTTCCTAATGTTTCTTTTGAATTTTAAGACCCTAGATAATAAATAATTCCAATCAGCATCACGACATAAAGTAGCACAGTTATAAGAAGTGGTTTATCTGAGATAATGACTCTTTCTGGAGACTCGCCTTCTTTTTTCTCATAAATAATGTATAGATACCTCATAACCGCATAGATAACTATAGGTACTGTGGCCATTAGATATTTTGCCTCGCTCAAATAGACATCAAAACCTCCTAAAAAATTGGATAGATAAGGACGGGCTATGATAGGTGGTTGTAAAAAGGCAAAAAAAGCATAAGTTAACCAGGTGGAATTGGCAAACATGGAAGTTAATATATCAAGTAGATTTTCAGGATAATGCAGCAGTGTTTCTCTATGTTGGGCAGCTTTGGATTGCATTAAAGTTAATTCTGATCTCCTTTTTCCAATGGCCAGAAAAAGAGCGAAAGAAGTAACAGAGAGTAGAAACCAAACATTAAGATGTGCATCAATGGCCCAAACTCCGGCATAAACTCTTAAAACAAATCCTGCTGCTATCACCAATACATCAATTAAAATTATCTGTTTTAGATATGAAGAATAGAGCAGTTGTATTATTAAATAAAATAATGAGGCAAAAAAGAAGGCTGGTGAAAGCCTATATGATAAAGGCAGTAACGTGGCAATTAAAAACAATGCAATTGAGACAGCAACAGGAATTGGAACGATTCCAGAGGCAATAGGCCGTTTTCTCTTGAAAGGATGTAGTCTATCTCTTTCAATATCGAAGACATCATTAAGAAAATATGTGGCAGAAGAGAACCCACAAAAAAGTAGAAAAGCTTCGATTGCTTTTATCTGATTTTCACCAACAAATAAGGTTCCAGAAAAAATTAAGCCGGCAAAAATGGCAAAATTTTTTATCCACTGTCTGGGTCTGGCTGTTTTAATGATCCCCCAAAAAAGTTTAACCATAATATTGCCCCAAGCAATATAATTGCTACTAAAATCGCCGCAAATAATTTTCCGCTACTTGATAAATTTAGGGCGATTGCCCCTAAGATAACAGATCCCAAAAAGTAAAACAAGGAGATGCTCTGATGCGACAAACCCATTTCTAAAAGTTTATGATGAAGATGTCCGCGGTCTCCCCAAACAGGAGATTTTCCTTGGATGATTCTTCTTATAAAAGTATAGGCAAAATCAGTGGCAGGAATAAGTAATACCAAACCGGCAGTGGCAAGCTTAGCTCCTGATAAGATTGCCAAAATTGCAATCATAAAACCTAAGATCGTGGATCCTGAAAAACCCGGAAAAATTTTGGCAGGATACCAATTAAAAAGAAGCAGAGCAAAACTTGCTCCTGTTGTAATAAAAGAAAGTATAGCGACATTTTGCTGGATTAAATCACCTTCGAGATATAATTTGACAGAAAGTAAACCCAAAATAATTGATGCTGCAAAGGCAATAGTTGGCATCTGCCCATCAACACCTTTGGACCAATTAATCATGTTCATCACCCAGACTATCCAGACTAAGGCTAGCGTATCACCAAAAGTTAAGCTAAAAATAAATGGTTGGTTTAGCTGAATAATACCTCCGAGAGGATTGGTGATAAATTCTATTCCAATTCCTGTCAAAACTACAATCAACGCAGCCGTAAATTGAATGATTAATCTAAAATATGGTGAAATATTCTGATAACGATCATCAAGAAGTCCGATAACAAGCAGTATTAATAAAGCAGTAATAATACCAATAAGTTGTAAGCTGATAGGAACAAATATTAATATTGACAGGACAATTCCTAAATAACAAGCCAGTCCCGCAGCTCTTGGTACAATCCTTTTTTGAATATGGGCAGGATGTGGCCTTAATTTTGGATTATCAACTAAATTAAATTTCTTGGCAAACTTAATAGTGGGGGGGATAGATATAGCTGTTAATAAGAAAGATAAAATAGCAGGAAAGAAAAAAATCATAAAAATTTTGAATTAAATATTTATTTAGACAAAAACAAAAACTATCTTGATAATTGTAATAGTTAGTATAGTGGTTATAACCAGAGATGATAAAAGAAGTCCTTTTTTAAAAAATAATTGACTTGAGTGTAGTTGAGCGGAAATTACTGAATTAATAAAAGTTATTACTAGAATGCTTACTGGTACTATATAGAATTGATAGTGTGAAGCCAGTTGACTTTCTCCCCAGGGAAAAGAATAGAAAAGAGGAAGTCGGGAAGGAAGATATCGAAACAGAAAAAAGATAATCAGAATCAATATTAATGATATTATCAAAGGAGTTATACTAGTCCAAAGATAAAATCTTTTAGTCAATTTATTCTCAATTAATTCATTTCGTAATGCTACCATATAAATTTAAGCCTCTTTTAATAACCGAACCTTGTTTGTTACTCTAAACTCTAATCTTTTCCCAAACATTAAGGAAGTCTGGGCATCTATTGCCGGAAGCGACGAAATGGTGATTAGAATAATGGGGATTAAAAGCCACTGAAAATATGACCAAATTCTTTGTAAAAAGGACCAAGAAGAAGGTCTTTTGGGAACTGTTTTTTCGTGAACATAAATTGTGGCAAAAAGACCTAAGAAAGCTGCTGTTAAAATCCAGGAAGAGATAATGGGTAAATTGATAGAGATTACAGACTCCTTAAATCCTGGATTAACCAAGGGAATAAAAAGAGAACCAAATGTTACAAAAATTGCCAAAAATCCCCATTTTAGATCTCCCCATAATTTAAATAAAACTCTATCTGTTTTGTCCCAAAAATCTATCTCTTTTGTAAAATACTGTTTTATGATAAAGGGCATATGTTCCACCCCATAGGCCCACCTCTTAATTTGTAAATATTGGTTTTGGAAAGTTTTTAGAAGCGAGGTATCCTGAACCGCATCAGCAGAGATGGGTATAAAATGAGGTATAACTTTATAATCTCCATTAAAATGATAGTAAGCTTTCCAATAGAACCCTGAGTCATCGTTGACTTTATCAGGAATCCACAGTCCAATATCCAATAAGGTTTTTAAATTAACAGACATAGATGAATAGTTCATATATTTATCTGATCCAACCATTTCTGCCAATTGCCAGAAGGAGGTGCCGGTTGCCATCAGTCTCATAGGGGCTGGGGTTTGCCAATAATTATTGTGGTATAAAAATACTCCAGTAAAGGTTCGTTTATCCCTTTCTAGATTAGGTGTCGATAAATATTTATGCAAAGCGCCAGCAAGAAACTGGGGATGAATGACAAAGTCAGCATCCAAAGTTGTAACAAATATATCTTCTATTTTTATTCCCCTTCTTTTAATTTCCGGCAAGATTTGTTTGATCATCCAATTTTTATTAGAACCTTGGCCAGGTACCTCACCTTCCAGACCAAAGGGGTGAATTGTTGAAAAAACTCCTCCAATTTTTCCTTCAACTTTTTTTAATATATTTTTGGTTTCTTTAATTTTTTGAGGATCATCTCTTTCTTCAAATCCCACTGCAATAAAAATTTTATCTCTGGGATATTCTGTGTTTAGGATGCCGTTTAAAGTTGTAGAAAGTATGTATGGGGGCTCTTTAAAAGTGGGGATCAGTATCAGCTGATAATAGTTTTCCCAAATTTTTGGATACTCTTTTTGTAGAAGTTTAAACCAATTTTGTTTTTTAGCCCATTCCATTTTTCTATAACCGACTATTATCAATATGCCAATTTTCAAAGCAGTTAGTAGCCAATAAACGTCTGCGATTAAAATTAAGTATGCAACAGCAAAAGGTAGTGTAAAAGATAACCAGATAGGGGAAGTGAGGGCAATCCATGTAATAGCCCCAGGCAGTATTTCCAAAATTCGCTCAATTAAACTTTCATGTTTTAATACAAACGCTTTTTCTATATTCTCGGAGATAATAAATTTGTGTGATAGAAGATGATGAATGATTAAGCCTAAGCCTGCTCCTATTAAGAAAAAAGCACTCATGACGTTTAGACCGCCTAAAAGTATATTTTGACCAAAGAAACCTAAGATTAAACCAAGAATGGTTAAACCAATCCCAATTAGACTATAACGGATATTTTTGCTGAAGCGATTTAATATATCTGAGAAATAAAAAAAGGACAAAAGTCCAATAAAAAAAAGCAACAAAAGTCTCATATGCAAGCACTAGTGTAATGAATTGAGCTTAATAAATCAAATCTAATTTAGCTTTAAGATACGTTTGACATTATTAGAAGTTTGATTGTTGAGCTGCTCCAAAGATATATTTTTTAAATCAGCAATCAGTTGGGCAGTTTCTAAAACATTGGCCGGTTCATTTCTTTGACCTCTTCTTGATTGAGGAGGGAGGAATGGGCAATCTGTTTCTAAAAGGATTTTTTCTAAGGGTAAGATTCTGGCAGCATCCCTCAAATATTCATTTTTAGGATAGGTAATGGTGGCAGCAAAGGAAACAAAAAGGTTGGAGGAACTAAGAACTAGGTTAGTGGTTTTAGGCAAACCTGAGTAGCAGTGGAGGATGGTAGGATGATTACCCACCATATTTAAGACTTCATCCCAGGCCGAAGGAGACAAAGTCTCCTGAGGTGGTAAGCCTGTCGAACCACTACCCTTGGATCTATCATCACGGCAATGGACGATGAGGGGTAGGTTTAATTTTTTGGCCAGATCAATTTGAACTTGAAATAATTGTCTTTGCAGATTCTTGATTTGACCGTAGGGGAGAGTGATGTCAGGATGAATATCATTCCTGTCCAAATAAAAATCTAATCCACACTCACCAACTGCTACAATATGATCTGGTTGGGTTTGATATATTTCTTCTAATTTCTTTATGTCCTCGTGTATGGATACATCATCTTGATATTTTATTGCTTCATGTGGATGAATTCCGATAGTAGAAAAGCTAAAAAAGTTTGGGATTTTTGATAACTTCTCCTTAACCTGTCTAGCGGCGATTTTACTTTTTTCAACATCAACCCCAACATTAATAATGGTATTTACTCCGGCATCAATAGAGCGCTGGATCACTTGATCTAAATCTTTTTCAAAAACATCCCAATAAAGATGTGCATGTGTATCAATTAGCATGATGAATATTATATATTTTTCTAGTATTATTGTTTAGCTATGAAAGACGACCAATTGCTTTTTGTAGGACAAAAAGCTTTTATAGACAGAAAAGGCGAAATTCTAATCTTGGTTGATCCTAAGCTAGGTGTAGACTTACCGGGTGGGAAAATTAAAGAAGATGAAAATGATTTAAGGGAGGCTTTAAAAAGAGAAGTCAGAGAAGAAACCGGATTAGAAATTGAAATTGGCGACCCATTTATCACCTGGATGATAGAATTTCCCAAAGATCATAGAAATCAAGGTAAAGTATTTCTGGTGGGATATAGATGTAAATATATTTCAGGTGATGTTACTTTAAGTGATGAGCATAGTGAATATCGATGGGTGAATAAAGAAAACTACAAAAAATTTTGTGTAGATGGTCACTATAAAGCAGTAGAAAAATATTTTACTTAAGTATTTCTTTTTTTACTAAATCAAAGCACGAATAGAAATAAGAATGTATGGGTTCCGGGAAGTTCTTTTGGGAAAACCAGCCTATTTCATCCATAGCATCTGAGTCGCCTATTTTAACTTGCGCAGGATCTACCTGGGCTATAAAAAGTAAAGCAACCCAGTGGGTTTTTTTATTATCATGATTTTTTCTTAGAACATTTCTTGTGCCCACTAGTTTAAGATCTAAAACATCACAACAATACTCCTCTTTTATTTCTCTTAAAACTCCTTCTTCAAATGATTCTCCGAATTCCAAAGAACCACCACCCACATCCCAATTACCTCTTTCATCCCGGGTGTTCTGGCTCCTTTTATGAAATAATAGATTCCCCCTTCCGTCATGACAAAAAAATACACAAGTAATGCCAATATAATCAACCCCTCTTTGCAATTCTTTTTTAGATATTTTCCTTAAATTTTTCTTCATGTAATTCTAGGAAAAAGTGGTGGGCCAGATTTTATTTTTCCTGAAAATTGTTTTTCTATTTTTTGGGCCGTTTCCGGTAAAAATGGCCTGAGATTAAAGGCTATGGCCTGGATTCTTTTAATATAATCTTCTAAAATTTTCTTAAGTTTTCCGCCTTTAAGTTGCCAGGGTTTTTCTTCGTTAATCTTTTTATCTGTTTCAGTGATAAGCTGCCAAATAACTGCAATTGCCTCATTAAATTTAAATTCTTTCATATATTTTTCCAAATCAGCGCACCAAACAGAAGAACCTGGAAAAGCCTCAATATTATTTTGTTCACAAAGTTTAGCAATTCTGGAAATTAAATTCCCCAATCCATTTGCCAAATCTGCATTATAAAGTTCCTTAAACTTCTCTTCTGAAAAATCACCATCTCCATATGCAGGGATTTCTCTTAATAGATAATAGCGGAGTGCATCTGTTCCGTATTTTTCTACCAATTGGAATGGATCAATCACATTACCTAAGGATTTACTAATTTTTTGTCCGTTAACAGTGATATATCCATGTACAAATTCCGTGTTAGGTAATGGAAAGTTTACAGATAAAAGCATGGCGATCCAATAAACTGCATGAAATCTGATGATCCCTTTCCCTATCACATGAATTTTTTGTGTGTCTTTGGTCCAATATTTATTGAATAACTCTTCATTATTTCCATATCCAAGTGCTGTTAGATAAGTTACCAATGCATCAAACCATACATACATAACTTGAGATTCATCACCTGGCACAGGTACTCCCCAATTCTTTGCTCTTTCTTTAGATCGGGATATAGAAAAATCTTTGAGACCCTGTTTAATAAAGGATAAAACCTCATTTTTTCTAGTCTCGGGGATAATATCTAATTTGCTGGAAGTTATTAATTCTTCTAATTGCGTTTGGTAATTGGTTAATTTAAAGAAATAATTCTCTTCGCTCACCTGATCTGGAATAATATTTGGATGTTCCGGACAATGTCTTTCCACTAATTCTTCTTCAGTATAAAATTCTTCACAACCTACACAATAAAGACCGGTGTAGGTTTTTTTATAGAGATCTTCTTTTTTACATGAAATCCATAATTTTTGTGCTCCTTTAAAATGATTTTTAGTGGCAGTCCTATTAAAAATATCATAAGAAAGGTTCAAAATTTCTTTCAAGTCTTGGAATTTTTTGGCGTATTTATCTACTAGTTGTTGAGTAGGAATATTTTCAGCTTCTGCAGCCTGAACATTTTTTAAACTATTTTCATCAGAACCAGATGAAAAATAGACATCTTCTCCGAGTAATCGATGATATCTTGCAATCGCGTCTGCCTGAATGGTTTCTAAGGCAAACCCAATATGGGGCGCAGCATTAACATAAGGAATAGCGGTAGTAATGTAATATTTATTCATCTGCTTCTCCTTAGATGTGTCAGTTTAGGGATTTTTGAATTTAAAGTCAATTTTTTACCTTTGATTTTCCCAAAATAGGAAAAAAGCAAACCTACTGCAATCAATACCATAATGGTGGTGACAATATTTAAAAATTCCATTGCCCTTAAAATAAGAAGAAGAATTATACCAATAGCAACTGATGCTGACAAAAGAATAAAATTTAAAAAAATATTTAAAGTCAAAGTGATGGCAAAAAATAAACTGACAAAAAAATATAAAAGTTGCTGAGGGCTGGCTTGAGAAAAAGACTCAGGATAGGGAATTTGTAAGACTACATAAATAAAACTGCCCCAAAAAATTAGCGGCAGCAACAATTTTGGCAGAAATTTGATCATGTAATAATTGTAGCTTAAAGTCCAACTACTTCAAAGGTGGAGCCGGAACTTCCTTTGATGACCTCAATCCGTACTGGAAACTCCTCCTTTAACTGTTCCAAATGAGTAATGACTAAGATTTTCTCAAAATCATTTTTGATAGTATCTAGAACTTCTACAATTTTTGTCCTTCCTTCTATATCTTGTGTACCAAAACCCTCATCTATGACTAAAAACTGTAATCTGGCTCCTACCCTTCTGGTTAAGAGTTTTGACAAGGCAATTCTGATGGCGAAATTTACCCTGAAAGCCTCCCCTCCCGAATATAGCTCATATTCTCTTTCCCCCATCTCATCGGAAATAATAATATCTAGGGTTTCTATAATGCCCTTTTCACCACTTTCCATTTTAGTCTTAGTTTCCCTTTGGGTTTCAAACCTAACTTTCATTCTACCCTCCGTTAATCTTTCGAGCAGTTTATTTGCTTCTTCCTCAATCTCCGGAATGGCAGTTTCTATAATCATAGCCTGTATCCCTTTTTTACCAAACGCTAAGGCAAGCTCCTCAAAGTTGGCCTTCTCCTTTTCCAAAATATTCTTTTCCTCCAACTTTATTTTTTGTAATTTTTCCAACTGTTGCGTTCTACTCATTAATTCTTTAACTTGTCCAAAAATATTTCGTGCCTCTTTCTCTTCTTCCCGAAGCTTTGTTAAAGTTTCCTCCTTTGCTATGCTTTCCACATTCAGGTAATCTAATTTTTCTTTAACATCCGGTAATTTAGCAAGTCCTAATTCTATTTTTTTAATCATAGATAGCTTATTTTTATAAAATTCTCGAAGTTCTGCTACCACTCTTTTTTCACTTTCCAGCTCAGCTTTAGCTTTTAGTAGAGTCTCTTTTCTAACTTGAAGCATCTCTAGTTGTTCAATCTGTTTACTAAGATCTCCTTCCTCAATTGGGGTAATATTTTTTAGAAGTTCTTGGTATTTTTTAATATCATTTTGCTCAGAGGTAAGATCAATTTTTCCCAGCTCTTTTTCAAAATCCTGAACTTTTTTTATCAGTTGTTTTTTAACTTCTAATTTATGCTCTTTGCCAATTTCCTGTCCACAGGTAGGACATTTAGCGCCTTTTGCCTCTAAACTTTTGATGTCATTCTCTATCTCCAGGATCTGTTTTCTGATTGATTCCTCAGCTTGTTTTTTAACAGCCAACTCTCCATTTGAAGTTGCCAAAAGTTTTTGCAGTTCCAACCCTTTTTGTTTTTGTAAATTTATCTCATCCTGCTTTTTTCTCAGCTTACTTAAATCAGATAGTTTTTTATCAATCTCAGGCAAAGATATAATATCTTCTTCCAATCTTTTAATTCTCGCAGATCTTTTTTGACCCTGACTTAAAATTTCATTAAGTTCTATTTTATCTTCCCTCAAATTTTGCTCCAATTTTAATTTTTGCTCATTTGCCAAGATCAGCTTTTCTTTTGTCTCTCTGATTGATTTTAGTTCCTCCTCAATTTTCTTAAGAGTTTGCTCGACTTGAGAAATTTTCTCCTGCGCCTCCTTTAATTTATTTTGGCTTTCATCCTTTTGTGAAACTTCAGCCTCAATCTCTAAAAGCTGATACTCTAAAAGAGCTAATTTAGAATGCAATTCTTTAACTTTTTCTTTTGCCCTCTCTTCAAGGGTGTCATAATGAGACAATCCCAAAATATCTGATAAAATCCTTTTTCTATCAGTAGGTCCTTTGGTGGTAAATTCGTCTGCATGATTTTGTCTTAAAAATGAGGAGTTAGTAAAAGTCTCAAAGGTTAAATGCAATAAGTTGATTATTTTTTGTTGAGTGGCTTTGATTGTTCCCTCTGTGAGGTTGTGCAGCGGTGAATTTGTGGAACCAGACCAAAGTTCCAGGGCTGTTGAGCCGCCACCTTTTAATAAACGAGCTCTTTTAATGGTATAAATATGACCATCCAGCTCGAAGGAAAATTCCACCGTCATCTTTTGAGAGCCCAGTTTAACTAACTGATCTGCATTATCACCGGCACGGGAGGTGCCCCAGACACACCAGGTAATGGCATCCAGAAGTGATGATTTTCCAGCTCCGTTAAGTCCGGAAATGGCAGCCAAATGAAATTTGGAAAAGTTAAGTTCAGAAACACCCTCACCATAGGAGGTGAAGTTAGCAAGTTTAAGAGCAACAGGAATCATATTTTAAGAATCTAAAAGCTGGGCAGCGAATCCCTCCAACTCTTTTTGTTTTTGGGGAGAATATTTTTTGGATTCAAAATATTTTTGTAGAGCCTGGATGGGAGTTAGTCTTTCCACCTCCTCCGCTGTATCAATTTTAAATCTCTCTTTTCTCTCTATATTCCGGGAAATCCCCGCAACATAGTTTGCCTCTTTAAGGGATTTTTTAATCTGATCCATCTGAATTTCTTCACTACAGTCAAAGGGAATATTGATTATTATCCTGACTATTTTGTCTTTGATGTTATTTTTTGAAATCTCAGAAAGGATTGTTTTGGTGGGGTTTGGATCATTGGATTTTAAATCAACGGTAATTGTTAAAAATTGTCTGGCATTAGTGGGGATAAACTGAAAGCTAGCGAAGCCTTTTTGGGGGATATCTACCAAACAGATTCCTTTTTCCTCTTTTTCCTCTCCAAAATCAATTCTTTGAGGAGAACCGGAATAGACAATAAGGGGATTTTGAGATAATACTTGATGTTTGTGAATATGGCCCAAAGCACCATAAGAGAGTTTTTTATTCTGGATTAACGGTAAGGGAATTGTGACATCGTTGGAAATGGCCAGTCCTTTTTCAGATCCGTATGAGGCACCTTCAACTTCACAGTGTGATAAAAATATGGCAGGGGAGCTTTTTTCAATCTTGTTATATAAAAGAGCTAATTTATCACCAACACTTTTGTAATCATTTTTATGCAGCCAAGGCAGAGTGACAATTTGCAGTATTCCTGATTTGGTCGGGATATTAAGTAGCTCAACTTTTCTGGAAACATAAACATTTTCAATCTCTAAAGCAGAATAAATGTCTAAAGTATTGGCCTTTCCTTCTGCATTAGGGGTATCATGATTTCCCACCACCAAAACTACCGGAATTTTTTTGGCCAGTTTCTTTATTCTTTCCCCAAAACCCCTCTGCTGGGTGGGATTTGGATCGCGGGCTTTGTAAGCGTCCCCTGCAAATACGACTGCGTCTACATCTTCCTCGAAAGCTTTTTCAACAATGAAATCAAATGTATTAAAAAAGTCTAATAAACGGGTGGATAATCCTGTTTCGGGATCCAATTTTGCATAATTCTCCATACCTATGTGGATATCAGAAAAATGAAGCAGTTTCATACATTCGCGATTTTATCATAGTCCATGCTACAATGTCAGCCATGTTTGAGCGAAGAATAAAAATATTAAAGCAACATTTAAAAAGAGAAAAATTGGATGGAGTTTTAATCTCATCTGTTCCTAATATTACATACCTGACCGGCTATTCCAATTTTTTTAAAGAGGAAAGAGATGGTTATCTTTTAATAACCAAAGATAGAAATTATATTTTAACTCATTCTGTTTACAGTAAGGCTATAAATATCCCAAATTTTAAAGTAATTGAAATAAGTCGTAGGGAGCCACCTGCAAAAGTAATGCAGAAAATCTTAAAAAATAATGATGCTTATATTGGAATTGAAGAACATGATTTAAGGGTTTATGAATATAAGAAATTAGTTTTGGTTTTTAAAAATCTAAAAAACTTTGACCTAAAAATAAAAAGATCTATTAAAGATAAAGATGAGATTGAATTAATTTCCAAAGCATGTCAAATTGGTGATGAAGTTTTTAAAAAAGCAGTAACAAAAATTAAATTAGGAATTTCTGAAAAGAAAACTGCTTTTGTAATAGATAATGAAATTAAAAAATTGGATTATGAACCTTCTTTTAGAACCATTGTTGCATTTGGTAAAAATGCAGCATATCCTCATCACCAACCAGGAAAAGATAGGTTAAGAAAAAATCAGTTTGTTTTAATGGACTTTGGTGTGAAATTCCAAAATTATTGTTCTGATATGACAAGGACTGTGTTTTTTGGCAAACCAGCTAGCAAACAAATAAAAATGTATGAGACTGTTCTTGGGGCCCAACAAAAAAGTGCAGATTTCATAAATGAAAGCATAAAAAAAGGCAAGGAAATTTTGGCCAGAGATGTTGATAGAGTGGCGCGAGAATATATCAGATCCAAAGATTTTCCTACCATTCCACATTCTTTAGGCCATGGGATAGGACTGGAAGTACACGAACATCCCAGTTTATCACCCAAAAGCAGGGATCATTTAGAAGAAGAAATGGTATTTTCCATAGAACCGGGAATATATGTAGAAGGATTTGGAGGGGTGAGAATTGAGGATTTATTTTTACTAGAAAAGAGTGGGCTTAAACAATTAACAAATTCAGCAAAAGAATTACTGTCTGTATAACCAAAAATCTCCTTGGCTTTGGTATGGTTTCCAGTTGGGGAAATGATAAGTTTGAGTGATTACAACTGACCCCTTTTTTAATTCTTTTTTTAACTTCTCCTCTAATCTCCCCACCCCTTTATTAAGAAGATAAATATAAATAACATCCGCATCAGTGTAATCTTTTGAGAAAATATTCCCATGATAAAATTTAGCATTTTTCAATTTTAATCTTGAGGCAGTATATCTGGAATAGATGACTCTAATTAAAGACTGTTCAATACCAACTGCATCAGCTTCCAGTTTGGCTGCCTCAATCACTACCCTGCCATCACCGGATCCCAATTCATAAAATTTTCTCCCCCTACCTACATTAGCCAATTTTAAAATTTTTCTAATATTCTCCATTTTGGTCGGAACAAATGGAGCATCAGATCCGGCAAACCAGGATAACCCAATAGCACAACCGATTAACACACCGAAAGATATAAAAAGAGTCAGATCCATTATTTCTTTAGCAATTTTAACAAGAAAACTTTTAGCGGGGTTAATTTATCTATAGCAGTAAATGTTAAATAGAGCGGCCAGTCAAAAACATAATCATAAGTGCCAATATATTCTTCCAACTCCCCTCCATATCCCTGTTTGAATTTGTGGAATCCGAACCAAGGGTCTTTGGGGGAAGCATTGGGTCCTAAAGCTCCCCACATATCAAATTTCTTCAGCCCCATTTTTTTACCCAAAAGAATTGCTTCCCAAGCCAACAGGTTTGAGGCCATCACATTTCTAAACTCCATTGAGGACCCGCCATAAGGATAATAGAGGGTATCGTGAAAATTAAGAAGCATCCAACAAGCCAAGGGTTCATCTTTGTAGTAGGCGATAAGAAGCCTTGCCATATTGGCATTTTTTAAAATACCCCAAACCTTTTTATGATAAGTTTCATTATGTCCCAGATAACCCTGCCTTTTAACAGTTTGAAAATATAGTTTTAAATATGTTTCAAAAGCCTTTTCGTTAAATCCTTGCTTAATTGTTACTTTATATTTTTGGGCCAGACGGATGTTATATCTTACTTTTGGGTGCGTATTTTTTAAAAGTTCTTCTTCTGATTTAGTAATATCCAAAACAAAATTATATTTGGTAAAAAGAGATTTGGGAGATTTAATGAATTCAGTTGGTAGTAGTTGGCTCGCCTCGCGAAGCGGATGGTTGGTAGTTGGTAGTTTCACATCGGGTTCAACTTTAATAAAAGCACAATTTTCCTGTTTACCTATTTGTTTCAACGCTTGGACTAATTCTTGATCTATCATGGGACCCTTTGGCAGATAGCCAACATATTTCTTAGTAAAGGGAATTTTATGTAAGGTCAGCTGAAATACCCGTGATATTTGACCTTTGTGATAAATGCCATATCTTAACACCGGTAAGCCTAAATCTTTTCTGAAATCTCCCCATTGCCAAGATTGGATTACATGAGTGACAAATTTATTATATTGATATTTTTGGCCCGGCGGAATCACTCGCAGTTCCATTGTTTAATTATAGTGGAAGTGGGTTAAGATAATAAGGGTAATTAATATTTAGTAAATTTTTATATCAGCGCTTTGGCGGATCTGTTGAAATTTTTCGGAAAAAATTTGAGATAATTTCTGTTGTTTAATAGTTTCCTTAGCCTCTTCTCTTTGTTTGGCTGAGTCAGTGGAGGTCAGAAGAGCACTATTTGTTTCCAAAAATTTATCAACCTCCTCTGCTGAGATTGTAGCCTCATTAGCGTACAGTTTTTCTATAATCAGCTGAAGCCTGACTTGCTCTTTTAAAGAATCTCTAGTTTGGCCCTGTTGAGTAAGTAAATTTTCAAAAACTTCGCGACCCCCGACCTGGGTTTCTAGCTCCCCAATCTTTTGATCAATCTCACTGGAGGAAACAGCTACTTGTTTTTTGGACGCCTCCATCAAAATAATTTTTTCATTGACAATTTGGTTTATAGTTTGGGTTCTGAATTGTTGATTCATACGGGAGAAAAGCTCCAAGGTTGTGATGGGGGTACCATCTATAGTTGCTGCAATAAACCATTCTTTTTTATAAAGCGCCAGGAGCAATACGCCGACAATTACCAGAATAATATATGTTTTTCTGGAGGGACGCAAAGATATAACTCTTTCCGGAATACTCATCAGCCATCCCACTCTATCTTGAGGCAATGGTATAATTTGGCCTGATTTTTTTCTTGGCATTTGATGATGTTAACAGAATAAGTTGTGTTTTGGCAATACCTAATCTATCATTATATTATGTACTTCGACTACGCTCAGTATAAGCAAAGCTTGAAATTCTCGCTTCGCTCGAATTATAAACAAAGAGGATCTGCCCCAATAATCCTTGTGCTGATTAGTTTAGTAATCATTTTTGGTAGTGGATATTTTTATTTAAATTACAAAAATAATCCACCAAATTTTATCCCACCCCCTGATAAACAAAAAGATAGTTTAGAAACATATACGAATAAAGATCTTGGCTTTAAGTTTGAATATTCCAAAAAGAATTTAGTTGTCAAAGAGGATAGTGAAGAAGAGTTCAATAAAAGAGGAAATGGGGAGTTTAGAAAAAATTTTACCGCATATGTAGCCTATCCACCAGCTGACAATTTAGGAGCAGTGGTGGTTTTAGAAAAAGAAGATAACTTTGAGACCAATCCATTCACTCTTTGGGTTTTTAATAATCCCAACAAACTAGACATAGAACAATTCTATGAAAATTATTGGTATTATCCTTTTGTCTGGGGAGATTATACAGCCAGAAGAGATGATGTTGCTCCAAAAGGGGAAGCCACCATTTCCGGACAGCTGGCACAATATGGAATAGTGACTTACCAGCCCGGCTCACCAAAATTTATTTATCTTGCTAGCAGTGAAAAAATGTATCTTTTCAGAATTATAGGTGAAGAGGGGGAGAAAATTTTACAAACTGTTAAAGTGGTGGAAAATATAGGAGGTTGTTTTGTGGCAGGATGTAGTAATCAGCTTTGTGTAGATGAAGAAGAAAAAGATATTGTTACCACCTGTGAATTTAGGGAAGAGTATGAATGTTATAAAGATGCCTTATGTGAAAGACAGAAAGATGGGGGATGCGGATGGACCCAAACTAAGGACTTATTAGAATGTATAGAGCAAAAAAGAGGGTCAGAGTAAATATATATCTACAAATTTTGCTGTTAATCTACATATGGTTTTTAGATCTCCAAAAATGGTAAAATTAAGTTACTATGTCAGCAGTAGACATGACCAAAATTTATGGTAATAAAAACTATAAGGGTAAGTGGGTGGCTATGATTGATCATGAGACTAAACCTAAGGTTGTAGCACATGCTAGAACGCTACATGAGGTGCTTCGAAAAGCAAAACAAAAAGGATATGAAATGCCTTTAGTTACTCAAATACCAAAGAAAGTTCTTCCAATAGTAGGACCATTTATTTATACTGAATGACATTTCCTTATAAAGAGATCACTCCTTACCTCAGAAGACCTATTATTCCAATTATAATTAAGTCAGATAATTACTTTATTCTATATCATGGGTTAATTGATTCCGGAGCTGATCATTGTATTTTTAGTCTAGAAATTGCCAAAGAACTAGGGCTAAAATTTTCGAAGAAAAATAAAATTACTTTTATTGGAGCTGGCAACGATGAGATAGAGGGTTTTTGGGGAGAAATAGATATAAAAATTGATAAGATCACATACGCAACATATGTAATTTTTGCAAAGATTAGCGATTTTGGTCATGGAATCTTAGGCCAACAAGGATTTTTTGATCACTTTGACGTTAAATTGAGTTACCAGAAACAGACTGTAGAGATAGAGCCAATTAGAATACCAAATTAGAGTATAATAGTTAAATATGATAATCAGTAAATCTACTTGTGGTATTTGTAAACCAGATAAAAAGTGGAAAAGAAATAACACCAAAATAAAAGGGATTTTAGCTAGGGCTATCTTTGATGAAGATTTATCAATCAGTTTAATTAAAAGCTACGAAAAAAAGTTTAAATTAAGTTAAAAACGCTATGCAAAAGGGTCAGATTCAGATTTTCTTAATCGGAATATTAATAACAGCAGTAGTAGCCTTTGGAGCATATTATTTGGGAAGATCAACTGTCTCAAAACCCTCGCCTAGTCCGGCTATTTCCCAAACTCCGCAACCTTCTCCGGATGAAACTGTTTACACTGAGGATACTCGAAGTGCTAATTGGAAAACATATACAAGTACAAAATTAGGAATTTCATTTAAATACCCAATTGATGGAAAGATTAAAGAAGGAGGAAGTTATGGTGTTGACAATATCTTTTTAGAAGATCCAGATAGTGTATCTCTACTCGTAGATGATGGACAGATGACAATTTCAATGGAGCAAACAGAAAAAGAGAGTATAGAGTCCTTTATGTCTGATTATAAGTCTTTCGATGGAGAAATAGGGTTAGATTATGAGGGTAATAAGGTTGAATATATGTATATTGATGGTATTCAAACATTGAAGGGAGTAGTTGCTGGCCCAAAGTCTAATAGAGTATTTACTCTAATTCACAATAATAAAGTTTATAGAATTTCATTTGAACCAGTAATTGGTGAGAGTGGAGCATTGATTCTAAATACTTTTAAATTTATAAATTAGATTGCCACGTTGCTTCGCTCCTCGTAATAATGCTATAAGAGATAAATATCTACAAATTTTGCTCTCCAGCCGGCTGTTCTGGCATCATCAAAGCCTAAATCTATAATATTTCCTTTAATGGCTCCGCCAGTATCTCCGGCTATGGCCATCCCGTATTCCGGAATATAAACTTTAGATCTTAAGGGTATAACTTTGGGATCAACAGCAATAACGCCTTTGCCGGCTCTCATACCAATGGCTGTCCATTCATTACATCCTGGACATCTGGAATCATAATGAGTGGCATAGACCCGTAATTTTTTCCAATACCTAATTTCTCCATCAGCGGTAGCTAAGGTTTTCCAGATAATTTTAGTGCCTCTTGAAATGATTTTATTTTTGGCTGGCGTGGTTTCAGTAGAAACAATTTGTCTATCATATTCATCGCCATCTTTATAATAGGTAATTTTGATAATTTTAACCCTTTTACCATCTTCGCCTTCTTCTAATATTTTTTCTATTCCTGCTTCAGTCTCCGGGTCATCCTCATAGACTGTTTTTTTAGGAATTATTTCTATATCTTCTTCCAATTTTTCACTAAAGGCAGATTGAGTGAGAACAGGCTGACTAATTGGCAGAATTTGGGAAGGGCCTGTGGATTCCCCCAGAATAACGGGATTTTGCCAAAAAGAACCGGCAAAAATGGTGAGTCCTATTATTAATAAGATTCCCAGATATCTTTCCATAATTAGTCTTCAGCTTTCAGTCTTCAGCTTTCAGATTTCTGATTGTCTGACGACTGACGTCTGATGACTGATAGCTCTTTATGTATTTAACCATTCTTCCTGGTCTATTCCAACATCCACGTCATCCAAAAATTGGTCAGAATCTTTAAAAGTGGCATTGGAGCTGATAAGGTGTTCGGGGATATCCGACAGGAATCTAGAAACTAAATTATTAGATCTGGTGCCAAAGTAAAGTCTTTGTCTGGTATAAGTTAGGTATAATTTATCTTTGGCCCGGGTGATCCCTACATAGCAGAGCCTTCTCTCCTCTTCTAGTTCCCTTACATCAAGCATGGATCTGGAATGAGGGAATAATCCCTCCTCCATGCCAATCATAAAAATGGTGGGGAATTCCAAACCTTTGGCGCTATGTAGAGTCATTAAAGTTACAGCATCTTTATTCAGTGTATCGGTTTTCCGGTGGGTCGGTGTATCAGCAGCTTCGACAAGAGCCACGTTTTCCAAAAATTCCACTAAATTAGGAAATTCCTCAGCTACAGATTTTAATTCTTTAACATTTTCCACTCTGTTTTTCCCTTCATCTGTGCCATCATCAAGATAAGCTAAATAGCCGGTTTTTTGTAAAATCAAATCAAGCAGCTCTAGCGTGGAATGTGCACCCAGATTATTTGATATTTCAGTATAAAATTCCATCAATTTATTCAGCCTACCCTTGCCAATTTTTTCAGCGCGTTTTTTAGAGACAGAATCATCAGGATTTTGTATCAGTCTCAAATATGCCAACACATCTTTGATTTCCTTCCGTGCATAAAAAGAAACCCCCCCCACTAATCTGTAAGGGATACCAGATTTTAAAAATTGTTCCTCTAAAGAGCGGGATTGAGCATTAGTTCTATAAAGGATGGCATAATTTGAAAAAGGTTTTTTAAGCTGAGAAAGAATAAATAAGGCTTCTTCTATCTCATTTCTTATTTCTACTACTTCTATCTTTTCTCCTCCCTCTTTTTGCGTCCAAAGCTTTAAGATGGGGTGAGATTTATTTTTGGAAATAACGCTATGAGCAGCATCCAAAATATTTTGGGTGGATCGATAATTTTGCTCCAGATTAAAAATCTTGACATTAGGATAATCTTTTTCAAAATTAACAATATTTCTAAAATCTGCACCTCTAAAGGAGTAAATCGACTGGCTGGCATCACCTACCACGCAGATATTTTTATGACGATTTGCCAGGTATTTAGAGATTAAATATTGGGCACTATTGGTGTCCTGATATTCATCAATTAAAATATAACGAAACTGGATTTGATACCTAGTTAAAATTGTAGGCTCAGTCTGAAAAAGCCGGATGACTTTAAGCAGCAGATCATCAAAATCTAAAGCATGATTTCTTTCTAAAATTTTTTGATATTCTAAATAAATTTTGGCAACTTGCTCCTGGAAAAAACCACGGGCATATTTTGGATATTCCAAACTGGAGATCAACTCATTTTTGGCTCCGGAGATAGTATTTCTTACAGCAGAAGGGGAGGTTTTCTGAATGGGAATATTAATATTTCCCATGGCTTCTTTGATGGCATCTAGCGCATCAGACTCATCATAAATGGCAAAGCCCGGGGGGAGTCCTAAAACTTTACCTTCACGGCGCAAAATTTTGGCGCAAAATGAGTGAAATGTGCCCATGACTGGTTGAGTGCTAAGTGATGAGTACTGAGTGATGAGTCGGCGGATCCGATCCATCATCTCTCCGGCTGCCTTATTTGTAAATGTCAATGTAAGAATATTTTCTGGAGGGATTTTCTTTTCGGAAATTAAATAAGCCACCCTGTATGTTAAAACTTTAGTTTTGCCGGAGCCGGCACCAGCCAAAATTAAAACCGGGCCTTCAGTTTGTTTAACAGCTTGTTGTTGATCTGAATTTAGATCAGAAAGGAGAGTTGACACGGACATTATCTTAACATCGGGAACTTTCTTTGACAAATAGCTTATAGTTAGATATAATCCAGGTATGAGTAAAGAATGTCTAGTACCAAGATTAGCAGGAATAGCCTTATTGTTAATGAGTTGCCAACCTGTTTTATCAGGTGAAGTGACTCCGACTGCATCTCCAACTCCTGAGCCTACTCCGCAACAGTCCCCCCTAGATCGGCCACAAACAATATTGGAGCGTTTACGAGAGGAAAGTACTCTTCAATATGCAAAGTTGCATAAAGATAGAATGGATTTGAAAGGGGGAAGTGGTAAAACATACACTTTGGCAGGGCCACTATATTTAAGCCAGGCAATTGTATTAATGGAAGGGGGGCATAATTCAGTTTGTGGTTTCGCAGGCGATGAAGAGCTTGAAGCATACCAGCAGGTCAGAGAAGATTTTGAGAAGTCTAAGTATGTGGATAGAAGATTCATTGATAGAGCATTTGGTAAAAAACTAAAAAGTTGCAGTCCTTTTATGAAAAAATACTAACAACTTCGCCGTCAAGAGCAATCAGGAAACTAATTTTCCTCTAGACAATTTTTAAAAGGGTTGTTAATATAAACTGCTATGGCAGTTAAACTGTTGGACTTTTGGGCTGAGTGGTGCGGACCTTGCCGGGTGATGGCACCGGTTTTGGAGGAAATTAAAAAAGAATTAGGTTCTAAGATAGAGGTTGAGGAAATTAACGTGGATGAGAAACCCCAGGAAGCTCAAAAATTTGGAGTGATGAGCATTCCTACGTATATTATTATGAAGGATGATAAAGAAGTAGGTAGAAAAATTGGAGTTACAGCAAAGCAAGAGCTTCTTGAACTTCTCAATGGTTAATATGTTGGCCAGAGGCCAATCGTCCTCTAGACGAAATTTCAAATATAAAGTTATTCAAATAGTTAAAAAAATTTCTAATGGTCGGGTTACCACCTATGGTACTGTGGCTACTTTAGCTGGATTGCCCAGGGGTGGAAGATTGGTAGGAGGGATTCTACACTTTAACAGTGATAAATATAATCTACCTTGGCAAAGAATTATTAACAAAGATGGATTCATTTCCACCAAATGTCCGGAACATATGAAAGCTTTACAAAAAGCGCTCTTAGAACAAGAAGGAATTGAGGTGTCATCAGATTTCATGATAGACTTGGATAAGTACGGTTGGTGGGGAAAATGAAAAATATTTGGATTATTGCCAATTAGAAATCAAATAAGGACCTTCTCGCTCGCAGTATGAAATATTATACTGCTCGCTTCGAAGAACCTTGCCTTTTTGACTTCGTCAAAAACGTAAAACTATGAATAAGAATCTCTGGGTGATCGCGAACTGGAAGAGCAATAAAACTATAAGAGAGGCTTTAGATTGGGTTTCATATGTAGGGCCAAAGATTCCCAAAATAGATCCGTCAGCTGACGGATTAAAGGTGGTAGTTTGTCCAGCATTTTCTGCTCTTTCCGAAGTTAAAAAGGCAGTGGCAGTGGGCAATTACCCTCTGGTAGTGGGATCACAAGATCTGTCCCCATATAATGTGGGAGCATATACCGGTGAGGAGGCGGCGCCTCTTTTAAAAGATCTGGTAAGCCTCTCCATCATCGGTCATTCTGAAAGAAGGGAAAATTTTACTGAAACAGATGAGATAGTGGCACAAAAAGTGAAGCGTGCTGTAGAAAATAACATCACCCCTCTAGTTTGTGTTCAGGGTTCGGATACTCTTGTATCGGATGGTTGTAAACTCGTAGCTTACGAGCCAGTCTTTGCCATTGGAACAGGTAATCCTGATACTCCTGATAATGCAGAGGTTGTAGCGCGGGGGATAAAAAGTTTATATGGAGAAGATGTAGAAGTATTATACGGAGGAAGTGTCACTTCGGAAAACATCAAATCCTTTATTGATATGGAAAACATCTCAGGGTCGTTAATAGGTAGGGCTTCCTTAAATGCAGAGGAATTTGTTAAGATTATAACTTCACTGTGAAGAGAATTATTTTACAAAAAAGAGAGCTAGATAATCCCTTTCGGGTTAAAAAAATAAAAAGGATTATCAAAAAGATTACCCCCATTTTTATTGTTTTGGCACTGCTTATTGCCTTGGCCATTTTTTTAACTGGAGGCTCGTCCTCCTCATCCGTTATCACATATATATTTAATTTGAGCCCTTTTAAATCTGATGATGATCGAGTCAATGTTTTACTTTTGGGTATGGCCGGAGGAAGACACGACGGGGCAACTCTCACAGATACCATATTGGTGGCTTCCTATAATTTGGAAAATAATAATTTGTATATCATCTCTATTCCCAGAGATTTATGGTTACCCTCTTTTTCCTCCAAAGCGAATACAATTTATCAGATTGGTATAGGTGAAGGAGATGGTTTGGGACTGACTAAAACTGTTATGGGTAATGTTGTTGGTTTGCCTATACATTATGGGTTAAGAGTTGATTTTAAGGGTTTTATTGAGGCCATAGATATTCTGGGTGGCATTGATGTGGAGGTGGAAAGAAGCTTTGATGATTATCTCTATCCTATTGAGGGAAAGGAAAACGACCTGTGTGGATATACGGAAGAAGAAAGAGAGTTCACAGAAGAAGAAGCTGAAAAGCTTAATATTGAGCCGGGAAAGATGAAAGTTTTTATATCAGAAGAGGGTGAAATAGCCACTGATTCGGCCCAGGAAGATAAAGGTTATAAATATTTTTCTTGCCGCTATGAACACATCCATTTTGATGAGGGGAAACAAAATATGGATGGAGAAACAGCCTTAAAATTTGTTAGATCCAGACACGGCAGCGGCGGTGAGGGGTCGGATTTTGCCAGATCAAAGAGACAGGAAAAAATTATCCAAGCCATCCGCAACAAAGTGCTTTCTCTAGAGACTTTATCCGACCCGAAAAAAATCGGGGAATTAATTGACACTTTGGGTAAAAGTATTGATACGGATATTTCAGTAAGAGTTGGTGTGGAATTTTTTAAATTATCTAAAAAACTGGCCCAGACTCAGACCATTGTTCTGGATGATTCTAAAAGGGAAGGTTTACCTGAGGATAGGAGCCGATTGCTAATTAACCCTCCATCACAAAATTATGGGGGCTCTTATGTGTTAGTATCTGAAGATGATGATTTTACCATTATTCATGACTATATTAAAAAGATTTTAGAAGAGGAGGAAAAAAATGAAGAGCCATCTTCTCCACGGCCCGGCAATTGATGCATCAAGAACTAGGTTAGTTAATATTAAAAAAGATTTTGATTCCAATAATGTGGTGATTTTTGAAAAAGAGGCAGATTTAGAAAGTATTAATGCAGCTCTCATGACCAATCTATTATTTTCGGAAGAGAAACTGATCATCTTAGAAAATCCACCAGAAGATTTTTTGCCCAACTACCAACTACCAACTACCAACTACCAACTAATTTTTTGGTTTGATCATGAAGTCTCTTTTAAAAAGCCGATCATGGAATGGGTGAAAAAAAAAGGAGAGATTGAGTTTTTTGAGGAAGCAAGAGAGGTATCTGTTTTTCCTTTTCTGGATTCTTTAGCAGAAGGTAATAAAAAAGCATTTCTGGATATAGATAGATTGAAATCCTCAGGCTTTGAAATTCAATATTTTATCACCATGATTTTTTATTTATTAAGAAATTTAGTAGTAACCCCAAAAAATGCTCCGCAATTTGTGAAAGAAAAACTGGAAAGACAAAAGAAAAAATTTGATCTGGAAAAAATTAAAAATTTATATAAAAAAATTATAGAGATAGATTTTAAGATCAAAAGCGGACTCCTAGAAAAAGACCAGGCAGAATTTTTACTGGTTAATTTGTTTACTCATTAAAGTAAGATCTTTTTCATCAACAATTCCATCTTGATTTAAATCTGCTCTTTTTTCTTTAGGTCCGCCAGCTGGCGGATTTCCAAAATTATTTAAAATAACTGCATTATCTGCGGCATTAATTTTGCCGTCATCATTTAAATCATATTGGATTAACTCTTGTGCTGATGGAGAAGCTTCTTCAGGTTTTATTTCTGGCATAATGATCAGATCTAAATTCTCACCTAATTTCATAGGGGGAAGTTGCACGCCCGCAAGGCTCAATTTAAAAGTGGCGCTAGCTTCTCCTTTGGGTGAAACTACCTTAATTTTAGCCACAGTTTCCTCAGTTAAATTATAGATATCAGCTAAGTTAGTTGTACGAATAGAATTTAGGGGAATTAAAAAACTGCCAAACTCTTTAATGAGAGATGATTGGATATTGGCCTGCGGAATAGTTAAATAAACAACGCCCTCACTAAGCGGTGATTCACCATCCAAAACAGTACCAATGATAGGTCCAAAACCTGTTTGAGAAGAAGCGGGAGAAGCTGTTTTGAATTCACTTACCTTTGATTTGAAACTAGAGGAAGTAATCTGATATTTATAGATCGTTTTGGGAAAAAGGTTCTTCAGACTAACATAATGGATTTGATGAAGAGTGGGGCCTTCAAAATCCTGATCATCTGAGACAAATTTTTCTTGAGGGGAGTTTTGACCGAAAGAGATGGATGATATTATTTCAGAAGATGTTTCCCAAGAAATGGTGAGTCCGGTTTCAGAAATATTTGAAAGTGTAATATTTTTTGGTTCAATTTGGGGAGTGGCTCTGGTCAAAAAAACTTGCTGGTTTAAAGTCAGTAATACTCCGGCAATTATCCCTGATAAAAGAATACCCAACCCAAGTAGCGTGGGGATCTTAAACTTATCAAAAAAATGAGTCATGGTAATGATTTTAACACTTGAGTGTTAAAATTGGGATCCAGCGGCTCTAATACCTCTTGAACCTGGGAGGGGATCTCTACTTCTTGTTGAGTATGGATAATATCAAACACCACCCAAGAAATTATGGTAATAAATGTTAAAACAGCTGCAATTAACCATTCCCTTTTATTCATTCTTTAATTCCTCATTTAATGTAATAAGATTTACCCACAACAGACATCAAAAGTGTTGATGATGCATCATCAATTTTTCTAACATTGACACTATTTATGGGAAATAGGCGGTTGCTGCTTCTTAAAATTTGCTGCAAGATAGAAGAGAGATTTAAGTAGCCACCTTCTGTATTAAAAGTAAAGCTAATTTCAGTCATTTCTCCTAACGCTTCACTATTTTTAGGTTGTATCATAAGAGGTTGGATCTGTAAGGCTGAAACTGAGGCATTTTGGGAGAGGGAAGTTTGCTCGAGTGTTTGAATAATAGTCCTTAAGCTGACAGTATCGGGAATAAAGGCGGATATTTTGGTTTTTATTTGTGGATCCAATCCATCAAGATTTTGCTTTCCCAAAGCCAGATTGTGACTTTTTTCCTCAAGTTGTTCCAGGACTTGGTTGGCATTTTCCAACTTTTTTTGTAAAACTAAAATTGTCTCTACAGTTGGTTTGATGGCAAAAAAGATAAAAATAATGATCACTGTTAGGGTAAAAATAATTGACCCATAATTTTTAACCAGAGGAATTCTTATTATTGGTCTAATATAGGTAAAATATCTGGAATAACGGGTTGACGAGGTTTCTTTCATAGACTTATTCCTTCTCCTAAGTTTTGTGATTGTGCAGTAACAGTAAAGCGGATGATATTTTGTTCCAAATTAACTCCAGTTACTCTGACATCGGAAAAAAATTGGGATTCTCTTAAGCCCGTCACAAAGGATGAGACATCATTGTTTGATTGAGCTTGGGCGCTGATTGAAATATTAACTTTGCCGGTTACTTTTTCCATGAAGATGTTAGAGATGGAGACATTTAATGGCGTTTGATCAGCGATATTTTTTAGAATCAGAGGATAATCCACTAAGTCTTTATAAAAAGCATTAATGGTAGAGAGTTTCATCTGAGTTTGGCGGATTAAAATCTCATCGGAAGTTTTAGATTTGATAAACTGGACTTGTTGATCAATTTTTTCAGTCTTATCTATCAGTTGAGCGTCCAAGAAAAATCTGGTGATAAAGGCAACTAGTACCATTCCTTCAACCACAATAAAAATATATCTGCCGGTTGAAAGTGACCATTTTAGTAATTTGACAGGAAGTTTCAAAGGAGAAGATTGAGGTTTTAGAAGATCAAGATTAAGAATCAATTTAGGAGTATTTTTGGTAGCCATATGAATATTCTACCAGGGAAAAGGGTAAAGGGAAAAGGGGAAAATTAGGCTTTCTTTTTGGCTACTTTTTTAGGCGATTTAAGTTGACTCTTTATTGCGATAGTTTCTTTAACACCTTTGGACAATCTGGATTTTAGTCTGGCAGCACGGTTTCGATGAATTAATTTAACTTTAGCTGCCTTATCTAAGGCTGAATAAACAGCTTGCAGGTCCTTAGCAGATTTAGACTTTCTCACCTTTTTGATAAGATCTTTTAGGGTATCCTCCCGTTTTTTATTGCGGGCAGTTCTTATTTTATCTTTTCGAACCTTTTTAATGGCTGATTTAATAATAGGCATGGTGGGTATATTAACATAAGCCTCTATTCTTGTGCAAGATTGAGTGCTACTATATTAAATCATGGTTAAAAATATTCTGTCTATTTTATCTACCAGACAAACCTCCATTTTATCCGGTGCTACCATTATTATGGCCACGGTAATTTTATCAAAGATATTGGGTCTAGTTAGAGACAGATTACTGGCTCACATTTTTCCGCCGGATACTGTGGCTATCTTTTTTGCCGCTTTTGGCTTACCTGATTTGATTTTCCATATTTTTATTTTTGGCGCTCTCTCTGTGGCCTTTATCCCTATCTTTACAGAAACTTTGGAGAAAGGTGGTAAGAGCGAAGCTTTTAGGTTGTCAAGTTCGGTATTTAATTTGATGCTGCTGATTTTAATCTTGGTTGCCATTGTGATCTATATTTTTGTAGAACCTTTAACAAATTTAATTGTGCCGGGTTTTTCTCAAGAACAAAAATTGCAAGTAGCCAGTTTAACCAGAGTTATTTTGATAGGTCAAATTATTCTCTCCTTTGGCTCGCTCTTTATCGGTATTTTGCAATCATTTCAAAGATTTATCATCCCGGCTTTGGCAGGGGTTTTCTATAATATAGGTATTATTATTGGGATTTTGCTTCTATCTAATTCTTTGGGAATTATGGGAGCAGCGTTTGGTGTAATCATTGGAGGAATCTTACACGTCTTAATTCAACTACCTTTGGTTTTATCTCTGGGATTCAAAGTAGAATTGATTGGTGGTTTTATTCATTCAGGGTTGCGGGAGATTATTAAGTTGATGAGTGTAAGAACTATTGGTTTGGCAGCAGAACAGATTAACGAAAGGGTGGCAATAGCTTTAGCATCACTCATCTCTACATCATCTGTTACTTATTTAACTTTTGCTCAGCACTTGCAGCTGGTGCCCATCTCTCTTTTCGGTGCCACCATAGCTCAAGCTGCCATGCCAGTTTTATCTTATGAGCGGGCCAGGGGCAGAATTGAGGAGTTTAAAACCACTCTTTTAACTACCTTACATCAGATTTTATTTTTGGTCCTACCTTCAACTGCCATCCTTATTGTTTTAAGAATCCCTTCAGTCAGATTAATCTTCGGAGCATCCCAATTTGACTGGGAAGCTACAGTTTTGACAGGCAGAACTCTGGCTTTTCTTTCCATCGGCCTGGGTGCCCAGGCTATATCTTTGCTACTGGTGAGGGCTTTTTATGCCTTTAAAGATACTAGGACTCCGGTCCTGATCTCTCTAATAGTAGTTTTGGTCAATATATTTTTAAGCTTTTTGTTTATCCGGGTACTTAATTTGGATGTCTGGGGTTTGGGTTTGGCTTTTTCAATCGCCAGTATTTTATCAGGGACATTGCTTTTTATAATGTTACATTTTAAAGTAGGCGGTTTTAATCTAGGTCAGGCTTTCGGTCCTTTTGGGAAGATGATGATGGCCACAATTATCATGGGCGTAGCTTTATATATTCCCATCAAACTTTTGGACCAGGTGATTTTTGATACCACCCGGACTGTTAACCTGATTATTTTAACCGGCATATCTGCCACTTTTGCCATATCAGTTTATGTAATTTTGGTCTGGTTTATGAAAGTTAAAGAGCTAACAACTTATGTAGATCTGATTAAAAAATTAGGCAGATTCCAGTCCAAACTAAAGTCAGAAGAGATGATTACTTCAGAACATCCTCCTGTCTGATTGCTTGGCTAGTATATTTTGGCTACAATACTCCCATGAACATTCGCAATTTTTCCATCATTGCCCACATTGATCACGGTAAATCCACTCTGGCAGACAGACTGCTGGAAATTACCGGCACTATCCCCAAGGAAAAACTGAAGCCGCAGCTTCTGGACTCTCTAGCATTGGAGCGGGAGCGGGGAATTACCATTAAGCTCGCGCCAGTGCGCCTTAGCTATACCCTAGACGCTATACCCTACACCCTAAACTTAATTGATACCCCGGGCCATGTGGATTTTTCGTATGAAGTATCTCGGGCTTTGGCAGCAGTTGAGGGAGCCACACTTTTGGTAGATGCGACTCAGGGGATTCAGGCTCAGACTTTAGCTCATGGTCTGGCTGCACTGGAGCAGAATCTGACTTTAATTCCTGTTATTAATAAAATTGATCTACCAAATGCAGATATTGAATCCACAAAAAAACAACTAATAGAAACATTTGGGTTTAATAAAGATGAGATTTTACTTGTATCTGGAAAAACAGGAAAAGGTGTGGAGGAATTATTGAAAGCCATTATTGAGCGTATCCCAGCCCCAAAATCCGCAGGTGTCAATACAAATACACCCCAAGGGTGTCCATTGAAAGCATTAATCTTTGACAGTTTTTTCGATCCTTTTAAGGGAGTGATTGCCCAGGTGAGAATTATGGAAGGTCAAACGCCACCAGTTAACGCAAAAATTTGTTTTCTGCAAAATAAGGCTGAGGGACATATCTTAGAAACTGGTTTTTTTGCGCCGGAGCTAACTTTAAATGACGGACTTTATGCAGGAGATATTGGCTATATTGCTACTGGTATAAAAGATTCGGATAAGGTGAGAGTAGGAGATACTATTTCTACTGAGTTGGATGTTGAACCTCTTCCAGGGTACAAAGAGGTAAAACCTATGGTTTATGTAGGACTTTTTCCCATCGAGCAGGATTCATACATTGAAGCCAAAGAGGCTTTGGAAAAATTTAGACTAAATGATCCCTCTTTATCTTATGAGTTGGAATCATCTCAGGCTTTAGGAAATGGTTTTAGGTGTGGATTTTTGGGTCTTCTGCATGCAGAGGTTGTCCAAGAAAGATTATCAACTGAGGCGGGAGTAGATTTGATTGCCACTATCCCTTCAGTGGAATATGAGATTGAGGGAAAGCTAATTCATAATCCTTCTGAAATTGACCCCTCACTTATGAAAAATGTTAAGGAACCCTGGGTATCTTTAAAAATTTTTATTCCACAAAATTTTATTGGTAATGTAATGGATTTGGTAACAGAAAGACGGGGGAAGTTTATCAATACTCAATATTTTGGTACTCAAGTGGAACTTAAGTATGAAATGCCGCTTTCTGAGATGATTACCAATTTTTATGATCGGCTAAAATCAGTTTCCTCTGGTTTCGCCTCGCTAGATTGGGAATTTTTAGAATATAGAGAGGTGGAAGCAGTAAGGTTAGATATTTTGGTGGCAGGAGAAAAAGTGGATGCACTTTCCACCATTGTGGTTCGGGAAAAGGCGGAAAGTTTTGGAAGAAAAATGGTGGAAAAATTAAAGGAAGTGTTGCCCAGGCAAAATTTTGCCATAGCAATTCAGGCAGTAATTGGAGGAAATATTATTGCCAGAGAAACCATCTCACCATTTAGAAAAGATGTCACAGCCAAGCTATATGGAGGGGATAGAACCAGAAAAGATAAGCTGCTTGAGAAGCAGAAAAAGGGAAAGAAAAAGATGAAAATGATTGGTAGAGTCGAAATCCCCCAGGAGGCATTTTTGAGTATTTTGAAATCATAATCTTGATAAATTGCCTCTTTGGAGCAATTATGACTACAATAATTGAGTGAGACATTTGGTTTGGATATTTAACAACATTCTTTCCAAAATTTTTAGACACAAGTATATTCTGTCTGCCTTACTTTTAGGGCTGATTATTCTTCTTGCTTTTAATTTCCAGAATATTTTTACTCTTAACCTAAAAATTACGGAGCTTCTAAGTACTGAGACAAAACTAAAAAATGAGCTGATGGGTATTGGAAAGGAATTGGAGGATTTAAAGAATGAAGATCAGGTAAAGATAAATCAGGATTTAAGAAAAGAAATTGTTAGTATTGAGAAAACATATGATCAGGCCGTTGTAGTTTACGAAAAACTTTTGGATTACAGTGGGGACAAAAATAAAAAAGGAGATTTTGAAAAGGATTTTGCCAAATCTTTGAAACTTTTATCTGATAGAAACTTTGAAGAAGCAGGCAAAATTTTATCAGATGTATCATCTAACATTGACCAAGAAAACCAAAAAGCAGCAGTTTCCTTTACCATTCCTGAAAATGTGACCCAAAGCAATACTCCTCCCGGATCCGGTTATTCCAGACAAAGAGTCTCTATCGATATTGGAGAATATCTGGTAGATGTAATATCCGCTGACTTAAATTCCACCAGGGTAATTGTAGATACTGCCTCAGATGCTGATTGCCGGGACAATTGTCCCACACTACCTTTAGCCACCTATATTTCCAGATCCGGGGCTTTTGCCGGGGTAAATGGATCCTATTTTTGTCCGGCTGAATATCCATCCTGCGCTGGAAAAGCTAATGCCTATGATACTTTGGCCATGAATAAAAATAAAGTTTATATCAATTCTGATAATAATGTTTACTCCAGCGTACCGGCAGTAATTTTTTCCGGCTCATTAGCAAGATTTGTGGGACAATCTTTAGAATGGGGTCGGGATACCGGAGTTGATGCAGTTTTGGCCAATCACCCGCTTTTGGTGGCCGGATCAAATGTGGTATTTGGGGGGAATTCTGATCCTAAACAGGGCTCTAGAGGTTCCCGCTCTTTTGTGGGTAATCGTGATTCCACAGTTTTTATTGGGGTGGTGCATAATGCCACAGTAGCTGAGGTAGCCAGGGTTTTACAAGCTATGGGCATGCATAATGCCCTTAATTTAGATTCAGGAGGTTCCACAGCTTTGTGGCACGGTGGTTATAAAGTAGGACCAGGCCGCAATATCCCCAATGCGCTATTGTTTATCCGCAAATAGGTGTATTCCACTTGATTAAAGATTTAATTTATGCTTACACTGGGTATATCCGCCTTTGCATGAAACTATGGCGAGATAAAAAGGGAGGTGATAAATAAATGAAAATACTTCATATAGTAGCCTTTAGCTTACTTGTAGTTGGTGGTTTGAATTGGGGATTGGGGGCACTATTTAATATGAATTTGGTGGAAACTATTTTTGGTGGAATGGGCCTTAGTAATATAGTTTATATCTTGGTTGGGGTATCAGCAGTCTATATTGGAGCTACTCACATGAATGATTGCAAGATGTGTAGTTCTAAGTCATAATTTTCCTAGATTTTAGGAATTAAAAATCTCGCTCACAATTTGGGGCGAGATTTTTTAAAATATGATATTCTTCGTTAATGAAAGTGATCAAACCTCCAAAACTCAATAAAGGGGATACTATTGGAATCGTGGCGCCTTCTTTACCTGTCTTCCCATCCTTCAGAGAAAACTACGAAAGAGGAAAAAAGATTCTTACAGAAATGGGATTTAAGATTAAAGAGGGAAAAACCATTGGGAAAGTTAGATGGTGGGCAGCAGGGACACCAAAAGAGGTGGCTGATGATATTAACTCCATGTTTGCAGATAAAAGTATCAAAGCCATCATGGCCCAGACAGGTGGGTATTCCGCTATTTCTGTTTTGGAATATTTAGACTACGAATTAATAACTAATAACCCGAAACCCTTTATCGGTATGTCAGATATGACTACATATCATTTAGCAATCTTTGCTAAATGCGGAATGGTGGGGTTTCATATGGATGATGTGACTTTTGGGTTTGGTCAGGATGAGTCTGGTTTGGATAAAGAATTCTTTATAAAATTTTTGACTAAACCAAAAGCTCCTGGAGTAATAAAGCCTCTAAGTGAATGGGAGGAATGGCAAAAAGGGAGAACCTCTGGTCATTTGGTGGGGGGATTACTGCATTTATTGTCCACCCAAATTGGTAGTCCATTTTTCCCAAAGCTTGATGATTTTGGTGAGGCGATCCTTTTTTGGGAAGAGGTGGGAGAGGAAAGATATAACATAGCGCGTTATCTTTACCAGCTAAAATATGCAGGAATTTTAGATAAAATTTCTGGGATGTTAATAGGAAAAATAAAGTATATAAAACCAATAAGGGATAAGGAAGTAGTTGAACCTCCTACCAAAGAGATGATTTTGGATATTCTAAAGGATTATAAATTTCCAATTATGGCTAATTTAGATTTTGGGCACTTTACTGTGAATATCCCCATGCCAATAGGCATTAAAATCTCCTTTGATACTTCTAAAAAGGAATTAAATTTTCTAGAACCGGCTGTAAATCCTTAGGTGTAAATCTATTACACCCCTGGTGTGTAAAGCTATCTTTGGACCTTGCAGTTAGGGCAGCGCAAAGAGGTGGGTTCATAGATTTTGGCAAGATGGTCTGATAATTTAAACACAAGTTCAGAGCCCTCGTCGATTGTAAAAATATCAGCACTATTATCAAAAGATAAGGTAGCCTTACCTCTAACTAATTTAAAGGTTAGTAAATCTTTATCTTGTAAAAATAAAGGTTCTTTTTTTTCTGTTAGATTGTTAAAAGCTAAGCCAAATCCAGTATCAAAAGTTTTTTGAGAAATACTTTTAAAATAACCGGTTGAGCCAAAGGGAGTTGCCACAACTATTCCATCGCCGATTAAGAGTTGACCATCATCTATCTGAAATCTAATAGCATGCATGGGTAGTTCATTTCTGACTACAAAATCATTTAAGGCGTATAAATCTTTACCTTCAATATTAGTATGAAGCTTTTTATATTCTCTGAATTGTGGTTTATCTTCTAAAAATTGTGAAAGCAAATGTTCATCTGCATGCTCAGCACATTTATTGCAAAACTGGGAATTTCTGATGGGTAGTTTGGGAATACCTGGATATTCTCTTTCTGAGGAAAGAAGGGTACCATCTCCCCCATAGCTTATAATTACATCCGGGTTGGAGCTTACTATCTCAAAGCCCAATTTTTTTACCAATCCTTCTATATCTTTTGCATCGTTACCAAATAAGAGTATCTTCATACAGGAATGGTACTACTAAAGACACTATCTTGACAAATATTAGCACTCGGTGTATATTACTGCTAACTATGTCTGATTTAACCGATAGACAAAAGGCACTTTTAAAAGCAATTATTGAGGAATATATCGAATCAGCTGAACCGGTAGGTTCAGAGATAATAGAAAGGAAGTATGATCTGGGGGTTTCCCCTGCCACCATCAGAATTGAAATGGGAAAGCTGACTGAAGGAGGCTATCTGAGACAGCCGCATACTTCAGCCGGCAGAACGCCTACTTCTATGGGAATGAGACTTTATATCTCGGAACTGATGAAAGAGAAGGAATTGCCGATAACTGCCGAAGTTTCGATCAAAGAGAAATTATGGCAGCAGAAAGCTCAAGAAGAAAAATTATTAAAAGAGGCAGTTTCAGCTTTGGCAAATCGCTTAGGAATATTAGGTTTGGCCCGGGATGATGAAGGGCAGGTATATTATGCCGGGGCAGCCAATATTTTGGACTGGCCGGAATTTTATGATATTGATGTAGCCAGAATGGTTTTATCTTTATTTGATGAGAACCCCAGGTTAGTCGAGATTATTGGCAAAGCTCAAGGAGCAGATCCAATCCATATTCTTTTTGGAGAAGAGTTAGGCTATGAGGATTTGGTTCCTACAGGATTTGTTTTTACCAGGTATGAGTTTGTACCTATAAATCCGGCCATTCCCGGAAAAGGCGGGGTGATTGGAGTAATCGGTCCTGCCAGGATGAATTTTTCGCTTGTGTTGCCTTATGTCAAATATGTCAGAAATTTAGTTTGTGAAGCAGGAAGGGTATGAGAAGTAACTAGTAACAAGTGACAAGTGACAAGTTAAAATACAAATAACTTGTGCCTTGTTACCTTTACTGTACTTGTTACAAATCATTATGTCTAAGAAACAAGATAATAAAAAAAACGAGGAATTGGAACAATTACAAACCAGAGTAACTGATTTGGAAAATCAGCTCAAAAGAGCAGTAGCTGATTATCAGAATCTGGAGAGAAGAATTTCTGAAGGCCGTTCAGAGATGGTTGCCTACGTTGGGGCAGAATTGTTAAGGAAGCTAATACCAACTCTGGATCACTTAGAACAAGCCTTGGGTGGAACAAGTGAACAGGAGAAGGAGTCAGGTTGGTTTAAAGGAGTAGAGTTGGCAGTCAAGGAATTTAAACAGGTTTTAGCTCAGGAAGGGTTGGATGAAATACCGGAAGAGGGACAATTTGATCCAAGCCTTCATGAGGCAGTTGATACTCGTGAACCCTCCTCCGCTGAAGCTTCGGCGGGCAAGGGTGAGAATAGTATTTTGGAAGTTGTTAGAAAAGGGTATAATTTAAATGGAAAAGTTTTAAGACCAGCGCAAGTGATTGTCGGGCGGAAGCAAGATAATCATCCTGAGGAGCAATCCAGCGACGAAGGATCTGGGGAAGGAGAAATGTCATCCTGAGTGAAACGAAGGATCTCTTGCGAATGCAAGGTTCCTCAGATAAACTGAGAGATTCTTCACTACGTTCAGAATGACAAGTAAAAAAGGAGAAAAATATGATAGAAAGTAAAGAAAGAAGATTTAGTAATATAACTGGAGGTTGGAAGAGAGATATGGAATTGAGAATTAGGGGTCCAAAATCATGGGATCCAGTTTTGTTTGGTGTTGGTGGAGGAGTAATGTCATTAGTTGGATTTTTACGATATCCCTCAAGCACGTCAATCTTAAGAATTAACAAAAGCAGAAGATCATTAGCTCTTTGGACTGATGGATAATGAAAGGAATTTAATAATATGACTAAAATTGTAGGAATTGATTTAGGAACAACAAATTCTGCTGTGGCGGTAATGGAGGGTGGAAAGCCCAAAGTTATCCACTCAGCTGAGGGGGAAAATATCATCCCCTCTGTTGTTAATCCTGTCAAAAATATTGTGGGCAGAGTGGCCAAACGCCAAGCTGTGGTAAATCCCAAAGAAACCATTTTTTCTATCAAAAGACTGATGGGAAGAAAATTTAATGATCCTGAGGTCCAAAGGGACATGAAATGGCTTCCTTATACTATCAAGTCCGGTAAAAATGGTATGGCTGTGGTGGAAGTGGAAGGCCATGAATATACTCCTCAAGAAATTTCTGCTCAAATCCTGCAAAAAATTAAAGCTGATGCTGAATCCTATTTAGGTGAAAAAGTAACTGATGCTGTGATTACTGTTCCTGCCTATTTTGATGATGCCCAAAGGCAAGCCACCAAACAAGCCGGGGAAATTGCCGGACTTAATGTGCAAAGAATTATTAATGAACCCACTGCGGCAGCCCTGGCCTATGGCTTGGATAAATCACACGCTCACACCATTGCTGTTTACGATCTGGGTGGAGGCACTTTTGATATCTCTGTTTTGGAACTGGGTGAGGGAGTTTTTGAGGTTAAATCCACTAATGGTGATACACACTTAGGTGGAGATGATTTTGACCAGGTAATTTTAGATTATTTAGCAGAGGAGTTTAAGAAACTTGAGGGAATTGATCTAAAAGGTGACAAACAAGCTTTGCAACGATTACGTGATGCAGCGGAAAAAGCCAAGATTGAGCTTTCTTCCTCCATGGAGGCAGAGATTTCCATTCCTTTTGTCACAGCCACAGATTCTGGTCCCAAGCACTTGGAGATGAAATTATCCAGGGCTAAGCTTGAGGCCATGGTTAAACCTTTAATTGATAAATCCTTTGAGGCAGTAAAGAGTTGTCTTAAGGATGCCAAGATGAACGAAAATCCGCCAGCTGGCGGAATTGATGAAGTAGTTTTGGTGGGAGGCATGACCAGAATGCCTGCCGTACAAAAGTCGGTCCAGGAGTTTTTTGGCAAAGAACCGCACAAAGGCATTAATCCTGATGAAGTGGTGGCTGTTGGTGCGGCTATTCAGGGAGGGGTATTGGGTGGGGAAGTTAAAGATGTGCTTTTACTTGATGTGACACCCTTGACCTTGGGAATTGAAACTTTGGGTGGAGTCCGCACCTCCTTAATAAATAGAAATACCACTATTCCTTCCTCCAAATCAGAAGTTTTCTCCACCGCTGCTGATAATCAGACATCAGTTGAGATTAATGTTTTGCAAGGTGAAAGGGAAATGGCTGCAGATAATAAATCTTTGGGCCGCTTTATTTTGGATGGTATTCCACCGGCTCCTCGTGGAGTTCCACAAGTTGAAGTTACTTTTGATATTGATGCTAACGGTATTTTAAATGTTTCTGCCAAAGATAAAGCTACCGGCAAGGAGCAAAAAATTACCATCACTGGTTCCACAGGCTTAGATAAGTCTGAAGTGGAAAGGATGACTAAAGAGGCTGAAGCCCATGCCGAGGAAGATAAAAAGAAAAAAGAGGGGATTGAGATCAGAAATATTGCTGACGGATTGGTTTATCAGACAGAAAAAACTTTAAAAGAGCAAGGGGATAAGGTGTCTCAGGATGTTAGAACAGAGGTTGAACAGAAATTAAATGAGTTAAAAGAGGCTTTGAAAGGTGAGGACACAGATGATATTAAGAAAAAAGGTGATGCCTTAGGAGAAGTGTTGCAGAAAGTAGGATCAGCCATGTATGAACAAAAGGGTACAGGTGACAGTGGACAGGGTACAGCAGGTAAGGAAGAAGCAAAGACTGAAGAATCAACTGGTGAAGCTCCTAAGACTGAAGAGACTGTGGAAGGTGAAGTAGTAGAGGAAGAGAAAAAGAATGATTAAAGGCAGATTTGCCCTTTTCTGTGATTATGCTCTGACTTCCTCTGATGGCAAATTGTCAATCTTGGGTGAATTTGACCATTTCCATTCTTCAAATGATAGTCCTATTTTACAAAAAGGTTTCCTGGTGGCCTCCTTTGAGGGTGAAGCTAATACCAATGTCACTATTGGGGTAAAATTGGCTCACGAAAAAGGAGATAATGTAGTATTTGAGAGGGATTTTAATATTACCATTGGTCGCGGGGGCAGAGCCAATATTTTAATTGAGTTTGGGGGATTGCCATTTAAACAGTTTGGAATATATAAAGCCACTTTTTCTGAAGGAAAAAAAGAGATCACCTCCGCTAATTTAGGTGTTTCTAAAGTGGAACAAAAATCCCCCGCCAGATCTTAAAATATAAATAATATGGCTACTAAACGTGACTACTACGAAATACTTGGAGTTTCTAAATCTGCCTCAGCTGAGGAGATTAAATCTGCTTATAGAAAGATGGCCAGAAAGCATCATCCTGATGTAGATAAAACTGCCGGGGCTGAAGGCAGATTTAAAGAGATTGGCGAGGCTTATCAGGTTTTATCTGATCCCCAGAAAAAAGGAGCTTATGATCAATTTGGTCATGCTGCTTTTGACCGGGGTGCCGGAGGATACGGGGGAGCTGGGGCAGGCGGACCCTTCGGCGGTGCTCAGGGTGGAGGTAATCCCTTTGGCGGCGACTGGCAGCAATATTCCTGGTCATCCTCGGGAGGTGGTAATCCCAATATTCAGTTTGACTTTGGCGGATTTGAAGATCCGTTTGAGCTTTTTGAACAAATCTTTGGCGGAGGGTTTGGAGCTGCCATGAGAAGAAGACCTACTTATCAGATGAGTGTATCTTTTGATGAGGCCATTAAAGGAGTGACTAAAGATATTGAGACGGAAACAAGAAATGCTCAAGGAAGGCTGGAAAGAAAAAGAATGAGGATAAAGGTTCCAGCTGGAGTAGATAATGGCACTAAAATCAGATTTGGTGATCTGGATATTGTCTTCAGAGTGGATAGAAATCCGGAATTCTTAAGGGAAGGGGCAGATATATTTTCCGAGATTACTATAAATATCCCCCAACTGGTTTTAGGGGATGTGTTTGAGGTAGAAACAGTACAGGGAAAAGTTAAGGTTAAGGTTCCTCCAGGCACCCAGCCTGGATCTCTGGTAAAACTAAAAGGTAAAGGAGTCCCCAGATTGGGAAGTCATGGTTACGGTGATCACTATGTCAGGGTAAACTTAAATGTACCCAAAAATCCCTCCAAGCAGGAAAAACAATTATATGAGGAACTCTATAAGCTGGGAAATGAGCGTAGCTCTCCTTCGGATAAGAAAAAAGGTTGGTTTTAGGGATTACCAAAGATATGATGGTATAAAGTTGTGGGCAAATCTGGATATGAGAAAGTAAACATTCCAGATCGGCTGATACCAGGTCTGATCAACTAAAAGATGAGTAAATATCCCCACTCCTGTGGCAATCAAAAACTTACCCACATTTTTTCTTCTTTTGATCCAACCTAAAATAATCATAATGACAGCTAGTTCCCAGGAGTGCAGTGGAATATAGGTATGAGTATTTGTATCAAAATAACTCCCGGTGACCATAGCATTGATATCCAGTTTAGCTCCCAAGGCTATAAAATAATCAAATAAATGGTCAATATCTAGAAAGATTGATACTAAAAATGCCCAAAAAAGAAGTCTATATTTTTTGATAATCCTGGAAAGACTAAGAAAAAGAATTAACCCCAATAAAATATGGATCAGTTCATGGATTATAAATATTTTTAATTCATATAACATATCTTCTTTAAGCTTAACACATTAGTAGCTTGAGCTTGACTTTAAGAAGGCAAAAAGTTAATATATCTCTGGTTAACAATCCAATTGACCTTTAGGGTGGGACTAGTGCCCGCCCTTTTTAAAACTATGGCTCAAGCACGAACAGAATTTGCAGCTGCGCTAAATCAAATAGCCTCTGAAAAAGGGGTAGATGTTTCTGTGGTTTTGGATGCCATCAGACAAGCTGCTTTAGCCGCCTATAAAAAAGATTTAATGCTTCGAAACGAAGAGGTTCCTGAAGATTTTGAGGGATTCACCTCCGAAGTTAATCCTGCCACAGGGGAAATCTCCATCTTAAACAAAGATAAAAATGTTACTCCCCCCGGTTTTGCCAGAATTGCTGCCGCGATTGCCAAACAGGTGATCATGCAGCGTCTTAATGAGGCTGAGCGGGATGCCATTTTATCAGAATATTCTAATAAAGTAAGCACAGTGATCTCCGGAAGTATTCAAAGGCAGGAAGGTAACACTTTTTTTATAGATTTAGGCAGAGCAGAAGGGGTTTTCCCTCCCTCCGAACAAGTTCATTCAGAGATTTATCATCAAAATCAAAGATTGAAATTTTTAATTAAGGAAATTAGAGAAGGTGGTAGAGGCTCAGAGGTAGTGGTTTCCCGGTCTGATCCGGAGTTAGTTAAAGCACTATTTGCTCTGGAAGTACCGGAGATCCAATCCGGTGCTGTGGAAATTAAGGTGGTTGCCAGAGAGGCAGGATCCAGATCCAAGATTGCTGCCAAATCCAGCCAGGAAGGAGTTGATCCGGTGGGTTCTTTGGTGGGACAAAAAGGAGTGAGAGTTCAAGCTGTGATGAGTGAGTTGGGAGAAGAAAAGATTGACATTATTTCATATTCCGAGGATCCTGCCAGGTTCATAGCTGCCGCCTTATCTCCTGCCAAAGATATAATTGTTAGTTTAAATAAAGAAGATCAGGTAGCCACAGTAACAGTGCCTGAAGATCAACTATCTTTGGCAATTGGTAAAAAAGGACAAAATGTCAGACTGGCTGCCAAGCTAACTGGTTGGAAGATAGATATTGTAGGTTCAGGGGAACCGAAACTAGAGAGTGAAACGGAAAGCGTTAAGAGGGAAGAGAAAAAAGCTGAGAAAAAAACTGAAGAGGTTCCTGCTGAAACCCCAGAAGAAGGAAAAGAAAAAGCTGAAACAGAAGCAACAGACCCTTCAAAAACTGCTGGTGAAGCTGCAGTTGAAGCTGTGGAAGAGAACATAACGGAAGCTATGCAGGATGAATCCAAAGGCGGAGAATTGGAAGAAGAACCAAAGGTTGATGATCCAAAAGCAGCGAAGGATGCGGAAAAAGATATAGAAAAAGCTGATAAATCTGGTGAAAAGCCAAAGTAATATGAGTACTTTTCGCCTGGAAAGTTATTATGGAACAAACAAGACCACCAATTGTAACTATATTAGGTCACGTAGACCACGGTAAAACCACCCTCCTTGACTTTATAAGAAAATCCTCAGTGGCTGCTAAAGAACATGGCGGTATCACCCAGCATATTGGAGCCTACCAGATAGAAGTGCAAAGTGGACTTAGCACTCAGCACTCTCCACTTATCACTTTCATAGACACTCCCGGTCATGCTGCTTTTGAGAAAATGAGATCCAGAGGTGCTAAGGTGGCTGATATTGCTATACTGGTGGTGGCAGCAGATGATGGGATCATGCCCCAAACTGTTGAGGCCCTCAAGCATATTCAGGCAGCTAAAGTCCCTATGATTGTGGCTGTTAATAAAATTGACCTGCCGGGATTAAACCTAAAAGTCTCTTTAGAAAAGATCAAAAAACAATTAACTGATAGAGAAGTAAACTTAGAGGAGTATGGAGGAGATGTACCTCTGGTTGCTCTTTCTGCCAAAACAGGAGAAGGGGTGGATAAGCTTTTGGAGGTGATACTACTAGTTTCCGAGCTGCATGAAATAAAGGGTGATCCTTCATTACCTGCTGCTGGAGTAGTGATTGAGGCTAATTTGGATAAATTTAAAGGCCCCATAGCTACCATTTTAGTGAGAAATGGTACATTAAAGCGGGCAGATCAAATTGTGGTAGGGGGAATAAAAGGAAAAATAAAAGGGATGTTTGATTTTAATGGTTCTCCCCTGGATCAGGCAGGTCCATCCATGTCTGTTGAGGTTTTGGGTTTGGAAACTGTGCCGGAGGTAGGTGCCACTCTAGGACAAGAAGCAGTTGAATCATCCATCAAAGAAGCTGCTGCCAGCTTAGTAGATAGGCTTAAGAGCGAAAAAGATAAGACTCTTAAGGTAATCATTAAGGCTGATAAGCAAGGGTCACTGGAGGCAATTGAGGCCTCTTTGGAGAAATTCAATGAAGAGAGAAAAATAGTTAATTTTATTTTTACAGCTACAGGGCAGATTGGAGAAGAAAATGTTAAATTGGCCTCCACTGTGGGAGCAATTATCATTGGCTTTAATGTGAAAGTGGCTCCACTGGCCCAAAAATTGGCTGAAAATGAACAAGTTTTAATAAGAACCTACAATATTATATATGAGCTTTTAGAAGATGTTGAGGAAGTAGTCAATACTTTACTGGAGGTAGGGCAGTTGGAGGAAGTTTTGGGAAAGGGCAATATTATTGCCGAGTTTCCTCACGGAAAGGATGAAAGGATTGCCGGATGCAGGATGGTGGAAGGAGAGATTGCCAAAGGACAAAGGATCAGAGTGGTGAGGGAAGGAGAGATTATAGGTGAAACCAAATTAAAATCCTTAAAAAAAGTTAAGGATGAGGTTAATAAAGTGGAAAAAGGGAATGATTGCGGCATGCTGTTTAATCCCCCTGTGGATTTTCAAATTGGGGATATAGTGGAATCATTTAGAGTGATATAGACAGCAGACTTATATAGATACCATTCCTGACCATTTGAACGCGGGAATAAGTAAGGCATTCCAGGAGTAATCTGATCTTTCCGCATCATGAGTTCCTTCCCGCCCTTCTGCTAAATAGATAAACTCCTGACTTCTCCCATCGGATAACTCTTCTTGAACTAAAACAGTAGCTATAGATTTGTATTTTTCGTCCAGGGTAATTTTATATGCCAAACATAGTGCCACCAGCACATATAGTGGCCAATACCCACCATTATGATACTCTCCTGGGTTGTTAAGATGATTAAAAAAATAATCAGGAGGTAAAAAAGAGCCGTCGGGTTGACAAATAGTTTTTATCCCCTTCAATCTTTGCTGATTATCCCAAACACTGGCGGTTCTAATAAGGTGATTTAAAGATGAGATAATATGATTATTTTGAAGAATGCCCTCATGGAAATAGTATCTTGCCAGAAATTCCGGCAGTAGAGCTGATATATCCTGGTAAGAAGTATTCTTGCTTAAGGGGATAAAGCCGAGATCGTTTCTGAAAAGACTCCGAAAATTTTCTTCGGCTTGAGACAAAATATGATTCGGGACAAGTTTCGGATCAAACTTGTTGAGGAAACGTAAAGCCAGCGCATATAACCCCTGGTTGTAAGAGATAACATCTTCGGATTTATTGATATATGTATCTGCCCAATATCGAAAAGGACCCTCATCTGAGAGATACCAACCCTCAAATACATGAGATTGTATAAAAGACCAAGCTTTTGTTATAGCTTCTCTGCTCACCCTTTGAAATTGTCTGTTTGCAACACCCTTGCCAATGAGATAAATAAGAGTTGACTCATCATCTCTGGGGTCAGACCCATTTCGCTCAAGACTACGAGGGATGGCATGAGCTAGTTGACCGTTTTGAAGCTGTCTTTCTTCAAACGGATTCAGACAGTCATTAACCAATAAATTCTCTAAACCTACACAAGTGAAAAATGAATCACGCATATAAATTTCATCCCCGTAAGCTGAACTGGGAATAATTGCTTGTGTGCCGTCAGTGAACGTCACAATATTTTTAACAGCAGAACGGCGATAAAAATCTAGATAATTTTTCAGCTCAAGAGGATTTCTATTTTCAGGAGGCTTATGTTTATCAGGACCATTTAGACTAATCAGCCAAGCCGCGGTTGCTAAAGCTGAATATTGGAGAAACTCTCTTCGTTCCATCAATTGATCAGATCTTTCCTCGAATTCCATTTATGATCGGGTATGATCAGGTAGATTGTAACATACAGCTTGCAATTAGCGCTCTGCTGAGTAATTGCTGCGCTACGCCAAGTTAGACTTGGCTACGCTTGCAATTATAGACGTGGACTATAAAAATCTGCGCAGACTTGATTTTTATGGGATATTAAGGTAGAATTCAAGCACAATGAAATACGATAGTCAGATTACTGAGCTGAAAAATCTTCTGCCAACTGCCAAAAATATTTTAATTGCGTTGCCTGCTAATGCAAATATTGATAAATTATCTGCCGGATTGGCGTTATTTTTAATCCTGGAGGCAGCTGGTAAAGAAATCAGCATAGTTTGTGAAGATACTATTAGGGTGGGACAATCCTATCTTTTTGGGATTGATCATGTTCAAAAGACTTTACCTTCTACAGAAGGTGGGAACTTAACAATTAGCCTGGAAGGTGTAGCCTCATCTGATGGTACTATCCCTGCATTGGAAAAATTAGACTGGTTTGCTCAAGATAATAACTTGAATTTAGTTTTTCATGTTCTGTCAGGTCAGACTTTTCAGCCAACTAAAATTGTACCTCACTATCAGGGAAGTGGATTTAATCTAGTTTTTGTAATTGGTGCTGCTAACTTGGACAGTTTAGGTTCAATCTATAGGCAAAATCAACAAAAGTTTTCCGGAGTGCATATAGTGAATATTGATACCCAAAGCGCCAATACCGGCTTTGGACAAACTAATGTGTTGGATACAAACGCATCATGTTTAGCAGAAGTAATGGCCAATTTAATTGCTGATCTGGGGTATTCTTTAGATGCGGATACTGCAAGCAATCTTTTAGCTGGAGTGTTTGAATCAACAACCAATCTGACTAATCCGCAAGTAAATGCAGACACATATATGGTAATGGCCAATCTTTTAAGAGCAGGGGGAAAGAAACCATCAGTAATAAATCAGCCGGGAGAAAAGCGCGGTTTAGATTTAAGTTCTCTTATTCCTCCATCTCCTCAAGAGGCCCAAGTTGTTGATGAATTTGTTACCCCTTCTGTGACTCAAACCTCTTCAGCAACAGGTAATGATCAGATCCAACCTTCACCTGAAGAAAGACCAGCAGGAGAAAGGGTAGTTTCTGAAACCCCGGAACCGGATTGGCTCACCCCCAAAATCTTTAAAGGCTCATCATTAGGTTGACAAAAGATCCTATAATATGTTAAATTCACGATAATATGACGCAACATAAAGAAAGGCTACTAGAAGCAGACGGAGCATTTAGACGAGAACTGGTAGAGCTTGACCAACTTAAGGCTGTAGAAGAATCCCAAAGAACCCTGGGTCTACTTGAACAGGCGGTAGCAGAATTTAAAACCAAACCACACACTCCAGAAGTTGTGACTGAATACTGGCGAACTAGATGGAGTGTATTAGGGTCAAAAGTTGGTTTAAAGATTGAGGTACCAGATAGTCCTTATCATCGAGATGAAATTGTAGATATGGAACATTTGCAAGTTCCGAGAGCACCGATATATATGCCATCAGAATTAACAGCTACACCCGCAGGTTTGATTTTATTGGGCAAGATGCATCCACAAATGGGTAGTTGGGTTGTTAAAGCAGGAACCCCAGTTAAACACACAGATAGTAGAGGAGGTTGGTTTGATATTGAATCAGGTTGGCAAACCCCTTACACTGGAACCAACCGGAAAGATCTGGAAGAATTGGCAAAACAAAATCACTGGAAAGGCCAAAGACTGACAGCTTATATTATTGGTTCACAAAACAGTAAGGATCTAACAGGCCATTATTTTGATGAATTAGGTTTGGATAAAGCAGGTTGGGTTCGTTTGCTTGGGTCTCGCCGCAAGGGTGAGGTGGGCGGCGCCCGCTTCTATTCGGATGGCAGCTTGGGGGTCTATTGGATCTGGAGTCTGGATACTCGCTATCCGTACTTAGGTGGTCGCTTTGAGGGAGTCAAAAAAGCTTAAAACAAGGATCGAGATCACCGAAATCACTGCACCCATAACATCTGGTTTGGAAGTAATATATCGCTTCATGCTGTCATGATGCATAAATTTGCATATTTTAAAAGTTTCTGTTAAAATACCTCAAACATTAACTTAAGGACGACTTTGGCATCAAAGTTGTTCCACAGAAAGGATTTACGATGCCACTTGATCCAAAAGTAAAACAGCAAATCATTAAGGGTTTTGCCACCAAGTCCGGTGATACCGGATCTCCTGAGGTTCAGGTTGCTCTTTTGTCTGAACAGATTAAGAATTTAACTGCTCATTTAAAAGAACATCCACACGATATACACTCACGCCGTGGGCTGTTATCTATGGTTAATAAAAGAAGAAGACTTTTGCAATACTTATTTAAAAAAGATAATGAAAGATATACAATGGTAATTAATAAGCTTGGTTTATCTAGATAGTGGGCAGGGTTTTGGAGATTGCAAAGAGTTAAGTAGCAATCAGACGTCAGCTATCAGCTATCAGACTGGGAAACAAAAAATCTGATAACTGAAGACTGAAAGCTGAAGACTAATTATCTCTTCCACAGTTTCCAAACCCCCTAAAAAAATTTATGAGTAAAATGGTAACTAAAGAAATTGATTTAAACGGTCGAAAGTTAAAACTGGAGACCGGTAAGCTGGCTTTGCAAGCAGATGCATCTGTTGTAGTGTCATGGGGAGAAACAGTGATTTTAGCAACTGTGGCCACCCAGCCACTACTGGAGGATATTGGCTACTTTCCGCTCTCTGTGGAATTTGTGGAAAAACATTATGCTGGAGGGAGGATTTCTTCATCCAGATTCATTAAAAGAGAAACAAGACCTACTGATGAAGCAGTTTTAACAGGCAGATTAATAGACCGCTCCATCAGGCCACTTTTCCCTAAAGATTTTAAAGCGCATGAGGTACAGGTAATTTTAACTGTTTTATCAATTGATCAAGACAATGATCCTGACTTGGTAGGTCTAATTGGAGCATCCGCTGCACTTTCTATATCTTCTGTTCCCTGGAATGGACCTATTGCCGGAATAAGAATCGGCAGTAAGGAAGGAAATCTAGTAGTTGATCCAACCATCTCCCAGATGGAACATCTGGATATGGATCTGGTGGTGGCCTCAGGTAAAAATAAAGTGGTCATGATAGAAACAGGAGCCAAGCAAATAGATGATTCAGTTGTTTTTGAAGGAATTAAGGAAGCTCATAAAAGTGCCCAACCAATTATTGAGCTAATTGAAGAATTTACTAAGGAAGCAGGAAAGGATAAACAAGAAATTTCACATTTGGAAGATGCTTTGGAAGAAGCCTTGCTTGGGGAAGTAACTAAACTGACTAAAGAGAGGATTGAAGCTGCTTTATTTGATAATGAACATCCCTGGCATGAAGCAACAGGAAATCTGATTAAAAGAGAGTTGGCAGAAAAATATAAAGAGACCTTAACTGCCGAGATAATTTCCGGAATTTTCGATAAGGTGGCTAAAGAGATTGTACATGAAACAGTCTTAGGAAAAGACAAAAGAGTTGATGGCAGAGCCATGGATGAGGTGAGACCTCTGTCAATGGAGGTGGGACTTTTACCCAGAACCCACGGATCAGCTCTTTTCCAAAGGGGTGATACCCAAGTTTTATCAGTTGCCACCCTTGGTGCTCCGTCTCTGCAGCAAACATTAGACGGCATGGAAGGAGAAAGGCAAAAAAGATTCATGCATCACTATAATATGAGTATTAATCCTTTTTCCGTAGGTGAGGTAAAAAGGATTGGTGCTCCCAACAGACGGGACGTAGGACATGGGGCCTTGGTGGAAAAAGCTATGGTGTCTGTTATTCCAGATGAGAATACATTCCCCTATGCTATCAGGGTAGTATCGGAGGTTTTGGCAGCCAATGCTTCAACTTCTCAAGCCTCAGTTTGTTCAACCACCCTAGCTCTTCTAAATGCTGGAGTACCACTTATTGCCCCGGTTGCCGGAATTGCCATGGGACTTTTTTCCGATGATAATCCTTCGACAGGCTCAGGACGTGGAAAATTCCAGGTGGTGACAGATATGAGGGCAGTGGAGGATTTTTATGGAGAAATGGATTTTAAAGTGGCCGGTACTAAAAATGGTATTACCGCAATTCAAATGGATACAAAATTAGAAGGATTAACTTTTGAAATTATTGAGGAAGCTTTAAGATTAGGTAAAAATGCCAGATTAAAAATCTTAGAAGAAATGGAGAAGGTGATTCCATCAGCAGGTCCCTTGTCTCCCCATGCCCCCAGAGTGGAGATTATACATATTAAGCCGGAAGAGATTGGACTGTTAATTGGTTCAGGAGGTAAGACTATTAATTCTATTATTAATAAAACAGGAGCTCAGATTGATATCGAGGATGATGGTACAGTGATGGTCTCGGCTGTAAGGAGTGAAAGTGTTGATCAGGCTTTGGATGCGATCAATGGTATGTTTAAGGAGATTAATATAGGAGATGAATTTACGGGTAAAGTGGTCAGATTGGCTCCGTTCGGAGCTTTTGTAGAAATTGCTCCTGGTAAAGATGGTCTGGTGCATATTTCTCAGATGGCTCCGGGACGTGTTGAGAAAGCAGAGGATGTTGTCTCTGAGGGACAGGAAGTCAAGGTCAGAGTAACTGATGTCTCTCCAGAAGGAAAGGTAGGATTGTCAATGCTTTTTGGTGAAGATAGAAAGATGGAAACTGAGAGTAGACCTCGCTTCCGTCCGTCTGAGGGAAGACCACAAGGTATGGGTAGAGGTGAGAGAAGACCTTTTGGTAGCGGAAGAGATGGATTTCGCCCCAGAAGAGACAGATTTCCCAAAAGAGATTTTGGCAGCAAGGGTCCTTTTGATAGAACCAGAGCCAAATTCTCTAAATTCAAAAAAAGAGACAGCAATTTTTAAATTAAACCTATGAATGCTGCCCATGATCATCAGACTCTCAAATTAATTCCCTTAGGTGGTGTGGGTGATGTCACCAAAAATATGTATGTGTATGAATATGGAGATGATATCCTGATTGTGGATTGCGGGGTAGGTTTTCCTGATGAGGCCATGCCGGGAGTAGATCTGGTTATCCCTGATATTTCCTACCTTCGTGATAAAAAGCATAAAATTAGAGGGATTATCATCACTCACGGACATGAGGATCATATTGGTGGATTGCCTTTTATTTGGCCGGAACTAAACGCACCCATCTATACCCAAAGATTAACAGCCGGATTTATCAGGTCTAAATTTATTGAACATAATTTGCCTAAGAATAAAGTTATTGAGGTTAAAATTGATCAAAAATTGGATCTAGGGGTATTTAAGGTTTCATTTTATCAGGTTTCACACTCAGTACCAGATTCAACAGGCATTGTCATTAGGACCCCGGTTGGTTTAATTATTCACCAGGCAGATTTTAAGATTGACTGGACTCCTGTTTCCGGACAGGTCACTGATGTGGCCCAAGCTGCCAGTTTAGGCAAAGAAGGGGTACTGCTTCTTTTAATTGATTGTTTAAGGATTGATAAACCCGGTTTTAATAAATCGGAAAAATCAATTGAGCCAACTTTTGAAAAAGCAGCACAAGAGACTCAAGGTAAACTGTTTATCACCATGACTTCATCAAATGTTTCCCGGATGCAACAAGCAATAAATGTGGCCCAAAAATTGGGACGGAAGGTGGCTGTGGTCGGCCGTTCATTTGAGAAAAACTTTCAAATTGCCAGAGACTTAGGGTATTTGGCTGTTCCGGCAGGACTGGTGGTTGCCTCTGATGCTATTTCCTCGCATGCTCCCAAAAAGTTACTGATTTTAATTGCCGGCGCTCAGGGTCAGTCTGACTCCTCTTTGGTTAGACTCGCCAATGAAGAACATAAACAGGTAAAACTTATAAAAGGTGACACAGTAGTTTTTTCGGCCGATCCTATTCCCTCTACGGAATCTGCCCAGAATGCTTTAATTGATTCCCTAAGCAGATTGGGGGTACACGTGATTTACTCTGCTATTACCTCAGATCTTCATGTATCCGGTCATGCTGCATCGGAAGAGTTGAAGCTTATGGTCAACTTAATAAAACCAAAATACCTAATGCCGATTGGAGGCACATTTAGACACATGGATATATTTGGAAATCAAATGTTTGAGTTAGGCTATGAACAGGATCATGTTTTGAAAATGATGGATGGAGAAATTTTACATATTAAAAATGGACAAGCTAGAATAGAAGGAAGGATTGAGGTGCAAAATGTCTTTGTGGATGGATTGGGGATTGGTGATATTGGCAGTGTTGTCTTAAGAGACAGACAAAAAATGAGTGAGGAAGGCGTGGTGGTGGTTGTTGTTTCTATAGATCAACAAACAGGTAAATTGACCTCAGAACCTGATGTGATCTCCAGGGGATTTGTCTTTGGGGAGATTGCGGAGGATCTATTGAACGAAGCACGTTTAATTGTTAAACAAACTTTGGAAAAACATTCTCATAAAATTTCCGACTGGAGATTTATCAGAAGAATGATCGAGGACTCTTTAGATAAATATTTTGATCAGATTACAGAAAGAAGGCCTCTGATTTTACCGATGGTGGTAGAAGTATAGTTGGCCCATAGTGTGGTATAATAGTTAAACAGATATAACATAGATATGTCACGCAGAAGATCTATTTACAGATTACCCAAATTAAGATTAAGACAAAAAACTATTACAGCAGTAGGAAGCCTGATCGCTTTTCTTTTGGCCATTCTTTCCATTATCTCAATTAGTACAGAATCAGCTATGCTAAATTTTTGGAGAGATCTATTAAATAGGATATTTGGTTGGACCAGTATTTTTTCACCATTAGTTTTTTTGCTTTGCGGTTTGGTATTGACTAAAGTAAGATGGAAATTTGTCCAAACCAATGTTTTATTGGGTCTTTTATTAATTATTTTTTCTTTGGCCGGTTTGACAGCCCCTGTTTCAGTTGATCGGGCAGGTACATTGGGGTTGACTCTTTGGCAACAACTCTCATCTTTTGTCACCCCACTAGGGGCAGTAGCTGTTTTGGGTTTGGTATTTTTGGTGGGATTGGTAGTGTTATTTAATACCTCTTTAGGTCAGATTTTTGCCATATTTTTTTTGATTTTCAAATTCTTTAAGGAGAAGCTTGTACAGCCAATTTTATCAAGACAAAGAACTTTTGAAGCTAAACATATTCCCATTAAAGTATCCGGTTTGGATGATAGACCTGTGAGAGCATCGCCACCTCCTGCTAAAGATAATGTCATCTCTGATGTATTGGTACAAAACGTGGCAGGACAAACAAAGGTATGGAAATACCCTTCACTTTCACTGCTTTCCGACAAAACTGGTGCTCAAGCAGAACGTGGTGATGTCAAAAAGAATGCAGATATTATTGAAAAAACTTTGGATTCATTTGGAATCCAGGCGGATGTGGCAGAGGTTAATGGCGGTCCAGCTGTCACTCAATATGCCTTAAGAATCTCTGCCGGTACTAAAATTTCCAAAATTGCCAATCTGCAACACGATATTGCTTTGGCTCTGGCCACCCCTACCGGAACAGTCAGGATTGAAGCTCCCATTCCTGGTAAATCATTGGTGGGAATTGAGGTACCAAACCGCTCTTTAGAGTTGGTGGGCCTAAAAAATATTCTGGGCTCTGATGAAATGGCCAAACATAAATCTAAATTAGCTGTGGCTCTAGGAAGAGATACCTCTTCCAACCCGGTGATTGTGGATTTGGATAAAATGCCTCACTGTTTAATTGCCGGAACTACGGGGAGCGGTAAATCAGTCATGATTAATACTGTCATTGGGTCTTTGCTTTTTAGGAACTCGCCGGATGAGTTGAAAATGATCTTAATTGATCCCAAAAGAGTGGAGTTGACCAATTATAACGGTATTCCTCATCTTTTAACACCGGTTATTACAGAACCGGAAAAAATATTATCAGCCCTAAAGTGGGCCATGGCAGAGATGGACAGAAGGTATAAATTATTCCAGTCAGTGGGGGTGAGAAATATCTCAGGATATAATGAGATGTCCGGTTTTCAGGCCCTGCCCTATATTGTCATCATCATTGATGAGCTGGCAGATTTGATGATGTTTGCCCCTGTTGAGATCGAGGATGCCATCACCAGAATTGCCCAGCTGGCCCGGGCCACAGGAATTCATTTGGTGGTGGCTACCCAGCGCCCATCAGTTGATGTTATCACTGGACTGATTAAAGCCAATATTCCCTGCCGGATTGCCTTTAATGTTTCATCCATGGTTGATTCCAGGGTAATTATTGATCAGCCGGGGGCGGAGAAACTGTTGGGACGGGGAGACATGCTGTTTTTGCCGCCCGATGCTTCCAAACCATTAAGGATTCAGGGAGTTTTGGTTAATGATCCAGAGATTAACAATCTCATTAAATACTTAAAAGATCTGGGGGTGGCGCCTGAATATACAGCTGAGGTAACAGAAATGCCTCTTGGTAGATTTCGAGGAAGAGGAAATGGCGGAGAGAGAGATGAATTATTTGAGGAGGCAGTGAGAACTGTCTGTCAATATGATCGGGCTTCTGCATCACTTCTGCAAAGAAGGCTAAAAGTGGGTTATGCCAGAGCAGCCAGAATCATAGATGAGTTGGAGGTGGCAGGAATTATTGGGCCGGGAGATGGATCTAAACCGCGTGATGTTTTGGTCAGAAATGCTGAAGAATACTTTGCCCAAAGTGCTGGAGGTGCAGAGAGTTAATAATGAATGATTGTATATTCTGCAAAATTGTTAAAGGAGAAGCCCCTTCACATTTAATATGGGAAGATGAAAAACATTTAGCCTTTTTATCAATTTTCCCAAATACAGTAGGATTTTCAGTAGTAATTACAAAACAACATTACCCAAGTTATGCATTTGATTTAGAAGATGATGTTTTAAGGGACTTGGTTATTGCAACTAAAAAAGTAGCCAAATTACTTGATGAGAAATTGGAGGATGTAGGTAGGACCGGTATGATTTTTGAAGGTTTTGCAATTGATCATGTCCATGCTAAATTATTCCCCATGCATGGAACTAAAATGGAAAAATGGAAAAGAATAACCTCAAAAAATTATGTCAGAAAGTACTTTACAAGATATGAAGGGTACATTTCCTCTAATGATTATAAAAGAGAGGATGATAACAAATTAGCAGAACTGGCTAAAAAAATCAGAGAATAAGCTTATATAATCTCTGATTCAATGATTTAAATCATTTTAGTCTGTATAGATGATACGAATCATTAGAGCAGAAGGCGGCAATTGTAAGTGGGAACTCATTATTTTATAATTAGGCTGTGGTTTCTGATGAATACTTTAAGATTAAAACACCACTTGGTATTATTATCAGAACTACTAAAGCATATTGGCAAATGATTGTAACAATTAAACATCCAAGTATTGCCAAATATGAAGCTAAAGTTAAAGAATCCTTAAAAGATCCTGATGAAGTTAGAAGAAGCATAAAGGATTTAAGAGTACATTTGTATTATAAGAAAATTGGTAAGCTTAATGTTTGTGCAGTAACAGATCATATAGATAAAAAAAATGGCTATATGATTACAGCTTATTTAACTGATAGAATTAAGGAGGGAGAAGTAGTGTATGTCAAAGATCAAAATGTTTTATGATAAAAAGGGCCAGACTTTAAGTGTTTGGTTTGATGATCCCAAGAAAGAAGTGGTTAGTGAAGAGATTGGAGATGGGACTATCGTGAGTAAAGATAAAAGAGGTAAGGTGATAGGGTTTGAGAAACTATACATAGAGTTACCTAAAAGAAGAACCCCTCTACCGGTAGAATTTTCTGTAATCTAATTTATGTCTGGGAAAATAATTGCCACTATATATTTTTATTTAATTTCTGTGGCATCTTTAGTGCTATTTTCCATTCATTTTCCTCTGACAAGAAAACAATCAAAATGAGGGATTTAAAAAATGGGGGGATTTGGGTGATCCCTACAGATACTATTTATGGAATTGTGGGATCTGCATTAAATTCTAAAACTGTAGAAGGAATTTATCAATTAAGAAAAAGAAGTTTAGATAAACCTTTCATAATTTTGATTAGTTCCATAAAGGATTTGGAAATGTTTGGAATTAAGTTAACTCAGCATCAGAGAGATTTTCTCCAAAGTCACTGGCCTAACCCTTTAAGTGTTATTTTGCCCATCTCTAGCAAGAACTTTGAATATCTTCACAGGGGGACAGAAAGTTTAGCATTTAGAATGCCAAAAGATGAAAAGCTAACGGAGTTATTAAAACAAACAGGTCCTTTAGTTGCTCCCTCGGCCAATTTTGAGGGAAGGAAACCTTCGCAAACTTTGGCTGAGGCAAAAAAATATTTTGGGAATAGGGTGGATTATTACCATGATAGTGGTAGAATCAGTGCCAAGCCGTCTACATTAATAAAATTAGAAAAAAATGGAAAATTTAAAATACTAAGAGAAGGGAGTTTTAAATTAAACTAAATGCGTACAGTCGGCCAGATTTTAAAAGAAGAAAGAGAAAAAAAATTTTATACCTTGGAAGAGATAGAAAAGATTACCAAAATCAGAATTGAACTTTTGAAAGCTTTGGAAAATGATGATTATATCAAACTCCCCCCTCCCACCTTTGTTCAGGGTTTTATTAAAAATTACGGTAAATTTTTAAAATTAGATACATCTAAGCTTTTGGCAATTTATAGAAGAGAATACTCTATCCATAAAAATCCTCCCAGAATTTTAGATTCTTTTATTAGTCCCATTGATAAAAAAAGATTAAGAATCACGCCTGCCAAGCTTTTGGGAACAATAGTAGTTGTACTAATTTTTTCTTTTTTTGCCTATCTTTGGTTTGAATATCGTTTTTTAGCTGGAACTCCTTTCCTGGAAATTTCTCAACCAAATGATCAGGAAACTTATAAAAATGAGGTTATTATTGTTTCCGGAAGAACTGATCCTGAGGCTAAAGTTTCTATTAATGATCAGGAAATTCAAGTGGACATAAGCGGTAGATTTTCTCAGGAAATAAGACTAAAGGAGAGTATTAATAGTATCTCCATCACAGCCAGATCTAAAGAGGGGAAGGAGACAGAGGTAGAAAGAAATGTTTTCTACAAACCGGAATAGTGTTAATCTAACAATATGGATATTTTACAAATAGGGCTAATTTTTTTAATTATACTTTTGTCCGTATTCTTAAGTATTACCGGTTTTCAGGTTTATTTAATTTTAAAGAATTTAAAAAGGGCTCTAGATAGATTAAATGATGTTTTGGATTTGGGGATGGACAAAAAGTTTCAAGATAAAAAAAGTCAAAACTTAATTGCCACTTTGGAAAAAGGAGCCGAGCAAGTATCTTCTAAAAAAGAATCTAAACCAAAACACAAAAGATTCTACAAAAAGGTTTTATAATTAAAGTGTGGTAAAATATAACATATGCAAACGGTAAATCTATCTAAATTACTTAAAAATTTTTCGTCAGGTTGGGTGGCTATGACTGCTGATTATAAAAGAGTAGTGGCCTCAGGAGAGACACTGAAAGAAGTTAGTGATAAAGTTGAAAAACAGAAAAGAGAGGATGTTGTGTTAATTCCTGCTGCCAAAAATTATCGTGGTTATGTTACAAGTGGCTAATGAATTTTCCATACACCACACTTCCGGGAATTCCTAAAGATACAAAAAGACCACTGATTCCTGCCAAATTTATTCATCAGGAAAAATCAACTTTACCTATTCTCTGTTTGGTGGACTCAGGAGCTGATTATTCATACCTAACTATGGAAATAGCTGATATACTTGGGATCGATCTAGGAAATATAAAGCCTCAGACGTCATTTGGCATCAACGGTTCTCCATTTTTATCTTATTCTTCAAAAATCACAATAGAAGTAGGAGGACATCAATTAAATATTCCGGTGCAATTTAGTAATCAGCTAAACACACCCTTTAAATGTGTACTAGGACAAGAGGATTTCTTTTCTAAAGCCAGAATTACTTTTGAAAGATATAAATGGAATTTAGATATTAGAATAATTGAAAAGTAGTATACTAAAGCTAGTGAAACAAAAAGGATTAGCGCCGATATTAATAGTTTTACTAATAGCTGCAGCAATTGGTGGATATTTAATTTATGCTGGAAAAATTAATTTAAATAAACCTACTCCTCAACAAACTATCCAACCTTCGACAACTTCAGATGCGAGTCCTGCACCGACTGGTGCTGTGGAAACAGCAAATTGGAAAACATATACAAATAAAGAATATCGTATTCAATTTAAATATCCTGCAGATTTAAGTTTTGAAGAATTACCTATAACCATGCAAACAAGAAAATTTTTGACAATAATGATTGATAGATATGGCGACAATGTATTGAGTATGCGTATGGAAGAAATCCCCATTGGAAATGCAGAGCAAGACAGATACTATATGTATCTTAATCTTACTCCACAGGAAAGAATAATAAATGATTACAAATGGAAAGAATATCTGGTTAGACCAGAAGATTATCCAAAGGGAGCAGGTTTAGTACCACAATGGCCAAATTTACATTTAGATACTGACTATGGAGGATTTGTATACATTGTATCTACGTTTAAGAAAACTTCATTTAGTGAGATACAAAATCAAATTATTTCCACCATTAGATTTATTCAATGATTTAATTGGATTCCTGCTTTCGCAGGAATGACATTCCTCCTTGTTCTTGTTAAAATGGCTTCATGGATTCAAAAACAATTCGAAAGAAGTATATTGAGTTTTTTAAAAACCTAAAAGGTTATAAACATAAAGAAATTGCGCCTGCAAAGCTTGTGCCAGAAAATGATCCCACAACTTTATTTACCTCATCCGGCATGCAGCCACTGGTTCCTTATTTACTTGGACAAGAACATCCTGAAGGAAAAAGATTAGTTAATTCCCAACCATCCTTTAGAGCTGAAGATATAGAGGAAGTTGGGGATAACAGACATACTACCTTTTTTGAAATGTTAGGCAACTGGTCTTTGGGGGATTATTTTAAGGAAGAACAATTAAAATGGTGTTGGGAATTTTTAACTAAAGAAATTGGTCTGGATAAAAATAAATTACATGTAGCGGTTTTTGAAGGTACTGATGATGTGCCCAAGGATACAGAATCATATGAAATATGGAAAAATCTTGGGGTTGAGGATGAGCATATCCATTTTTACGGAGTAGATAAAAATTGGTGGTCTCGTTCCGGTCCTCCGGATAAAATGCCAGCAGGAGAAATTGGTGGCCCTGACTCTGAAGTATTCTATGATTTTGGCACACCTCATGATCCAAAATTTGGTAAAGAGTGTCATCCCAATTGTGATTGCGGAAGGTTTTTAGAAATTTGTAATTCAGTTTTTATCCAATATAGAAAACAGGAAGATGGGACTTTAAAAGAACTTCCTCAAAAAAATGTAGATTTTGGCGGTGGGTTAGAAAGATTAACAGCTACAACGCTAGATACTCCGGATGTTTTCAAAACAGATCTTTATGTACCAATTATTCGAATAATCGAAACAATAAGTGGCAAAAAATATGAAGAGAATGCAGAAGCGATGAGAGTGATTATTGATCACCTAAAGGCAGCTACCTTTCTAGTGGTGCAAGGAGTGGAATCATCTAATAAATTGCAGGGTTATGTTTTAAGAAGACTGATCAGGAGATCTGTTATAAAGATGAGAAAATTGGAAAAAATAATTGATGAGCATGATGTGGTGGCAGTCTGTGATGCCATTGTAGAAATTTATGATGGGATTTATCTGGATACTGAAAAAGATAAAAGAGTTATCTCAGATATTATATCAACTGAGGTTTTTAGATTTACTAAGACTTTGGAAAAAGGATTAAAAGAGGTGGAAAAGATTGATCAGATTGATGGAAAAAAAGCTTTTGATTTATACCAGACATATGGATTTCCGGTGGAGATTACTGAGGAATTATTTAAAGAAAAAGGACAAATTGTTGATAGAGAACAATTTAGGAAAGAGTTTGAGAAACACCGGGAAGTTTCCAGAACTGCCTCTGCAGGAATGTTTAAAGGGGGGTTGGCAGATCATTCTGAGATAGTTACCAAGTATCATACAGCTACCCATCTTCTGCACCAGGCTTTGCGCGATGTTTTAGGGCCGGAAGTTTTTCAGAAAGGATCCAATATCACTTCAGAGAGACTTAGATTTGATTTTTCTTTTAATAGAAAAATGACAGAGGAAGAGATAAAACAAGTGGAAAATTTGGTGAACAAAAGAATTGAGGAAAATTTGCAGGTAGATCATATAATTATTCCTTTGGAGAAGGCAAAGGAAATGAATGCCATCGGGCTTTTTAATGAAAAATATGCAGATAAGGTTTCCATTTATGGAGTGGGACCGGGATTTAAGATTAGTCCAGATGCAAAAGATAAAAGATTGCGAGGAGGTTATTATTCTCTGGAATTTTGTGGCGGACCTCACGTTGAAAAAACAGGTGCTATTGGTAAAATAAAAATTGCCAAAGAGGAAGCAATTTCCTCCGGAATCAGGCGCATTAGAGCCGAAGTTGTGTTAAGATAATTTATATGGGTCTGCTCGATAAATTAACTTCAATCTTACCTTTTGGCAAAAAAGAACCACAAGTAGAATATTTTTTTGCCTTAAATATATCTAATGAAAAATTAACAGCCGCTCTTTGGAATATCGATGGAAGTAATTTACAGATTTTAGAAACTGCCACTGATACATATACTTCTTTACAAGATCTTCTGCGGGTGACAGACTCTCTACTAGATAAAGTGTTGGGTGTAAGAGAAATAGAGCCTGAAAAAATCCTCTTTGGCGTACCTGATTCATGGTTAGTTGATGATGATTTGAGGGGAGAATATCTAAAAGTGTTGAGGAATATGATCAAGGATTTGGAACTTTCCCCCATGGCTTATGTGGCCTCCTCACATGCCTTAATTCACTATTTGGAAAAAACTGAGGGGGTGCCAACCACAGCCATTTTAGTAGGTTTTGAGGCAGAACACTTGACAGTATCTGTGGTCAGAGCCGGCAGACTGGATGGTACCAGAGTAGTGGGCAGAGGTGAAAATGGTGGGGTAGATATTGAGAAAGCTTTACTCGCATTTACTAATGTGGAAACTTTGCCTTCCAAGATATTAATTTATGGATTGGAGGAAGAAAAATTAGAAAAAATTAAAAATGAGCTGCATGAATTTTCCTGGATGCAGAATCTATCATTCTTACATGTTCCTAAAATTGAGATTCTCCCATCCGGTGTTGAAATAGAGAGTATCTGTTATGCCGGGGGGTTTGAAGTAAATAATGAGATAGTTTTTGTTAAAAATACCAAAGCCCAAATTACCAAGCCCGCCTCAGATCTAAAAGAGATTAAGGAGGGGGAGTCAGAACCATCTGAGGAGATAGAGCCCGCTGAAAAGGAAGAGTCTGTTGAAAAAAAAGAAATGGAAGAGGAGTCAAAGCCAGAGCTATCTGCCAGCGGATTTGTCATGGGGGATATATCAGAGCAAATCAATGAGGAAGAAGAAAAGGAAAATTTAGTTCAACCGCCTGATCAACCAATTACTCGACATGATGATTTCTCTAAGGAACTTGCTCCACCAGCACAGTTGTCAATTGGAAAATTTAAACTCCCGGCATTTTTTAATATTAGTTTCGTAAATAAATTAATTGAGAAAGCCAAAGCAAGAGGAACTATCTTTTTTGTAGTTATTGTACTGATTATTTTTGGGATAATTGGCGCCTATCTTTTATTACCTAAGGCAGATGTTAAAATATTTGTTGAACCCCAGATTTTGGAGAAAGAAACCCAAGTTATAGCAGATCCCAAACAAAAAGAAATTGACAGAGAAGCTAAAATAATTCCCGGTGAGCTGGTTACAACTGAGGTATCAGGGTCTGATTCAATAGGGGCCACCGGAAGTCGTGAGATAGGAGATCCGGCCAAAGGAACAGTGGTTCTTAGGAATAAAACTGATCGGGAAGTTACCCTTTCAAAGGGAGCAGTTTTAACTAACACCAGTGGTTTGAAGTTTAATTTGGATACCTCTGTTTCTATTGCATCCCGTTCGGCAGATGATGGAACATGGGGGAAATCAACTACTGAGGTGAGTGCCCAATCAATTGGAGCGGACGGAAACCTTCCTTCAGGTACTGATCTTTCAATTGCCAATTATTCATCCGATCAATTAGTTGCCAAATCAGAGGGGAATTTTTCAGGAGGAACTTCTAAAGAGGTAACGGTTGTTTCCGCAGCAGATCAGGAGAAATTATTGGCCAAAGTAGCTGCCAATCTCAGGACTCAGGCCAAAGATAAACTGCAAGAGCAGTTGCCGGATAAAAAGGTGATTGAGGAATCATTATCGGAGGATATTATCAGGCGCAGTTATAATAAAAATGTCAATGATCAAGCATCCGAATTCACTTTAAATCTTACAGTTAGATTTAGAGGTACTGCCTTTGATGAGAATAATCTAAAACAAATTGTGGGAGATTTAGTTACTACTGAAGTGCCTGAAGGATTTGAACTGAGTTTAGAGAATACTGAAACTCAATCCAGTGTGAAAGATGTAGAAAAAGATGGCAAGCTCATATTTTCTGCTAAATTTAGGGCTAAATTGATACCGAAATTAAATCAAGATGAGATCAAAAATAAAATCAGGGGAAGAACTGCAGACGAAGTGGCCCAAATTCTAAAAGAGATGGAAGGTATTTTGGGATCAGAAATAAGGATGAATCCAAGTCTGCCCAGCTTCCTGCAGAGATTACCTCTTATAGAAAATAATATTCAAATTGAAGTGGGATTAAAATAATGATATGGGTAAGATTTTATCCTTAGGCTTTCTCTCTATTGGAGTTATTCTTTTAATGCAGGTTGTTCTCCCCATTATCTCTTTTCAGATTTGGGAAATGGCTCAAGGACAAGATAGTCAAAATTTAATAACTCCCACTTCCTCCTCAGCTGAAATTCTGGGAGTATCAATTGAAAGCAGCCTTAATTTTTCCTATTTTGTTTCAGATATTGAAAGAGAGTATCAGCCTAACTATTCAGAGTTTAGTCTGTCAGTGCCGAGGCTGAATTTAGATAAAGTTGAAGTGGTAGTTGACACTAATGAGTTGATCAATAAACTGGCTCATTTGCCGGGAACTGCTTTGCCAGGTGAAAAAGGTAATGTGTTTATCTCCGGGCATTCGGCTGTTAATCCTTTACTGGGGGTTAAGAAAGCCTTTTTTGCTAAATTAACTGATTTAAAAAAGGGAGATGAGATTGTGGTAGAAGCAAACAGGGTTAAGTTTAAATATCAAGTGGTAGATTTAAAAGTAGTTGATCCGGGTAATGTTTCAGTAATCGCCCCGCCTGACACTAATGGTAGGTATATTACTTTAATGACTTGTGTTCCCCCGGGACTAAACTTTAAAAGACTGATTGTTTTAGGTAAAATGCTTTGATGATTTATTTAGGGATTGATTTTGGGTTAAAGAAATTGGGATTTGCTATATCGGAAGGAGAAATTGCCAGGCCTTTAGATGTTATTCATGTCAGTAACGAGACAGATACCCTAATAAAGATTAATGAAGTAATTAAAAAAGAAGGTGCTCAAAAAATCATCATGGGAATTCCGGAGTCTGGCATCAGAAAAAAGATTTTAAAAGTTGCCAAAAAACTAAAAGATCTGTATAAATTGGATATAGAATTATTTGAAGAAACCTTATCTACAATTAAAGCTAGGGAAAAAATGATTTTTTTGGGAATTGGTCGTAAAAAAAGGGAGGATGAAGATGCCTATTCTGCTGCCTGGATTTTACAAGATTATCTTGACTTTAAAAAATGACAAAAAAAAGATTAGTATGGTTACTGGTTGTTATAATAATTATATTTTTTATAGTGAGAAGTTTTTGGACTTCACAGTTGTCTCAAGTTTCTTCTGATCAAACCCCTAAAGATTTTGTAATCGCCAAAGGAGAAAGTTTTTCCTCTGTACTAGCAAGATTGGATGAAGAAGATTTAATTAAATCGCCATTATTTTTTAATATATATGGCAGGTTAAGCGGGTCAATTGACAGAATTCAAGCCGGTAGTTTTCCGTTATCACCTTCAATGAATGCCCAAGAGATCCTAAAAGAGATCACTGGTCAGCCGGAGGATTTGTGGGCAACTTTTCTAGAAGGTTGGAGAGTGGAAGAAATGGCACAAAAATTGAATCAAGAATTCAGAATTCAGAATTCAGAATTTTTGAAGGTGGCCAAAGAGGGGTATATGTTTCCTGATACTTATCTTTTCCCCAAGGATTATACCCCGGGGCAAATTGCCCAAAAATTAATGGATACTTTTGAAGAAAGATATGATGAAGAGTTACGTTCCAAAATCAGAAATCAAGGACTAACAGAGGATGAGGGAGTTATTTTAGCCTCAATTGTGGAGAGGGAAGCCAGATCAGATAAAGCTAGAACTGAAATTGCCGCGATCCTTTTAAAAAGATTAAAAATTGGCATGGGTCTGAATGCTGATGCTACATTGCAATATATTTTAGTACCTCAAGGATCTGAAAGTCCGCCAGCTGGCGGATGGTGGACAAAGTATTTAACAAATGAGGATAAGAAAATAGACTCTCCTTATAATACTTACCGTTATAAAGGTTTACCTCCAAAACCAATTGCCAATCCATCCCTATCTTCTTTGCAAGCTGTTGCTAATGCTGATCCCAACACTCCCTATCTCTATTACTATCATGATTCAGAAGGAAATTCCTATTATGCTAAAACTTTAGAAGAACATAGTGCCAATGTTGTAAATCATCCATAAAGAGTATGGAAAAACACTTTGTTGCCACGGCATATATTATTGCCAAAATAGATAATCAGTATAAAGTTTTACTACATAAACACAAAAAATTGGGAATTTGGATTGGGATTGGGGGACATATTGAAAGCGATGAAAACCCTATTGAATGTGTTTTGAGAGAAATTAAAGAAGAAACAAATTTGGAAGTTAGACTTTTAAATGGAAAAAAGCTTTTGGAAACTGAGGATGTCAGAGAATTAATTCATCCTGCCACCATTATCGAGGAGGATATTCCCCAATTTAAAAATGAGCCAGCGCATCATCATATAGATTTAATTTATTTTGCCTTTTGTAAAAATCCTAAAAAAATAAAAATGAAGGAAGAATATAAATGGTTTAATAAAAGAGAATTACAAAAATCTAAACTACTGAAAGAAGTCCTGGTATTTGCATCTAGAACTTTGGATTTTATAACTTCGCTATAATTTTTGTGATAAAATTAGATCATGGCTGCAATTGATTGGACGCATCTCTATAGAAAATATAAAGGACTTTGGGTAGCTTTAGAAGATGATGAAGTAACCGTTATTTCATCAGGTAAGACTTTAGAAGATACTTCTAAGAAGGCAAAAGAGAAAGGTTTTGAAAATCCGATTTTTTATAAAGTTCCACAAAAATTAACTTATTTTGTTGGTGGTACTGTATAAATTGTGAAATTTCCATACCGAAAAATTAATCTCCAGAATCCTTTTAATTCAAAGGATTTCATTTTAAGGCCGATAATTCCATTCAGCATCAAATATAACGACAGATCGTTGCGTTTTGAAGCTTTAATAGATTCCGGTGCAGATTTTAATATATTTCCATTTGAAATTGCTAAAAAATTAAGAATAAACCTAAAGAAGTCAGACGAGCTTACCTTTGTTGGAGTGGGAGGTAATTTTATAGATGGGATAAAAGCAGATGTAATACTAGAAATGGGATCTGAAAAAATTAAAACTAAGGTGGTTTTTGCACCTATAGACAATGGAATTCTCGGACAATATGGTTTTTTCGATTTATGTAAAATTAACTTCAATCTTAAAAAGAAAATTATTGAAATAGAATTTAACTAACTAGACAATATTTCCCAAAAGTCCCTATTGTACTGAGTATAACTGAAGTATAAAATTTGTTCGTGTCGCAAATCGTTGTAAAAGTCAGAAACATTACTCCTAGATTATTTCTAGCATCTATAGCAGCTAATTCTTTAGATAAAGCCATTAATTTATTTCCAGATAAACCCAGAAATAAAACTAGAGTTGCATTTATTCCAACAGCGGCAGATCCATATCTAGATAAAGGATTTGTAGAAGAAGATAGGAGTAAATTAGAAAAGATGGGATTCGATGTCTTTGATTTGGATATAAAAGATAAAAGAAGAGAAGAGCTTTGGGAACAATTGAGGTCTGTAGATATCATTTTTGTTGCTGGTGGTAATACATTTTATTTACTTAATGAAGTACGAAAAAGTGATTTTGATGAGGAAGTAAAAAGATTAGTCCATAGGGAAAGAGTCTTATATATTGGTTCTAGTGCAGGATCTGTTTTAGTAGGACCAGACATCAAACCAGTAGAATTACTTGATGATCCTTCCGTTGCAACAGAACTCCAATCAACAAAAGGCTTGAATTTAATAGATTTTGTAGTATTACCTCACTATGGAGATAAAAAATATGAAAAAGAATTTAAAAAAATTATTGCCGAATATGAGGATAAATATACACTAGTTAAAATAACAAATGAGCAGGCAGTAATAGTTGAGGGTAAAAGTTATTCCATAGTGTAGAAATTTCCCACAAAAAAGACTCTCTGAGCTTATCTAAAGTAATTTTTACTGTTTTCTCACCCCTTCAAAACTTAGAGGAATTTCCTTTAAATCTGTAAATTCAACTTTATCATCTATTTTTATAATAACTTCATCTTGGGGTAACCAATTTTCCCCCATAATTTGTACTTTTTGGCCATTATCTGGTCTGATCCAGCGACCTGCTCCTAATTTAAAAAGTCCAGAAAGAGGTTTGATTTTGCTAAATTCTCCCTTCTCCTGATCAATTCCTGTTACCTCACATCTATCACAAGGCTTGGGTTGTTCAACTCTTACACCATTGATTACACCTCTGGCAAAATTATGAATATTTCTAAATTCTAAGCCTTCTAGGAGTACTTGGTACCTAAATCTATTCGGATCAACTTCCGATTTTAAAGCTTCAAAGATAGCTGTGGCATCTTCCCAAGAAATAGCATGGACAGGATAGCCATCTTGAGCTCTTAAAGGACTATCATTTTCCATGAAGTTTTGTCTTGATAATCTATTCCAGGGCCCGGAAGTTCTGGCAACCTTTACTTTCCTTTTTAAATTATCACTTAGCCATTCAGAAAATATTGGCACTTCAATTGCTTCTCCTCTATATTCCCAAACTTGAACAGGAATAATATTTATTAGATTATCATTACTTTCTCCGGGATCTTCAACTCCACTTTGTCCATTAAAATTTAAAACCAGGTGTCCGTTTCTTGTTTCCGGCTGAATAAGAGCAAGATGAGGTGTACCAGAGACAAACATATTTTTTTTCGGATCAATTTGTACCCGTTGACTTAAAAAGTTATGGTATCCTAAATCATCTAAAGTCTCTGTAACTGCTACTAGAAAGTGATCCTTAACCATTCCGTCAACAGTTTCTAAACCAGCCTTGGTCATTCTTACCTCGTCAAGCTTTAGAGGACAGCCACCTTTAATGGGTTGGATTTGCAGATCTCTTATTTTGGCCTCAATCATCTCCGCATTATATCAAATTATGTCTGTTTATCAATTAATGAGCTCTTGACATTGCCCAATATATTGTGTTATTCTTTAAAATAGTTAAATAAATTTTGATAAGTAGGCGTACGTATACGTACGCTAGCTTTTGTTGATCTGGATGAATCAGATTCAAAAATGCTTGCCCGGTAATCAAAATAGCGTATAGATTGGCCATCTACTAATGTCTCAAGCAATAGCGCAACATCATAATAATTTAAGAAAAAGATGGGGGAAATCTCCCTTTATTACTCCGGAACTTAACCTAATACAACTCCAAATAGATTCATATAGTTGGTTTTTAAAGACAGGTATCAGAGAAGTTTTAAATGAAATCTCTCCGGTAGAGGATTTTACTGGTAAAAATTGGCTTTTGGAATTAGGAGATTTCTCTTTTGGTAAATCAAAATATACTCCGGAACTGGCTAAAGAAAAGGGAGTGACCTTTGACGCTCCTTTAAAAATTGAGGCTATTTTAACTAATAAACAAACCGGCCAAAGGTTTAAACAAGAAGTCTTTTTGGGAGACATTCCCCAAATGACTGACAAAGGCACCTTTATTATTAATGGGGTGGAAAGAGTCATCATCAACCAACTAGTACGCTCACCGGGCGTATTTTTTTCGGCTATTGAGGATCCCATCACCGGTAAAAGATTATATTCTGCAGAGATCAGACCATATCGTGGTTCTTGGCTGGAATTTTCTGTTTCCAGAACTGGTGTATTAACAGCCAAAATAGACAGAAGAAGAAAATTTGCTGCCACCACTTTTTTTAGGGCGATTGGTTTTTCTGAAACTGAGGAGATAGTTAAGCTTTTTTCCGATGTAGATACTGGTGAAACCAAGCTTATCGATGTAACGCTCACCAAAGATCCTACTGAAACCTCAGAGGAGGCTTTAATTGAGATTTTTCGAAAGATGAGACCGGGGGATCCCATTGTGTTAGATAATGCCAAAGCACTTTTGGAAGGGATGTTTTTTAACAGCAGACGTTATAATTTGACCAAAGTTGGCAGATTCAAGATTAATAAAAGATTAGGTCTAAATCTGCCTAATGAGGCCGACAACTGGATTTTAACAAAAGATGATATTGTAGCTGCAGTCAAATATTTAATCCGTCTCACTAACGGTGAAGGCAATGTGGATGATATTGATCATTTAAGCAACAGACGGGTTAGGTGTGCAGGTGAGCTGGTGGAGCAAAATGCTTTCAGAATTGGAGTTTTAAGGTTAGAAAGAATTATTAAGGAAAGAATGAGTCTGGCAGCGGTAGATCAGGGAGTAACTCCAGGTGGAATGATCAATGCCAAACCGGTTATTGCCGCCATTAATGAGTTTTTCCGCTCATCCCAACTCTCTTCTATTTTAGATCAGGTCAATCCTCTATCTGAGCTGGACCATTTAAGGAGATTAACCGTGATGGGAGCAGGTGGTATTACCCGCGACCGGGCTTCTTTTTCCGTTCGTGACATCAATCACTCTCAATACGGTCGAATTGATCCCATTCGTTCACCAGAGGGTCAAAATATTGGTTTGGTAACATATCTGGCCCTTTATGCCCGGATTAATGAGTACGGATTTTTGGAGACACCTTATAGAAAGGTAATTTTGGAAAGAAATAAACCTAAGGTTACTAATGAGCTCCGCTACCTTAGTGCAGATGATGAAGAGCAATATTATATTACTGAGGCCACAGTAAACATTGATGAAAAGGGATATATTATAGATGACCGGGTGCCCACTCGACATAAAGGGAATTTTTTTGAAGGATTATCTAAAAATGTAACTTTGATTGATATTTCTCCGCAACAGATTTTTGGTACTTCCGCCTCCCTTATTCCCTTTTTAAGTAATGATGATGCTAACAGAGCTTTGATGGGAACCCAAATGCAATGTCAGGCCGTTCCATTGCTTTTACCGCAAGCCCCTATAGTGGGTACAGGGATGGAGCGGGTTGTGGCAGATAATATGGGTAGGGTGGTGAGAGCTTCGGAGGACGGTACCATTAGCTTTGTTGATGCTCAAAAACTCATTCTATCTTCCCGGGGAAAACAATTTGAATATGAAATTAAAAAATTTATCCACTCTCCGCAAGGTACTTGTTATTCCCAAAAACCAGTAGTTTCCCTGGGACAAAAAGTCAAAAAAGGAGAACTATTGATTGATGGGGCAGCCACCCAAAACGGAGAACTGGCTTTAGGCAGCAATCTTTTAATTGCTTATATGAGTTTTGAAGGATTAGGGTATGAGGATGCCATTGTCATATCAGACAGACTGGTCAAAGATGATGTTTTAACCTCCATCCATATTGAAGAGTACGAAGTGGATATGGTGGAAACCAAGCTGGGCCCTGAGGAGCTAACCCGGGATATCCCCAATGTTTCTGAGGATGCCTTAGCTAATTTGGATGAGCGGGGGATTATCAGAATTGGAGCAGAAGTGAGTCCCAATGATATTTTAGTGGGAAAAGTCCAACCCAAAGGTGAAACGGAATTGACAGCTGAGGAAAGACTGCTTCGAGCCATCTTTGGAGAAAAAGCCAAGGAAGTCAGAGATACTTCTTTAAGAGTACCACACGGAGAAAGAGGTATAGTGATCGGAGTACAGATTCTATCAAGAGATGAAGGAGATGAACTAGATACCGGTACTTTAATGAGGATTAAAGTTAAAGTAGCCCAGATGAGAAAGGTCACAGAAGGAGATAAACTGGCAGGAAGACACGGAAATAAAGGAGTTATCTCCAAGATTGTGCCTGCCTCAGATATGCCCCATCTAGAAGATGGCACTCCCATTGACATTATCATTTCACCCCTGTCAGTTTTATCCAGAATGAATTTAGGTCAGCTTTTGGAAACTCACTGGGGTTGGGCGGCCTCACAACTAAATTATAAAATCGCCACTCCAGTTTTTGAAAAAATACCGGAGGATATTCTCATTCAAGAATTGAAAAAAGCCAACTTACCTACTTCCGGGAAAATGAAGTTAATTGACGGAAGAACCGGTCAACCTTTTGATAATCCGGTGGTGGTTGGTAAAAATTATATTTTGAAATTGATTCATATGGTGGAAGAAAAAATTCATGCCCGTTCCACCGGACCCTATTCTTTGGTTACCCAACAGCCTTTGGGTGGTAAAGCTCAAATGGGAGGTCAAAGATTGGGAGAAATGGAAGTTTGGGCTTTGGAAGCATATGGGGCTGCACATATTCTACAGGAGATGTTAACTATCAAATCAGATGATGTAGTAGGACGAGCCAAGGCTTTTGAAGCTATAGTTAAGGGAATTGATATTCCTCAGGCTCTAATCCCGGAATCATTTAAGGTTCTAGTCAAAGAATTGCAAGCTTTATCTATTTCAGTAGATACTGTGGGAGCCAAAATTATCCAGGCTCCTGAGGTGGAAGAAAAACCTGCTGTAGCTGCCGAAGTTGCTCAAATGGAAGAAGTCTTGGAGATGAAACAGCAGGCTTCTGATCAAGAACTCGCAGCAGAATCAAGCCCTTTTGAGATAGTAAATACAGAGATGACAGAGGAGAAAAAAGGATGAACGATTTACTAGATTTTGAAGCATTAAGATTAACTTTGGCCTCACCTGAACAAATCAGGAGCTGGTCATTTGGTGAGGTTACCAAACCAGAAACTATTAATTACCGAACCTTAAAATCTGAAAAAGATGGTCTATTCTCAGAGAATATATTTGGCCCCACCAAAGATTATGAATGTTATTGCGGCAAATATAAAAGAATCCGTTATCGGGGAGTAATTTGTGATAAATGTGGGGTGGAGGTCACTCAATCTAAGGTCAGACGTGAGAGAATGGGGCATATTTCTTTGGCTGCTCCAGTTGCTCATAACTGGTTTGTGAAAGGAGCTCCTTCCAAGCTATCTTTAGTTTTAGATATCTCCCCCAAGAATTTGGAAGCGGTTATCTATTTTGCCTCATATTTGGTGGTAGATGTTGATTCTTCTCAAAAGGCTCAAGCCTTGGAAAAATTGGATAAAGAACTGCAAGTTAGACTGGAGGAGCTAAAAAAGAATCTGGATAAAGCAATTAAGGGATTAGAGTTGCAGCTTAAAAAAGATTTAGCAGAGCTTAAGAAAAAGATTGACAAAGAAAAATTTGAATTGGAATCACAGGAGCTGGAGCTTAAGAATAGGCACGAAATTCAAAAATTAAGAGATAACTTGGTTGTGGAACAGGGACAGGTGGAAAGTATTTTTAAAACCATCTCTGATATGGTTAAAGGAATGACGCCTCAAAAGTTATTGTCAGAAGATGAATATTCTAAGCTTGAGGAATACTCTGTGGCTGATTTTATTAAAGTGGGGATGGGGGCAGATGCACTTTTGGAAGTCTTGGAAAAAATAGATTTAGATAAATTGGCTGCCTTACTGCGGGAAGAGGTCAGAAAAACAACTGGACAAAAACATATTAAAGCCACCAAAAGATTAAGGGTGGTAGAGGGAATGAGATCAGCTGATATTATGCCTTCTTGGATGGTGGTAAGGATTTTGCCGGTCCTTCCTCCAGATCTTCGCCCCATGGTGCAACTTCCTGGAGGCAGATTTGCCACATCTGATTTGAATGATTTATACAGACGAGTGATCAATAGAAACAACAGACTTAACAGACTGATTCATCTGGGTGCACCGGAAATAATTTTACGCAATGAAAAAAGGATGCTGCAGGAGGCGGTTGATGCTTTGATCGATTCATCAGGCCGTACCTCAAGGCGTGGTGGTCCAGCCTCACATATGTTGCGATCCCTCTCGGATATGTTAAGAGGAAAACAGGGACGTTTCCGACAAAATCTTTTAGGAAAAAGAGTTGATTACTCAGGTAGATCAGTGATTGTGGTAGGTCCTAAATTAAAGCTGGATCAAGTGGGCTTACCAAAAGAAATGGCTTTGGAGATGTTTAAGCCTTTCGTATTGCGAGAGGTGATTGCCAGAGGTTTGGCTGCCAATGTTAAGGGGGCTAAAAATGTCTTGGAAACTCGTCCCAATGAAGTGTGGGATATCTTGGAGGAAATAGTTACCGGACACCCCATATTGATTAATAGGGCACCAACTTTGCACAGATTAGGTATTCAGGCTTTCTTCCCGGTTTTGGTAGACGGAAATGCCATTCAGATTCATCCCTGTATTTGCGCAGGATTTAATGCTGACTTTGATGGGGATCAGATGGCTGTTCATGTTCCTTTATCTGCCAAAGCACAGGAAGAAGCAATCAGACTGATGATGGCCCGGGAAAATATTTTTGGTCCGGCCAATGCCCAGCCAATCACTGTGCCTAATAGGGAAATGGCTTTGGGGTGTTATTATCTAACTGTTATCAGTGATGAAGAGAGTAAAGAGGTGAAATTTTTCACTTCTTACGAGGAAGCAATTTTGTCCTATCAATTAGGTAAGATTAAATTAAAGCAAAAAATTGGACTAAGGTTTAATGGTGAAAATATTGAAACTTCTGTAGGTAGAATCATCTTCAATCAGGTTTTACCACCTCAGATGAGATTTATTAATAGCCCTATCAAAGGTATAACTATCAGGGATATTTTGCTTAACGCTACTTCTTCCCAGACTAAAGAAGAGGTAACTGATCTTATTGATAATATTAAATCAGTAGGTTTTTGGGGTGCTACCATGGCAAGTAATTCTATTTCTCTTTTTGATGCCAAGATTTTGCCCAATAAGGATGAATATTTGGCCGAAGCAGAAAAAGAAGTGGAAAAAATTGAGGCTAATTTAGCCAAAGGATTGATTACTCCACAAGAAAAAGTACAACTTTCCCAAATGGTCTGGATTAAAACTACAGAAGATTTAGCTAATGCCACCTGGGAGTATCTGGAGGTTACTAACCCTATCAGAATGATGGTTGAAGCAGGTGCTAGAGGGTCTAGGGATCAAGCTAAACAGCTTTCTGCCATGAGAGGTTTATCAACAGATCCAACCGGAAAAATCGTGGAGTTGCCTACTAAGTCAAACTACCGCCAAGGCTTATCTGTTTTTGAATATTTTACCTCTGCCCGGGGTGCCAGAAAAGGGGTGGCTGATAAAGCTCTGAAAACTGCCGATGCAGGATATTTGACCAGAAGACTGGTGGATGTGGCCCACGATGTGCTTATCAGGATGGACGATTGTAATACAAAAGAGGGTTTGGAATTTGATATAGCCGGTATCAGTTTTACTACAGCGCGGGAAAAAATGCTGGGGCGACTAGTTTTGGAAAATATTACTGATCCTAAAACCAGAAAAATAATCAGTAAACAAGGAGAATTCTTAATAGAAGACATCATTGAAGTTATTTTGAAAGCAGGAGTAACTTCTGTGAAGGTGAGATCACCCTTAACTTGTGAGGCTCGTTTTGGCTTATGCAGTAGTTGTTATGGATATGATTTGACCACCCGTCAAAAGGTAAAACAAGGAACACCGGTGGGGGTGGTGGCTGCTCAAGCTATTGGTGAACCAGGTACACAGCTTACTATGAGAACTTTTCATACCGGAGGAATAGTTGGATTGGATATTACCCAAGGTCTACCCAGAGTGGAAGAATTATTTGAGGCTCGCACCCCTAAGATTGTAGCTCCCATGTCGGAAATTGCCGGAAAGGTTAGTATAGAAGAAGGAGAAATGGGAATTAAAGTGATCGTGAAAACTACCCAAAAACCACATGAAGAAAGAGAATATATCATTCCTGCAGCCTCGCAAATCTTAGTAGAAGAAGGGCAGTTGATTGGAGCAGGGACAATTCTTGCTTCCGGGCATTCTGATGTTAAAGAAATTTTGAGGATCCAGGGTATTAAAGCAGCCCAAAGATATATAGTAGATGAGGTGAGGTTTGTTTATGAATCTCAGGGTGTACCTATTAATGAGAAACATTTTGAAGTGATTGTTAGAAAAATGTCAGATAAGGTGAGAGTAGAAACACAGGGAGATACCAATCTTTTACCTGGAGAGGTAATTGATCAAATTAAATTTGAGGAAGAGAACTTAAGAGTTTTAGCATCAGGTGGTGAGCCAGCCACAGCCGAGATGGTCATTTTGGGTATTACCAGAGCATCTCTTTTAACAGATTCACCGCTTTCTGCTGCTTCATTTCAGGAAACTACCACCATTTTGGCAGATGCGGCTATTTCCGGCAAAGTTGATAAATTGTTAGGCTTAAAAGAAAATGTTATAATTGGTCGTTTGATCCCAACGGATCCAGAGAGAGTGAAGATAGAGAGTTAAATTATGCCTACAGTTAGTCAATTAATTAGAAAAGGAAGAAAAAAGGTGGTCAAAAAAATTAAAGCCACAGCTTTAAGGCGAAGCTTTAATGCCAAGGATAGAAGATATAAGACTCTTTTTAATCCGCAAAAGCGGGGAGTGGTTACTTTGGTCAAAACAATGACTCCCAAAAAGCCTAATTCTGCTCTTCGCAAAGTGGCGAGAGTCAGATTGTCTAATAGAACTGAGGTGACAGCCTATATTCAGGGAGAAGGACATTCTTTGGCAGAACACGGAATAGTTTTAGTAAGAGGCGGCAGAGTAAAAGATTTACCAGGTGTTAAGTATCATTTAATTAGAGGTAAATATGATTTGGCGGGAGTAGTAGGCAGGAAAAAAGGAAGATCAAGGTATGGCACTAAGGCTGGAGGAGGCCCTGCTCCTACTCGCCCAACTACACAGAGCGCAGTTGAAACACCACCAGCGCCAGCCAAGTCTGACTTGGCGCCAGCAGCTTAAAAGGATAAAAATGAGGAGTAAAAAAGTAACCAAAAGAATTATTACAGGGGATCCCATCTATCATTCCAGATTGGTTAATAAATTGATCAATAAAATCATGAAGGATGGGAAAAAATCAATTGCTCAAAGCTTGGTTTATAAAGCTTTGGATAGCGTCAAAACAGAATCCAAAGGTGATCCTTTGGTTATTTTTGAAAGAGCAATGGCTAATGTTTCTCCTAAAATGGAGGTAAAACCCCGCCGGGTAGGTGGTGCCTCATATCAGGTACCGATAGAGGTTAGAGGAGATAGAAAAGAAGCTTTGGCCCTAAGGTGGATTATTGGTGGAGCCAAGGGGAAATCAAATAATCAGTTCCACAGTTTTGATCAGAAACTGGCGCAGGAACTGATTGATGCTTCAAATAATACCGGATCAGCTGTTAAGAAAAAAGAAGATATGCAGAAAGTAGCCAATGCCAACCGTGCCTTCGCCCACTTTAGATGGTAGAAAACAGGTTTAGTTACTGGTTTGAACGGTTACCTATAGATGGAGAGTCTAAGTTCTTCAACGATGGGAAAAAGTTAGCATTGGTTAAATCTGCACTAGAAACAATTGTAACTTCGACCCCAGAGGATCTCGATTTATTTTTAAATCCAAGTCAATTAGGGAAAAAAGATTTAGATAAGGTATTAAGAGTTGCAGCTGTAGCAAAACAAGTAGCGGATTTTTTTGGATATTCAGTACCTAAATATGAAAAGAAGGAAGAAGAAAAAAGATTTACAGCTTTTTTTGATACTTTTAGATCCGTTACAAATGGTTTTTACCTTGCTCAGGAACAAGATGAACTTTGTAATATGTTAAAACCACCCACAGATGCAATATGGATTACAATGTATATGTTTGGGGGAGATAACCCACTAATTAGACGTATTAGAAACGTATATCTACCAAGTATCACAAGTTTGATTCAAGTAGATGTAGATGATCATGGTAAAATTACTGGAGGTAAAGATATAACTCATACACTCTTTGATGGACCTGAAGATGCATCAGATCAAATTGATCATCTGCTTGGTAAATAATTTCATTATCTAGGCCACGATACATTCAGAACGGTTTAATTAACAATTAAAAGTCCATATAATGGCTCCTACATGAGAGTCTTTTAGATACTCTTGAAAGTATTGTTAAGAGTATGTTATAATGTATTTATATGATTAATACTGTTTCTATTACTGATTTAAAACAAAATACTGCTGATGTGGTTAAGAGAGTGAAGATTACAGGTAAATCAGTACTCATAATACAACGTTCTGAACCTTCTGCAGTTTTAGTAGACCCTAATTATTACGAAATACTTGAAAAATCACTAGAAGATCTAGAAGACCTAAAAGTTATTGAGGAACGTAAAGAAGAATCCACAGTTTCTTCTAAACAGGTTGCCAAAAAGCTTGGGCTTTAATGGAAATAATCTATAAAACTTCAGCTGAAAAAGAACTTCTTAAATTAGATAGACAATTAGGACAACGGATCTTTCAAAAAATTTCTCTATTACAGAACAATCCTTATGGGCAAGGAAGTCAAAAATTGGGAGGTGGAAAAGGATATCGTATCCGAATAGGAGATTATAGAGTCACATATACGGTTGATAAGAAATCTAGGGTGATTATCATTGTTAGGATTAGGCATAGAAGGGAGGTATACAGAGAATAGTGACAATAGTTTTTGAAGTTCATGGGACAACATTTGATAATGAAGCTCATTTGTCTTCCGGCCATTTTGATGTAGAACTATCTCCTCTTGGTATTAAACAAGCAAAGGAGCTTGGAGCAAGATACAAAGATCAAGAATTTGATGCCATTTTTTGTTCCGATTTTAGGAGATCCTATCGAACCGCAGAAATTGCTTTTGGAAATAAATTTCCAATTGTTAAAGATAATAGGCTTAGAGAGTGTGATTATGGAGATTTAACCAGAAATCCATCAGATGAAGTAGAGCCACAAAAATTGGATCATATCAGTAAACCTTTTCCTAATGGAGAAAGTTATGAGCAGACATCTAAAAGAATGAAAGAATTCTTAGATGATCTGAGACAAAAATATCACGATCGTGATATAAATGTCCTAATTATTGGACACAGAGCCACTCAATATGGTTTAGAACATTGGATAAATGGAATAGATTTAAAAACCTTGGTCTCCACCCCCTTCAAATGGCAACCAGGTTGGAGCTATACGATTTGACTTTTGGGGGAAGAATTCATAATATTTAATAAAATATGGCAGGAGTTGAAAGTGAGAAAAATTTGGGAAATTCCAGGATGATTATACCTTTAAAAACTTTGAGAATCCTTACTGGTGTCCCAGGTAGCGGGGGAGTTCCTATTCCGATGGAGAAACTAGAAATGATAGTGACCCGTTTGTCTAAAGATACACTAAGTGTGCTTGCTAAACCTCAACAAACTTCAACAGATTCTGATCCTTTTCCTCCTCAGCGTAGCATTTGACTTTTAGGATCAAAAATCTTAAAATTAACATTGGCCTCCCGAAAAACAAGAGGGAGGTTTTTTGAATCTATGGATAGAAAATTGAAGCAAGAAAAACTAAAAATGTGGAAAGAAAACCTCAAGCAGATGGAGGATCAACTTGTGGCGGTTCAGCATAAAAAAGGGGCTGCCGCACAAGAAGGTGATTTATCTGAAAACGCTGCCTACAGTATGGCCATCGAGGATGCAGAGACCTTAAGAGTACAGATTGACCAGGTAAAAAAGATAATAGCAGGTTTGGAGGATAAGTAATGGCTATACAAAAGACTAAAAGAGATTTTCCGCTAGACCGGATTAGAAACATTGGAATTATTGCCCATATTGATGCCGGTAAAACCACCACCACGGAACGGGTACTTTTTTATACCGGACGAACTTATAAAATCGGCAATATTGACGAAGGTACCACAGTCACAGACTGGATGGAGCAGGAAAAGGAGCGTGGCATCACTATTGTTTCTGCTGCCATCACCACCTTTTGGATTATTAAATCAGGCGGACTTTTTGATGGATTGGAAACCAGAATTAATTTAATTGATACTCCAGGTCATGTTGATTTTACAGCTGAGGTAGAAAGGTCTTTAAGAGTTTTGGATGGAGCAGTGATTGTTTTGGATTCATCATCCGGAGTTCAATCTCAAACAGAAACTGTCTGGAGACAGGCCAATAAATATAGTGTGCCTTTGATTGCTTTTGCCAATAAAATGGATGTGGTGGGGGCGGATTTTGCCGCCACCATCCAATCTGCTAAAGATCGTTTGGGGGCCAATGCCATCGCCTACAATCTGCCCATTGGCAAAGAAAATGATTTTAAAGGGGTGATTGATCTATTAACTCGGAAAGCTTTTATTTGGGAAGGGGATGAGACCGGTGCCAAGTTTCACGAAGAGGAAATCCCTCAAAATATGACAGATGAAGTTAAAGTAGCCAGAGAAAAATTGGTGGAGGAGATTGCCGGAACAGACGATACTCTGATGGAAAAATATCTGGGTGGTGAGGAAATCAGTGTGGATGAACTGCAGCAGGCACTAAGACGGGCAGTCATTGCCAATAAAATCGTACCGGTTTTGGGGGGATCTTCTCTTCGCAACAAAGGAGTTCAACCAATGCTTGATGCGGTAGTACAATACTTGCCTTCTCCTCAGGATATTGCCTCCACCTCCGGAATTGATCCTGCCACAAGTGAATCAACAGAAAGAAAAACTGATCCGGCAGCACCTTTGTCTGCCCTGGCTTTTAAAATTCAGGTTGATCCACACGTTGGTAAACTTACCTATATTAGGGTTTATTCAGGAACTCTAAAGAGCGGTTCTTATGTTTATAACTCCACCAAACAGATAAAAGAGCGAGTGGGTAGAATTCTTCTAATGCATGCCAATGACAGGGAAGAGATTGAGGAAGCTTATGCAGGGGAAATTGTAGCAGCAGTGGGGTTGAAAGATACTGTGACAGGTAATACTTTATGTGATGAAGGTGCCCCGATTATTTTGGAATCAATTACCTTTCCTGATCCGGTGATTTCTTTGGCCATTGAACCTAAAACCAAAAGCGATCAGGAAAAATTGGGCTTTGCCCTACAAAGACTGGCTGAGGAGGATCCTACCTTTAGGGTAAAGAGCGATCAGGAAACAGGTCAAACCATTATTGCCGGAATGGGAGAGCTGCAATTGGATGTTTTGGTAGACCGCATGAAGCGGGAATTTAAAGTGGAGGCCAATGTGGGCCAGCCGCAGGTGGCCTATAAAGAGACTATCACCAAAGAGGCTTTAGGGGAAGGTAAATATATTAGGCAGACCGGAGGACGCGGTCAATATGGCCACTGTTTACTGAAGATTGAACCGCTTCCTCGCGGACAAGGTAGGGAGTTTGTATCTGAGGTGGTGGGTGGTGCCATCCCCAGAGAATTTATTCCGCCTATTGAAAAAGGTGTGATTGAAAAAGAGGATACCGGTATTTTAGCAGGTTACCCACTGACTGATATAAAAGTGACTGTTTATGATGGATCATACCATGATGTTGACTCCTCCGAGGTGGCTTTTAAAATTGCTGCCTCATTAGGTTTGTCTGAGGCGGCTAAAAAGGCGGATATGATTTTACTTGAGCCAATCATGAAGGTGGAAGTGACCACTCCGGAGGAGTTTTTGGGAGAGATTATTGGAGATTTATCTTCCAAAAGAGCTCAGATTTTGGGAAGTAATAAAAGGGGAAATTATACAGTCATTGATGCGTCAGTACCTTTGGCGGAAATGCACGGTTATGCCACCTCGTTGCGTTCTATGTCCCAGGGAAGAGCTTCCTATTATATGGAAGCAGACCACTACGACCCGGTACCCAAAAATATTACAGATAAAATTGTAGAATCCTCAGGCTTTACAGGTAGGGTAGAGCACTGATTTGGGGCTTGCATTTTGTATGAATTTTGTGTATATTCTATTTGCCAGCTTGACAGGAGCTGGATTTTTAAGGGAAAATTAATAAATGGCAGAGAAATTTGACAGATCAAAACCACACGTAAATATTGGCACCATGGGTCATGTTGACCATGGTAAAACTACTCTTACTGCAGCTATTACCAAAGTTTTAGCAGGCAAAGGTTTGGCCGAGGCCAGATCAGTTGACCAAATTGATAACGCTCCTGAGGAAAAAGCCAGAGGAATCACCATCAATATTTCTCATCAAGAATATGAAACAGAGAAAAGGCATTATGCTCACATCGATATGCCTGGGCACGCAGATTATATTAAAAACATGATCACCGGTGCCGCCCAAACTGATGGAGCAATCTTGGTGGTTTCCGCACCAGATGGTCCTATGCCTCAAACTCGGGAACATTTACTACTTGCCCGCCAGGTGGGAGTTCCTGCCATTGTAGTTTTCTTAAACAAAATTGATCAAGTTTCCGATCCAGAGCTGATAGATTTGGTGGAAGAAGAAATCAGAGACTTACTGAAAAAATATGAATTTGACCCAGAGTCTCCTATTGTGAGAGGTTCTGCTTTGAAAGCTTTGGAAGGTGACCCGGAAGCTGTCAAAGCCATTGAAGAGTTAATGGTTAAAGTGGATGAGTGGATTCCCACACCTGTTAGAGACATAGAAAAGCCATTTCTTATGGCTGTGGAAGATGTTTTCTCGATCAAAGGTCGTGGTACGGTAGTCACTGGAAGAATTGAAAGAGGGAAAGTTAAAGTTAACGAGGAAATAGAGATTGTGGGAATTAGGCCAACCACCAAGTCTGTGGTCACCGGCATTGAGATGTTTCATAAGATGTTGGATGAAGGTCAAGCAGGTGACAATGCCGGGATTTTGCTTCGCGGTATTGAAAAAGATGATGTTGAGCGCGGTCAAGTTTTGGCTAAACCCGGCTCAATTACTCCTCACGCAGAATTTGAAGCAGAAATTTATATTTTGAGTAAAGAAGAGGGTGGAAGACATACGCCATTCTTTAAAGGTTACAGACCACAATTTTATATCAGAACCACAGATGTGACAGGTGAAGTACAATTGCCGGAAGGTGTGGAAATGGCCATGCCAGGAGATACAGTTAAAATTACTGGGAAACTGATTACTCCTGTAGCTATGGAAGATGGTTTAAGATTTGCTGTTCGTGAAGGTGGAAAAACAGTTGGAGCAGGAGTAATCACAAAGATTATTGCTTAATTGCACTTTGACAGGGAGGGGAATAGATTGGGATCGTAATGGACGATTTGGCAGATTGCCTTAAGTAAAAGTCCAAGAAACGTACCAAATCTGTCCAGAAAAAATATGCCAAGTGGACGCATCCGCGTAAAACTAAAAAGTTATGATCACAGAGTACTAGATAGTACCTGTGAGATTTTATTGGATACCGCCCTTCGAACCGGTGCTAAAATTGTTGGCCCAATTCCCCTACCTACCAAAATTGAGAGAATTACAGTTCTTCGTTCCCCACATACAGATAAAGATTCCCAGGAAGCTTTTGAAATAAGAACTCATAAAAGAATGGTAGATATTATAGAACCTACCCAAAAAACCATAGATTCCCTGATGCATTTAGAAATCCCTGCCGGAGTTGATATTGAAGTAAAAATGTAATTTCGATACTTCACCTCGAAAGTTGTACCCTATAATAGTTGAAATTTTAAGTAAGATCTGGTATAATTTTTATATGAGTGAAGAACGTAATGGAAATGAAAATCAATCCGCAAGGATTAAAAGACAAATTGCGACTGGAAAGATTAGTCCTATAACTGGTGTTGAAGATGTTGATAGACAGTTGAACTTATTACCTAAAAATATAGCTTTGCCAGATCCTAGTAAAACTGTGTATAGAGCTCAATTAATGGCAAAAATTAGAGGTTAAAATACCTCTTCCCCAAAGCTTGCATTTGAATTCAAGCTTGTGTTACAATTCCCTTACATGATTAGTTCAGGTTAATAGATTTTAACCTAAATTTCAGTAGATCGCGCGTCCGCTGGATACGGCGAATCTAGGCGAGATACTGAGTGAGCGTCCTGTAAAAAGGCCTCACTCTTTTTAATGCAAAAAAATACAAAATTATGATAAACACATTGCTGGGAACTAAAAATGGCATGACATCAACTTATGACTCCCGCGGAAGACGTGTGGGAGCAACCGTAGTGGAGATAAAACCAAGTGTAATAACCCAAATAAAATCTGAGGTAGGAAAAGATGGGTATAACTCAGTGCAGTTGGGATATGGAACAAAGAAATCAGTTAAGAAACCGCAACTTGGACTGGGAAAAAAGATAGGAATAGATCAACCCATTAGATGGTTTAGGGAGATTAGAGATGATAAGGAAGATTTGGGAGATCTAAAACCTGGACAACAAGTAAAGTTGGACCAGGTTTTTTCTATTGGTGACGAGGTGAAGGTTACTGGTATATCTAAGGGTAAGGGTTTCCAGGGTGGAGTAAGACGTTGGGGCTTTCATGGCGGTCCCAAAACTCATGGCCAATCAGACAGGCATCGCGCTCCCGGCGCTATTGGTTCCGGTACAACTCCAGGCAGAGTTTATAAAGGTAAAAAAATGGCCGGTCATATGGGTAATGTACAAGTATCCACTACGGGTTTGGAAGTAGTTAGTATTGATAAGGAAAAAAATCTCTTAACAATTAAAGGAGCTGTGCCCGGAATAGCCGGCGGCTTGGTGATGGTGACAAAGTTGGGCAGGATTAAAGGTTATACTCCTCCACCAGAAGAAAAGATTGATGAAAGTGAAGAGGGGAAAGTGGAGAGTGTAAAGTCAGAACAAGCTGATATTGTTAAAGTTGGAGTAACTGAGACACCAAATAAGGAGGTAAAAGATGCCAGTTAAGAAAGTTCAAAGTTCCCGCCAAAGGCGAGGTTCGCCAGAGGCGACAAAGTTAAAGGTGAAAAGTGAAAAAAAGGTTACAAAGCCAGTCACTGCAAAAACTAGTGGTTTATCTGTTCCAGTCTATTCCCTAACCGGAAGAGCTGCGGGTACGATGATTTTACCAAAAGAAATTTTTGGACAAGAAGTTAATAAGAAACTACTTTCTCAGGCCATGAGAGTCTACCTGACAAATAGGACGGGACATTATGGGTCAACCAAGAAAAGAGGAGAAGTGAGAGGTTCTACTGCCAAAATTTATAGACAGAAAGGTATGGGACGAGCCAGGCACGGTGCTATTACTGCCCCCATCTTTGTAGGAGGAGGCATAGCTTTCGGTCCAAAGCCCAGAAAGACAATATTAAATTTGCCTAAAAAAATAAGAAGAGCAGCTCTTATTTCTGCCCTTTCATCAAAAATGACAGATAAAAATATATCTGGCATAAGCGGTTTGGAAAAGGCAACAGGCAAAACAAAAGAAGTTGCCAATTTTTTGGAAAAAATGGCAGGTAAGGAAAAAAAGATAAAAAGTGCCTTAATTGTGACTGAAGATAAAAAAGATAATTTAGTTCGTGCCGTCAGAAATATTGAGAATGTGGCTATTTTACCTGCTAATTTGATTAATGCATATGAGATTTTAAAACACGACAAATTGATTATTACTAAAGAAGCAGTTGGGATATTAAGAAAATGATTATTTTAAAAAGACCAATTATTACTGAGAAAAGCATGAAACTGGCCCAAAGTGGACTATATGCTTTTGAGGTGAATAAATGGGTAACCAAGCCACAAGTAGCAAAGGAAGTTGCCCAAAAATTTGGAGTAAAAGTATTAGATGTGAAATCAATCAACGTAAAAGGTGAAACTAAACAACAAAGAAGGATGGTCAGAAGAAAATATAGAACCAAAGGATATAAAAAGGTCTTAGTGCAACTTAAAAAAGGTGATAAAATTGCTCTTTTTGAAACACCAAAGGAGGAAGAGGTGACAGTTACCACAGCTGAGGGTGAAGGTGTGAAGTTAAAAGAAAAGAAAGATTTATTGGGTAGGACTAAAGTAAAGGTGGAAAAAACTGCTGTGGGAGCTGCTCCTACTACTCAGAGAAAGGTAATCACTGGAAAGTAAAAATATGGATCAAAAACGATTGAAGACAATATTGAAGAAACATTCCGGCAGGTCTCTTGGTCAAGTAACTGTGCGTGGTCAGGGAGGTAGGCATAAAAGATATTATCGGGAAATTGATTTTAAGAGAGAAAAATATGGCATAGAGGCCGAGGTAGTAGGAATAGAGTATGATCCCAATAGAAATGTCTCAATTGCTTTAGTGAAATACGAGGATGGTGAATACCGATATATCCTTGCTCCCGCCCAGCTTAAAAAGGGAGATAAACTGATCTCTGGGGAAAAAGTGGAAGTAAAACCAGGTAACGCCATGCAGCTTAAGAATTTAACTATCGGCACTCTAGTGCATAATGTAGAAATGATGCCAGGAAAGGGCGGAGTTTTGGGAAGAAGTGCTGGTGTATCCATACAGATCCTCGCTAAAGAAGGAGGATTTGCTCATTTAAAAATGCCCTCCGGTGAGATCAGGATGGTGCCTCTAAAATCCATGGCCACCATTGGCAGTTTAGGCAATGAAGATATGAAGCAAAGGTTTTTGGGAAAAGCCGGGAGAGTGCGTCATATGGGAGTTAGGCCGACAGTTAGAGGAGTGGCTCAAGATCCTCACTCTCACCCGCATGGTGGCGGTGAAGGCAGATCAGGCATTGGTAGGAAAAAACCCATGACTAAATATGGCAAACCGGCTGTAGGTATTACCAGAAATAGGAAAAAATGGACCAATAAATATATATTAAGCAGGAGGAAATAAAGTATGTCTAGATCAACTAAAAAAGGACCATATATTGATGAGAAATTAATGAAGAAAGTGCAAGCTCAAAAGGCAGGTGGAGCAAAAACCCCTATTAAAACTTGGGCCAGACGTTGTCAGATCCCGCCTGAGTTTGTGGGATATACTTTTTTGGTTCATCAGGGGAAAAATTTTATATCTGTTTATGTCTCTGAGTCTATGGTAGGTCATCGTTTGGGTGAATTTGCCCCCACTAGGAAGTTTCATGGGCATGGTACAGTTACAAAACGAACTTTGGAAAAGACTTAAAATATGGAATCAATGCACATACAAAAATTTATACATGCCAGCCCTCGAAAATTGAGACTGATAGCTGATATGGTCAGAAAAATGAAGCCTGAGGAGGCTATCGATATTTTGGCTATTACCCCTAAAGCATCAGCTCAAACTCTGCAATATGCTCTAAAGACTGCTTTGGCAAATGCCAAACAAAAGGGGATGGATCTTCAAAATATCAATGTAAAGAGTTTAGAAATTAATGAGAGTATGAAGATGAAAAGATTTAGGGCAGGTACCAGAGGAAGAATTAAGCCTTATGCAAAAAGAATGAGCCATATTAAAATAGTGCTAAGTGATGAGGGGGGTAAGTGATGGGACAGAAGATCAATCCGGTTGGTTTTAGGCTTGGAATTGGTACTCCTTGGCAATCCCGCTGGTATGCCAGTGGCTTAAAATATCAAGAATTTATTAAGGAAGATTTAAAGATTAGACAACTGCTGTTAAAGAAATTAAGACCAGCAGGAATTTCTGCTATTGAAATCGAGAGAGCTATTAATAAATTAAAAATTATGATTTTTGTATCCAGACCGGGAGTATTAATCGGCCGAGGCGGGACCGGTTTGATTGAGCTTAAAAAATATCTGATGAAAGAGCTGGCCACCAAAGATGAAAATAGTTTGGAAATTGTGCCCATGGAAATAAAATCTCAAGATCTATCTGCTTATCTTGTGGCACAATCTGTGGCTGAACAATTGATAAGAAGATTACCTGCCCAAAGAGTGATGAATCAGGTAATAGATAGGGTTATGAGGGCAGGCGGTAAAGGAGTGAAGGTAGTTTTGTCCGGGAGAATCGGCGGTGCAGAAATTGCCAGAAGAGAGTGGAAAGCTTCCGGCACCATGCCGCTCCATACTTTGAGAGCAGATATTGATTTTGCATCATATCCGGCTTTGACTAAATCAGGATATGTGGGCGTGAAAGTTTGGATAAACAAAGGAGAGGTGGAAATTTAATGGCTTTATTAGCTCCTAGAAGGACAAAATATAGAAAAGCATTTAGAGGTAAAAGAGGTGGTGTTGCCACCAGGGGTAATGTTTTATCTTTTGGAAACTTTGGTTTAAAAGCGATGCAGGCCGGATGGTTATCCTCCAGACAACTGGAGGCAGCCAGACGGGCCATGGCCCACTATACCCAAAGAGGGGGACGTATCTGGATTAGAGTTTTCCCCAGTAAGCCAGTTACCAAGCATCCTGCCGAATCTAGAATGGGCTCGGGTAAAGGTGATGTGGAGGGGTATGTGGCGGTAGTTAAACCAGGCCAGCTGATTTTTGAAATGGGAGCTGTAACAAAAGAAATTGCCTATGAGGCGTTAAGGTTGGCTTCTCATAAGCTGCCGATTGACACCAGATTAGTAGAGAGAGGTTCATAAAAATGAAAAAAACAGAAATGACAGAAATAAAAAAATTAGATATTAAGGAATTGCAAGTAAGAGCAAAAAGGTTGGAAAAAGAAATTGCTGATTTAACTTTGGATAAAAATATGAAGAAAATGAAGGATACGAAGATGATTCACAAAAAGAAAAAAGATTTGGCCCAGGTGTTGACTGTGATAAAGCAAAAAGAGCAGTTATCAGTTTTCAGTAATCAGTTGTCGGATAAAAGTTCATCAGTTGTTAGTCAATCTGATAAACAGAAAACAGATGCCAGAAAAACCGGAGGTAAGAAATGATCGGTAGAATAGTTTCCACCAAATTAAAAAATACTGCCACAGTTTTAGTGGAAAGAAAGGCTGTCCATCCTTTGTATAAAAAAAGTTTTATCAGAAGTAAAAAGTATCTGGTGGATGATTCAATTGGAGTAAAGATAGGAGATATAGTGGAAATTCTCAAAATAAGACCAGTTTCAAAAAAGAAACATTTCAAAATTATTAAAGTGGTGGGTAAAAACTTGGAAGAGTTAACTGCGGAGAAGTTAAAAGAGGAGGCCAAAAGAGTAGTTGAAGAAGTAATGCCGGAGAAGAAAAAGCAGAAAGAGTCTACAGTTAACAGTCCTCAGCTAGCAGATAAAATAGAAGAAAAACAAAAAAGGCCAAGAAAAAAGAGAGGAGAGTCTGATAGCTGATAGCTGATGACTAAATAATGGTTCAACATAGAAGCAGATTGGTGGTAGCAGACAATAGCGGAGCAAAAATCCTACAGGTAATTCAACCTTTGGGAGGTTCTGGTAAACGTAAGGCTAAACTGGGAGAGTTGGTAGTGGCAGTAGTTAAAGTAGCTGATCCAAATGGTCAGGTCAAAAAACATGAAATTGTTAAAGCTGTAATTGTCAGAACCAAAAAGGAGTTGAGAAGGGATGATGGTTCTTATATTAAATTTGATGATAATGCAGCCGTGATTTTGGATAATGATGGAAACCTAAGAGCTACCAGAATCTTTGGGCCGATAGCTAGGGAGGTTAGAGACGTGGGGTATTCAAAGATTATTTCGCTTGCCCAGGAGGTATGGTAATGAAGATTAAAAAAGGTGACAAAGTCAAAATTTTATTAGGAAAAGATCGAGGTAAGGAGGCTAAAGTGGCGTATGTATTGGGAAAACAAAAGAAATTGTTTGTGGAGGGGGCTAATGTTTATAAAAGACATGTTAAAAAATACAGAGATATTGAAGGGGGAATCATTGATCTTCCTAAACCTATGAATATTTCTAATGTGGCCTTGATCTGTCCGAATTGTCATAAAGTAACACGAGTGGGATTTAAGATTAGTGGAAATATAAAGGTAAGAATTTGCAAAAAATGTAAGAAGGAGATTATTTAAAAATGAGCAGACTGAAAGATAAATATATTAAGGAAGTAAAAGGAAAATTACGAGAGGAATTGGGTCTAAAAAACATGATGGCTGTACCTTTTGTGGAAAAGATTGTAATCAGTATAGGATTGGGAGATGCCAAAGATGATCAGGGTATATTAGATAAAGCTAAGGTTTATTTATCCCAATTATCGGGCCAGAAACCTCAGGTGACATATGCCAAAAAATCGGTGGCATCTTTTAAAGTGAGTCAGGGTCAGCCAATAGGCATGATGATGACCTTAAGAGGAGAGAGGATGTATGATTTTTTGGATAAACTAATTAGTATCGTCTTACCCAAAGTGAGAGATTTTAAAGGAGTATCGGAAAAATCTTTTGACAGTCAGGGTAATTTAAATATCGGTTTGAAAGAGCAGACCATTTTTCCGGAGATTGATTATAAGAGTGTAGATAAAGTAAGGGGGTTGGCAATAACCATCACCACATCTGCCAAGACTCGTGAGGAGGGTTTTAAACTTTTAGAGAGTTTGGGGATGCCTTTCAGAAAGGAAAGCTAATATGGCCAAGGTCAGTAATATTGTAAAAAATAAATTTAAATATGATGTGCAAAAGAAAAACCGTTGTTTAAGGTGTGGTAGATCAAGAGCATATATCAGAAAATTTGGACTTTGCAGATTATGTTTTAGAGAGTTGGCTTATCTTGGGCAATTGCCCGGAGTAAAGAAAGCGAGTTGGTAATTATGGTATCAGATTCAATTGGAGATGCATTAATCAGAATTAAAAACGGTTATAGAGTAGGTAAGGAATCAGTCAGTCAACCTTATTCTAAACTGATTATAAAAATTATGAAATTACTTCAAAAAGAAGGATATATTGATTCTGTTGAAGAAAAAAATCATGAGGTGTTTGTTTCTCTGAAATATATCAACAGACAACCTGCACTGACAGATTTAAAAAGAATCTCAAAGCCTTCCCTTAGAGTTTATAAAGGGGTAAACGAGTTACCAAGAGTTTTAAGTGGGTTAGGAATTGCTATTATTTCTACTCCAAAAGGTATTATGACTGATAAAGAAGCCAGAAAAAAACATCTAGGAGGGGAGGTCATGGCCCTAGTTTGGTAGGGTTAAACAAATATATGGGTAGAGTGGGAGATGCACCTATTTTAATACCGGAAGGGGTTACAGTTGAAAAGATGGAAAGCTTTATTAAAGTAACCGGGCCTAAAGGAAGCTTAAAATTTCATGTGGAGAAATTAGTTTCGGTGGAAATAGCTGCAAATAGGATTGTTATAAGTAAGAAAAATGATCAAAAAAGGACCAAGGCACTACAAGGATTGGTCAGAAATATTATTGTCAATATGATTAATGGGGTAACTGAGGGATGGAGTAAAAATTTGGAACTGATAGGGGTCGGTTTTAGAGTACAAGGTGGTTCTGACCATATTAGCCTAAATGTTGGATATTCACATCCGGTAGAAATTAAAGCCCCGGAAGGAATCAGCTTTGAGATATCAGATAATACCAAAATAAAAGTAATTGGTATAGATAAGCAGTTAGTCGGTCAGGTAGCAGCCAATATTAGAAAAGTAAGAAAGCCGGATGTTTATAAAGGTAAAGGTATTAGAATGATGGGTGAATATGTCAGAAAGAAGTTAGGTAAAAGCGGGAAAATAGGTATGCCAGGCACTCCGGGAGGATCAGCTTAATTTATATGAAAAGACGATCAAGGATTAAAAGACATATTAAAGTTAGAAAAAAGATACTGGGTACAGAGAATATGCCAAGACTGGCCATCTTTCGGGCCAATAAACATATCTATGCTCAGATTATTGATGATAAGGGAGGGAAAACTTTATTTTCGGCATCAGATTATAAGCAAAAGGGGGTAAAAAAAGAAAGAGCATATAAGGTTGGTCAGGATATTGCCAAAAAGGCCTTGAAGGCAAAGATTAAAACAGTTGTTTTTGATAGAGGAGGATTTCTGTATCATGGAAGAGTAGCCCAACTTGCCAAAGGAGCAAGAGAAGGGGGGTTAGAATTTTAAATTTCTAATAAAGTTATGGATAATAACGTAGAAGAATATTTTGAAAAAGTAGTACAAGTGAATAGGGTTTCTAAAAAGACCAAAGGAGGAGATAAAAGATCTCTCTCAGTATTGGTTGTGGTGGGGGATAGAAACGGCAAAGTGGGAGTAGGTTTAGGTAAAGCCCAAGAAGTCAGATCGGCCGTGAATAAAGCCACAGTTTATGCCAAAAAACACATGATAGAAGTACCGCTTAAAGGTAAAACAATTCCCCATCAAATTTTAATTAAATTAGGAGCAGCCAGAGTACTTTTAAAACCTGCTCCTTTGGGTACTGGAGTGATTGCGGGAGGGGCAGTGAGGATTGTGGTGGAAGCAGCCGGGATTCATGATATTGTTTCCAAAATATTGGGAACCTCTAATCAGGCCTCAAATGTTTATGCCACTCTGGAAGCTCTAAAAAGACTGAGAAAAGTTAATGGGGGCAGTAAAGATGAAACTAAATGAATTAACAAAAATTAAGACCAGATCTAAAAAGAGGATAGGGCGGGGAATAGGCTCTGGTAAGGGAAAAACTTCAGCCAGGGGATCAAAAGGACAAAAATCTAGAGAAAAAATTCCTCTAAGATTCACCGGGGACGTTTCTTTTTACAGAAAACTGCCTTTAAGAAAAGGACAGGGTAATCCTAAGATTTCCTCAAAACCTAAAATCGTTCATTTATCCAAGTTAAACGTTTTCCCTAAAGGTTCAAAGATAGATTTGGAACAATTAATCAAGGCAAAAGTTGTCAACGAGAAGGATGTAAAATCTGGAATAAAAATTCTTTTAAAAGGAAAGTTAGAAAAAGCCTTAATTGTCAAATTGCCTGTTTCGAAAAATGTTAAAAAGGCTATTGAAAAAATTGGGGGAAAAGTAGATGTCTAATATTTTAGATCCCATTATTAATGCTTTTAAAATTGCTGAACTAAGGCGGAAAATTTTTATTACCGTTTGCATAATCATTCTTTTTAGAATTATTGCCCATATTCCGGTAGGGGGCATTGATTTTGTAGCATTAAGAAATCTTTTTGCCTCCAATCAGCTTTTGGGGCTTTTGGATATTTTTTCCGGAGGAACTTTGGTTAATTTTTCCATTATTTCCCTGGGATTAAACCCCTATATTAATGCCTCAATTATTATGCAGCTTTTAACCATGATTGTACCCTCGCTTGAGGCCTTATCTAAAGAAGGAGATTATGGCAGACAAAAGATCAATCAATATACCAGATATTTGGCTGTACCATTGGCTGTTGTACAAGCTATAGGCATGTTTGTACTTTTGACTAATCAGGGGATTTTATCAAGTGCGACCCCCATTCAGATTGCCGCCATTGTGGTGGGACTCACTGCCGGTACCGTTCTTCTGATGTGGCTGGGGGAGCTGATTACGGAATATGGTATCGGTAATGGGATTTCTCTTTTGATTTTCGCCGGAATTGTCTCCAGAATTCCGGTGGTAGTTACTCAGACAGCCTCCATTATTGAACAGACTCAAATTTTAAATATACTGATTTTTTCCGCTCTATCGCTGGCAGTAATTGCAGCCGTAGTTTTTATTAATGAGGGAAGAAGACAAATATCTGTTCAGTATGCCAGAAGGTTTGTCGGGGGGAAAATCTTAAAAGATGATGTCAAAACTTATTTACCTTTAAGAGTTAACCAGGCAGGGGTCATCCCCATTATTTTTGCAGTTTCTCTGGTTTTGGTTCCTTCTTTTGCCGGCCAGTATTTATCTAATGTAAATCAGATGCAACTTGCTTTTTTGGGCAGATGGTTGGCTGCTAATTTTGGCCCCACTAATCTCATTTATAATTTAGTTTATTTCTTATTGGTGGTTGGTTTTACCTTTTTCTACACAGCAGTTATTTTTAATCCGGTTAAAGTGTCTGATGAAATAAAAAAATATAATGGATTTATCCCGGGGATCAGGCCGGGGACTGCCACTGCCTCTTACCTTAATTACATTATGGTGCGAGTGACTTTGGCAGGAGCGATCTTTTTGGGAACTGTGGCCATATTGCCATCAATTGCCACTCAAGTTACCGGCATTACCACTTTAGTTTTAGGAGGAACAGGGCTTTTGATTGTGGTATCGGTGATTATGGATACAGCCAAACAATTTGAATCTAAACTGATTGAGAAAAGTTATGAGGTATTTGCCAGGCGATCATGAGAATACTTTTAATTGGTCCACAGGGATCAGGAAAATCAACTCAGGGAAAACTTTTATCTGCAAAGCTTAAAGTTCCTGTAATTTCCACCGGAGAGATTTTTAGAAAATTTAAAGAGGAAGATAGTGATGAGGGTAGAAGAATTAAAAAGATTTACGACAGGGGTAAATTGATTGATAATGAGACAACAGTCTCCCTGGTAAAGAAAAGATTGGCTAAAGACGATTGCCAAAATGGTTATATTTTGGACGGTTATCCTAGAAATATGGAACAGATAAGATTATTTGAGCCAAATTTTGATAAGGTAATTTATTTAAAAATTTCTGACGAAGAATCTATAAGTAGACTTTTGAAAAGAGGAAGAGAAGACGATACCAGGGAATTGATAACTGAAAGACTTAATATATATCATGAGCAGACAGATCCAATTTTGGATTATTATCAAAGGTTGGGTTTGTTGTCAATAGTTGATGGAAGTGGTGAAATCGGGCCAATCTTTGAAAATATCAGAAAGGCTACCGGTGGTTAGGAACAGCTATGAGCATAGCTTAATGAGAAAGAGTGCTTATATCGCTTCCTCTGCCCTAAAACGAGCTCTTAATTCAATCAGAGTAGGAATAAGTGAGTTGGAATTAAATAGAATTGCCGAGGATGAAATTTATCGATTGGGTGGTGATCTGTCTTATAAAAGCGTACCAGGGTATAAATTTGCCACCTGCATTACTGTTAATGAAGAAGTAGTACACGGGATTCCAACTGCAAGAAAAATAAGAGAAGGAGATTTAGTCAGTATTGATTTGGCTACTGTTTATAAAGGTTGGCATGCGGATTGCGCTTGGACGATCTTGGTAAAGGAAAAAGATGGAAAAAGCAATAAAGAGAAAGAGAGATTTCTTAAAGTAGGTGAGGAAGCTTTATGGGATGGGGTAGCACAGGCAGTTTCGGGGAATAGAATCGGTGATATATCAGAGGCTATCCAGTCCAAAGTTGAAGGTTTGGGATATCATATAGTGAGAAGTCTGGTGGGACATGGCATTGGCAAAAAATTACATGAGGATCCTGAGGTAGCCGGGTATGGAAAGAGGGGAACAGGCAAAGATTTAAAGATAGGAATGAGTTTGGCAATTGAGGTTATCTATACAAAAGGAACACCTGAAGTAACTTTGGATAAGGATGGATGGACTTACTCCTCAGCTGATGGGTCTTGGGGAGGACTTTTTGAGATGACTGTGGTAATAGGAAAGAGGAGAGCGGAAGTTTTAACAGACTGGAGACATACGTAATTATAAGGACCTGCTCGTCCTGCGATGGGAGGAATTATATCGCAGTACTCGCAGAACCTGTTAATTCTTGTAGAACAAGAATTATGGGCTTGTAGTATGAACCTAAATTTGATAAAATACCGAGGACCTAAATAATGGCTAAAGATGTAATTGAGGTGGAAGGCAAAGTATTGGAAGTTTTGCCTAATACTTTATTTAGAGTAGGGATTGATAGAAGTGCCCAACTGCCTGAGTTGGTAGGCAGAATCATTTTATGTCATATTTCAGGTAAAATGAGGATGCACTATATTAGGCTTTTGGAGGGAGATAGGGTAAGGATTGAAATGAGTCCTCAATATGATTTGGATAAAGGGAGAATTACATTTAGATTGAAATAAGGAGAATTAAAAACGTGAAAGTAGCAGCTAGCATAAAAATAAGATGTAAATTTTGTAAAATAGTCAAGCGCGAGGGCGTGTTGTATGTAATATGCCCCCGTGATCCTAGGCATAAGCAAAGACAAGGATAATTTATGGCACGTATAGCAGGAGTAGATTTACCGGAAAATAAAAGATTGGATATTGGACTTACCTATATTTTTGGAATAGGCCGCTCCAATGTGGTTAATGTAATAAAAGAAACAAGGATAGATGCTGCTAAAAAAGTTAAAGAGTTAACAGAGGAAGAGATTGGAAAATTACAGAAAGCAATAGAAAAATTTAAAGTAGAGGGAGATTTAAGACAGGAAGTGGAACAAAATATCAAAAGACTGGAAGAAATAGGCAGTTATAGAGGTTTAAGACATAAAAGAGGTCTACCTACCAGAGGTCAAAGAACCAGGAGTAATGCCAGGACCAGAAGAGGAAAAAGAAAAACAGTGGGAGCAATTAGTAAAGAGATCCAATCAAAAACGGGCATAAAAGCACCAGAAACCAAAGAGGCTGAAAAATGACAAAAAAGCAGATAAAAACAAAGTCCTTTGGAGCAAAAACAAAAAAAGAGGAAAAAAGAATAACTGCTGGTAGAGTTTATGTTACTGCCACTTTTAATAATACTCTGGTTACTCTGACAGATAATTCTGGTAAAACTTTGGCCTGGGCAACTTCCGGTTCTTCCGGATTTAAAGGAGCCAGAAAAGCCACCCCTTTTGCGGCCATTTCTGCCATGGAGAAAGTTGCCCAAAAGGCAAAAGAGATAGGAATAAGTTCTTGTGAAGTCTATATTAAAGGACCTGGACCAGGTAGAGATGCTACGATCAAAGCCTTAAGAGGAACAGGAATAAATATTACCATGATTGCTGATGTGACGCCGATTCCCCATAATGGCCCTAGACCAAAAAAGAGAAGGAGAGTATAAAAAATGGCAAGATACACTGGTCCCAAAAGAAGATTATCCAAAAGAGAAGGTTTACCTCTTTTTAGTAAAGATATTAAAGCCATGGAAAGAAAGGGAGTGATAAATCCTGGTCAAAGAAGTAGTGCCAGAAGACGAAAAAGAGTTTCTGAATATGGACTTCAGCTAAGAGAAAAACAGAAAGCCAAAAGATTTTATGGAATATTAGAGAGACAATTTAGAAAATATTTTGAAAGAGCCAGTAAAGTAAAGGGAGCAACGGGTCTAATGCTTCTTGAGCTCTTGGAAAGAAGATTAGATAATGTAGTCTTCAGATTAGGTCTTGCCAAAAGCAGGGCCCAAGCCAGGCAATTAGTTACACACGGACATATTTCAATTGACAATAAAAAAATTAATATTCCCTCATATACTACGGATATAGGTCAAACTATTGCATTATCGCCTCAATTGAGAGATAATACTCTGGTCAAAAAAGAGATTGAAGAACAATCTACCTTGCCGGGGTGGCTTGAAAGAGAAGCTACTTTTGGCAAGGTTTTAAGAAGACCGGAAAGGGATGAGATGGAACAAGCAATTGAGGAACAATTAATTGTGGAATACTATTCAAGGTAAATTAATTTATGTTTAAAGTAAAGACAGAACAATCATCGGACAATTCTGCTAAATTAAGTATAGAACCTTTAGAGGCAGGTTTTGGTCATACATTGGGAAATAGTTTAAGAAGGGTACTTTTAACTGTCTTGGGCGGTGGGGCAGTCACTTCAATTAAAATTGATGGAGTGGCGCATCAGTTTTCCACCATCGATGGAATAAAAGAAGATGTGATTGAAATTATTTTAAATATTAAAAAGATCCGCCCCAAGGTTTACTCAGATAGTCCAATCAAATTAAAGATCAAAACATCAGGCAAAAAGGAAGTTAAAGCAAAAGATTTGGAAATAGAGGGCGATGGAGAGATTGTTAATGGAGATCAACATATCGCTACCTTAACTTCTGCGAATGCAAAATTAAATTTGGAAATGATTGCAGAAAAAGGTAAGGGTTACTCTCAAGCAGAGGAAAGAAAAACAAATCAGATGGGTGTTATCGTAATTGATGCTCTATTTAGTCCGATTGTGGCTGTTAATTATTCAGTTGAACCAACTCGTGTAGGTAGAAGTACGGATTTTGATAAACTAATTTTAGATATTACCACAGATGGTACAATCAAGCCTATTGAGGCTTTAAATGAAACAGCCAAAATACTATCAGAAAGTTTTAAAAATATATATGAGCCGCAGATAGAAGAGGAAGAAGATGAAACTCCAAAAATTTCTGAGGAAATATTGAAATTAACTGTAGAAGAATTAGATTTGCCGGTTAGAATCACCAATGCCTTAAAGGCAATTGAAATTGAAACAATTGAGGATTTAATCAATATCCCAAGAGCTCAACTCCTAAAGGCAAAAAATTTGGGTGCTAAATCCTTAAGTATGATTTCGGAAAAGCTGACTGAGAGGGGGTTGTCTTTGCGTGAGGCATAGAGTTTATGGCAAACACCTTGGAAGAGATAAAGATACCCGTGAGACACTCTTTAAAGGTTTAGTCCAAGCCATTTTTACACACGGGACTATTGCGACTTCAGAAGCCAAGGCTAAATCCATAAAAGGCCTGGTTGATAAAGTGATTAATCTGGCTAAGGAGAAAAAATTCTACCAGTTTGGATTAACTAAAGAAATTTTAGCAAAGTTAGGTGATAGAACCTCAGGTTATACATCACTTGTTAAGATGGGTAGAAGACCGGGTGATCAAACTATGAGGGTTAAGATGAGTTTGATTGGAGCTGAAGAGATAAAACCAACACCCCCCAAGAAAAAAGTTATTGCACAAAAGCCAACTATAAAAAGAAAGACGTCCAAAATAAAAAAATGAGTACTAATAAGCAAAGCTTTTCTACGAATAAACTTTCAATAAAAGATATTAAAAGAGAAAAACATATCATTGATGCCAGTGGGAAAAT